>NZ_CP015583.1:1992500-2175000 GCF_001941945.1 Roseomonas gilardii | reverse complement strand
CAGGCGGGCGAGGCGAGAGCGGGACGGGGGAGCGGTGATCTTTCACAGGGTGAATAGGATCTGGCACGTCGAAGCGGCCAGGAAGTGCGAGGCAGGCATGCCCCTTTTGGGGTGATGTGTGCGCGGCACGGACTGGCACGGGACGGCGTGTCCGAGAGAGCAAGTTATCGAGTGAACGAGTGTGAGTGACTGAGCGAGTGCCTCGGTGAACTGCTCGCCGCTTGTCCGGTGCGCCTTGGTTCTGCGCGCGGGCGGTGGCGGGAGAGAGATAGAGTGAACAAAGGGCGTTCGGTGGATGCCTTGGCGCCAAGAGGCGATGAAGGACGTGGCACGCTGCGAAAAGCCGCGGGGAGATGCGAGCGATCGTTGATCCGCGGATGTCCGAATGGGGAAACCCCTCCCGAATGGGAGATCCTGCACTGAATTCATAGGTGCTGGAGGCAAACCCGGGGAACTGAAACATCTCAGTACCCGGAGGAAAAGACATCAACAGAGATTCCGCGAGTAGTGGCGAGCGAAAGCGGAGCAGGCCAGTGATTGTGCGAGAAGAAGCCGAACGGTCTCGAAAGGCCGGCCAGAGCGGGTGATAGCCCCGTAGGCGTAGTGTCTGGCATGATCCTCGAGTAGGGCGGGGCACGTGAAACCCTGTCTGAACGTGGGGGGACCACCCTCCAAGCCTAAATACTCCTTGGCGACCGATAGTGCACAAGTACCGTGAGGGAAAGGTGAAAAGCACCCCGACGAGGGGAGTGAAAGAGACCTGAAACCGAGCGCCTACAAGCAGTCGGAGCACTCTTGAAGTGTGACGGCGTACCTTTTGTATAATGGGTCCGCGAGTTTCTGTTGGCAGCAAGCTTAAGCCGAGAGGTGTAGGCGCAGCGAAAGCGAGTCTGATAAGGGCGCTTGAGTTGCCGGCAGAAGACCCGAAACCGAGTGATCTAGCCATGGCCAGGTTGAAGGTGGGGTAACACCCACTGGAGGACCGAACCCACGCCTGTTGAAAAAGTCGGGGATGAGCTGTGGCTAGGGGTGAAAGGCCAATCAAACTCGGAAATAGCTGGTTCTCCGCGAAATCTATTGAGGTAGATCGTCGTCCGATTACCTTCGGAGGTAGAGCACCGGAAGGGCTAGGGGGGCCCAAAGCCCTACCAAACCCTACCGAACTCCGAATGCCGAAGAGTACAGGACGGCAGACAGACAGTGGGTGCTAAGGTCCATTGTCGAGAGGGAAACAGCCCAGACCACCAGCTAAGGCCCCCAAATCGTGGCTAAGTGGGAAAGCATGTGAGACGGCCAAAACAACCAGGAGGTTGGCTTAGAAGCAGCCATCCTTTAAAGAAAGCGTAATAGCTCACTGGTCTAATCAGCTGTCTTGCGGCGAAAATGTAACGGGGCTCAAGCCACGTGCCGAAGCTGTGGATTGCACGCAAGTGCAGTGGTAGCGGAGCGTTCCGTAGGCCTGCGAAGGGAGACCCGTGAGGGCTCCTGGAGGTATCGGAAGTGCGAATGCGGACATGAGTAGCGATAAACAGGGTGAGAACCCCTGTCGCCGAAAGTCCAAGGGTTCCTGCGCAAGGTCAATCCGCGCAGGGTGAGCCGGCCCCTAAGGCGAGGGCGAAAGCCGTAGTCGATGGAAACCAGGTGAATATTCCTGGGCCTGACAGACGTGACGGCTGCCAACCGTTGTTCCTCCTTATCGGATTGGAGGGGCAGCCAAAGCAGCCCAGGAAATAGCGCTGTCGAGAAAGACCGTACCCGAAACCGACACAGGTGGACTGGTTGAGAATACCGAGGCGCTTGAGAGAACTATGCTGAAGGAACTAGGCAAATTACTCGCGTAACTTCGGGATAAGCGAGACCCCTTCTTGCGCAAGCAAGGTGGGGTGGCACAGACCAGGGGGTAGCGACTGTTTAGTAAAAACACAGGGCTCTGCGAAATCGAGAGATGACGTATAGGGTCTGACACCTGCCCGGTGCCGGAAGGTCAAGGGGAGATGTGCAAGCATCGAACCGAAGCCCCGGTAAACGGCGGCCGTAACTATAACGGTCCTAAGGTAGCGAAATTCCTTGTCGGGTAAGTTCCGACCTGCACGAATGGTGTAACGACTTCCCCACTGTCTCCAGCATAGACTCAGCGAAATTGAATTCCCCGTGAAGATGCGGGGTACCCGTGGTCAGACGGAAAGACCCTATGAACCTTTACTGCAGCTTCGCAGTGGTGCCAGGAAGGAACTGTGTAGGATAGGTGGGAGCCATCGAAACCCGGGCGCTAGCTCAGGTGGAGGCAACCTTGAAATACCACCCTGTTTCTTTCTGGCATCTCACTGAGCCCGGTTAGCCCGGGCCAGGACCCTGCGTGGTGGGCAGTTTGACTGGGGCGGTCGCCTCCCAAAGTGTAACGGAGGCGCGCGATGGTGGGCTCAGGCCGGTCGGACATCGGCTGTTGAGTGCAAAGGCATAAGCCCGCCTGACTGCGAGCGCGACAGCGCGAGCAGAGACGAAAGTCGGCCTTAGTGATCCGGTGGTCCCGCGTGGAAGGGCCATCGCTCAACGGATAAAAGGTACTCTAGGGATAACAGGCTGATCTCCCCCAAGAGTCCACATCGACGGGGAGGTTTGGCACCTCGATGTCGGCTCATCGCATCCCGGGGCTGGAGCAGGTCCCAAGGGTTCGGCTGTTCGCCGATTAAAGCGGTACGTGAGCTGGGTTTAGAACGTCGTGAGACAGTTCGGTCCCTATCTGCCATGGGTGTTGGAGACTTGCGAGGATCTGTCCCTAGTACGAGAGGACCGGGATGGACGTACCTCTGGTGCACCGGTTGTTCCGCCAGGAGCATCGCCGGGTAGCTAAGTACGGAACGGATAACCGCTGAAGGCATCTAAGCGGGAAACCAGCCTCAAAACCAGGTCTCCCCAAGGGCCGTGGAAGACCACCACGTCGATAGGTCGCAGGTGGAAGTCCGGTAACGGATGCAGCCGAGCGATCCTAATCGCCCGATCGAACTCCATCACTCCCCCGCCGCCGCAGTCCCCCTCAACAAGGGACACCGCGCGCAGCACCAAAGCGCACCCGCTCAGTCAGCAACACACACTCACAACACCCGATACCCCGCTCCCCCCAGCCCCAAAGCCCCATAAAGCCACAAGGCCCAGATCCTCCATCACCCAGCGCATCAGGTCGGTACACTACACACACCTCCACGGTTCCCATCCGGTGGCCTGGTGGCCCTAGCGAGGCTGCCACACCCGATCCCATCCCGAACTCGGCCGTGAAACGCCTCAGCGCCCATGGTACTGCGTCTCAAGACGCGGGAGAGTCGGTCGCCGCCAGGCCGCCCGATGGGAACCTACACACACAACACACCGACCCGATCGCCATCACCGCATCACACACTCACCCAACGCGGGGTGGAGCAGCCCGGTAGCTCGTCAGGCTCATAACCTGAAGGTCACAGGTTCAAATCCTGTCCCCGCATCCAAATCCCACTTACACCATAACAATACCACAACCCCACAGCCCCCTCAGCAGGGGGGGTGGTTCTGGGGCGATCCCCAAAACCACGAACCGCCCCGTCAGACTCGGAACTTGTAGTTCTTGCCAGGTTCACGTTCGACATCTGGCGGAAAATTCGCGCGCTTGTCCGCGAAGTACTGGGCGCAGTGATCGCCATCCGAAAGCAGGTTGTACGTCAGGTACAGGATCCGCCTCGCCGCAGCGGTCATGTTTGCCTCCGAGGCATGGGGGGCATAGCTGTCGAAGAACAGCACATCACCCGGTTCCGTCGGCACGGAAATGAGATGGAACTTCGCCATCTGCTCGGCGCTTAACGGCTTCCATTCCTCCCCGATCAATCCGGCCAGACGCGGCGCGTCCGTCATCTGCAGACAGCCGTTTTCCTCCGTGGCGCGGTCGATGCAGACCAGAGCGGTGACGAAGATCGGGGCATAGACCGACCAGCCCGCCTGCTGGTCCTGGTGCGGCTCGAAACCCGCGCCGCCCGGCATCTTGAAGTTGATCTTGTCCTTGAAGAGTGTCACCGGCCCGCCCATCAGCTGGGCCACGGCCAACTCCAGTCGGCTGTCTCGGACGAGATCCATGAAGCCCTGGTGAAAGGGACAGAAGTTCTCGATGCGCTGGATCACGCGTTCGTCGCTGCGCAGCAGGCTGTCCTCACGATAGACCATGTGACGACCCGGCACTTCGGGCGCAGCCACCAGTTCGTTCGTCCAGCGCGAGATCGCAGCTGCTTCCTCGGGGCTGTAGAAGCCACGCGCCGCAACCCATCCGGTCTCCGCATAATGCGCCGCATCATCCGCGGAGAGGGGGCCTGCCTCCACCGGAACGGAAAGCTTCAGAGTCTCGTTCATGCCGGGCTCACAACCTGAAGATGTGGAAGGATCACGTTCTCCGCACGGAGGACGTCCTCGGGGAAGTCGATCTCGGTCCAGGGCAGGTCGCTGATTTCCACCGCCTGGAAACGCGCCGGCTCGGACAGGATCAGGTCACGGATCGCCTCCTCGTATTCGACACGCCTTTCCCCGCGCTGGACATAGTCCTCGCAACGAGTCGCCAGAAGCTCTGCCATCTCCGGAGAGAAGCGGAAGAAGCCCACGGACTCTCCATGCCAGTCATGCACACGTTCGGGCTTCTTGCGGAAATCCACGATCAGCCCGTCGCGGAAGCAGATTTTCACCGGCTCGTCCCCCGGCTCGATCTCCCGGTCCACCAGCAGCAGGTTCTCTCCCGGCGCGCGCAGCAGACGGCCAAGCATGGCGGGATCGTAGAGCACGTCGCCATCCATCAGCAGCACCGGCACACCCTGCCGCAGCGTTTCCGCCTGCACGGCCAGCGACACGAGGCTGCCCTGACGGAAATCCGGGTTCTCCACGAAGCGGACCTGGCCCTGCCAGTCGAGGCGTTCGACCTCTTCCCGGATCAGATTACCTTGATAACCGATGGTGATGGCCACCTGCTGGATGCCATGCGCCTTCAGGGCTACAAGGTGCCGTGCGAGAAGGCTCTGGCCACCGAACTCCAGCAGGATCTTGGGCCTGTCATCAGCACGGCCCAGACGCTGTCCGACACCCGCGGCCAGGATAATCGCGACAGCCGAACATTGCGGCGCAGCAAGATATGACGACAAATCAAGGTTTCCGTTTCTGGCTTCCGGCCCATTGAACGATAAGGATGACAGTTCGATGTAGGCAAGACCGGCCAACGGTGTCTTGGCGCACCTATCCCGGCTGTTGGGGAACCAAGCTTTGAGAAGTGATCTGGATCAGCTCGCCTCGCCGCGCCCGGACCTGTCGCGGCGGAAGGAAAGCCGCTTTGCGGCTCTGCGCCGGGAAATCACCTCGCCGACCCTTTCCTTCCTGATGGAGGCCCATGACGGCCTCTCCGCGAAGATCGTGGAGGAGGCCGGCTTCCGCGGCGTCTGGGCCTCCGGACTCACGACCTCCGCCGCGCTCGGCCTGCGCGACAGCAACGAGGCGTCCTGGACCCAGGTGCTCGACGTGCTCGAATACATGGCCGATGCGACGACACTGCCGATCCTGGTGGACGGCGATACCGGCCACGGCAACTTCAACAATGTCCGCCGCTTCGTGCGCAAGCTCTGTGAGCGCGGCATTGCTGGTGTCTGCATCGAGGACAAGCTCTTCCCGAAGACCAACTCCTTCATCGGGGAGGCGCAGCCACTCGCCGACATCGACGAGTTCTGCGGCCGCATCAAGGCCGGCAAGGACAGCCAGACGGATGACGACTTCGTCCTGGTCGCGCGTGTCGAGGCGCTGATCTCCGGACACAGCATGGAAGAGGCGCTGCACCGGGCCGAGCGCTATCACGCGGCCGGGGCTGATGCGATCCTGATCCACTCGAAGAAGGCGAAGGCCGACGAGATCTTCACCTTCGCGGAACGCTGGGGCAACCGCTGCCCGCTCGTGATCGTGCCGACCATGTACTACGCGACGCCGACGGACCTGTTCCGCCAGGCCGGCATCTCCACCATCATCTGGGCCAACCACCTGCTGCGTGCCTCGATCACGGCGATGCGCGAGACGGCGGCACGCATCCATGAAGATGAGTCGCTGATGCGCGTGGAAGGCAGCGTCGCCTCGGTGAAGGACATTTTCCGCCTCGCCGGCAATGCCGAGCTGGAGGATGCCGAAAAGCGCTACCTTCCGGCCCGCGCGGCGGCGGGCGCCGTGGTGCTGGCCGCCTCGGGCGGCGAACTCGGTGGCCTCACTGCGGACCAGCCGAAATGCATGGTCGATGTGCGCGGCCAGTCACTGATGCAGCGCCTCGTCGGCACGCTGCGCGAGAGCGGCGTCCGCGACGTATCGGTGGTGCGTGGATACCGCAAGGAAGCGGTCGTGATGTCCGGCGTGCAGATGATCGACAACGATCGCTACGCCGAAACGGGCGAAACCTGGTCGTTGGCCCAGGCGCGCGAGGCGCTCCAGGGCGAGACGGTGATCGCCTATGGCGACGTGCTGTTCCGCCGCTACATCCTGGACAGCCTGCTCTCCTCCTCCGCCGACATCGTCGTGGCGGTGGATGCGCTGGATAAGACGCAGGACAGCACCCGCCCGAACAAGCGCGACGGCGTGGTGGCCGACAAACGCTTCTCCGGCGACTATCTTGACGACGCGCCGGCGCATCTCGTCTCCATGACACATGGCGGCTCGGCCTCTGAGGAAAGCTGCGGCGAATGGATCGGCCTTGCCCGCTTCAGCGCCCGCGGGGCCCAGTGGCTGGGCGAGGAACTCGACGCCATGGCGGCCGAGGGTCTATTGGAGGGCGGTGACATGCCGCTGCTGCTAACGCGCCTCGCCGCGAAGCATCCGGTGCGGGTGAAATACTTCACCGGCCACTGGCTCGACGTGGACACGCTGACCGACCTCGCCGAGGCCCGAAACTTCACCTGAGACCATGATCACAGCATCGGAGTTCCTCCACGAAGCCGGAAAGACCGGCTTCGACTTCTACACAGGCGTGCCCTGCTCCTTTCTGACCCCGCTGATCAACGGCGTGCTTTCCGCGCCGGGCCTCGCCTATGTCGGCGCGGCCAGCGAGGGGGAAGCTGTGGCCATCGCCGCCGGTGCCTGGCTGGCGGGGCGTCGGACCGTGGTGATGTGCCAGAATTCGGGGCTGGGGAACGCGGTCAACCCGCTCACCTCGCTGAACCACCCTTTCCGCATCCCCACCCTCTTCGTCACCACCTGGCGCGGGGAACCGGGCATCCCGGACGAGCCGCAGCACGAGCTGATGGGGGAGATCACCCAGGACCTGATCGCCCTGATGCGGCTGGAACAGGCGCCTTTTCCCGCTGATCCCACCGCCCTGGCGCCGGCCCTGGCGCAGGCCGTCACGCGGATGGAGGCGACCGGGCTTCCCTATGCCTTCGTCATGCGCAAGGGCGACGTGGCCGACAGCCCGCTGGACCAGGCATCGCGGCTCCTGCCGCCGCCGGGCCGGCGCACCGACCATCCGGGGGAGGGCGGGCGTCCCGCCCGTGCCGCCGTGCTGGAGCGTTTCCTCTCCATCGTGCCGGAGGACGCGGCGGTCGTCGCCACCACCGGCAAATGCGGGCGGGAACTCTTCACCCTCGCGGACCGGGAGCAGCATCTCTATCAGGTCGGCTCCATGGGCGGGGCCAGCGGCATGGGGCTGGGCATCGCCCTGAACAGCCCGCGGCCCGTGGTGGTGCTGGATGGCGACGGCGCGGCGCTGATGGAGCTCGGCAGCCTCGCCACGATCGGCGCCCATGCGCCGGGGCGGCTGGTCCATGTGATCCTGGACAATGGCGTGCACGACTCGACGGGCGGGCAGGCGACGGTCTCCGCCTCGGTGGATTTCGCCGCCGTCGCGCTGGCCTGCGGCTATCGCGCCGCCTTCTCCTGCGCCTCGCTGGACGGGTTCGAGGCCGCGTTCCGGCAGGCTCTGGCCAAGGGTGGTCCGGCGCTGATCCATGCCCGGATCGCCCCTGGCTCCATGGCGAAGCTGGGCCGGCCCACGGTCAAGCCGCCGGAGGTGGCGCGGCGTTTCCGGGCCTTCCTCGCCCGGCCCCTCGCGGAGGCACCTTCCGCGTGATCTGGTCCACCGCCCTCAGCCTCGTCATCGGCCTCGCCGCCTTCCTGACGCTGATCCTCACCAGCGACCCGGCCCAGATCCTGGCGCTGCTGCTCCAGACGGGCTGGGGCCTGCTGCTGGTGGCGGCGCTGCATGTGCCGCAGATCTTCTGCTCCGCCCTGGGCTGGCAGCCGCTGATCGAGGACTCGCGCAGGCCGGGGCTGCTGACACTCACCAAGCTGCGCTGGGTGCGGGAATCGGCCAATGCCATGCTGCCCTTCGTGCAGGTGGCGGGCGAGTTGGCGCGGGCGCAGCTTCTGCTCCGGCGCGGCGTCGGGCGCATTCGCGTAGTGGCCAGCATCGCCGTCGATCTTGCCACGGAGATGGCCTCGCAGATCGTCTTCTCGCTCATGGGCGTGGCCGTGCTGCTGCTGATCCCGCATGAGGGCGGCGACACGGTGACGCACTGGCTGATCGCGGCCACGCTGCTGGGCGGCGGCCTGACCGTCGCCTTCATGCTGGCGCAACGTTTTGGCCTGTTCCGGCTGGTGGAGAAGCTGCTGCCGCGCTTCGCCGCCCGGGCCGGCTGGGCCTCGCTCGGCGACATGACCGGGCTGAACGAGGCCGTGCTGCGCCTCTATCGCCAGCCGGCGCATCTCTGGCGAAGCGGTGCGGGGCATCTGGCCTCCTGGCTGATCGGCGTGGTGGAGACCTGGGCGGCCATGTGGCTGCTGGGCATCGAGGCCAGCTTCGCCGAGGCCATGGTGATCGAGAGCCTGGGCCAGGCGGTACGCAGCGCCGGCTTCTTCATTCCCGGCGCACTGGGCGTGCAGGAGGGCGGCTATGTCCTGCTCTGCGGCCTTTTCGGCATTCCCGCCGACCAGGCGCTGGCCCTGGCGCTGATCCGGCGGCTGCGCGACATTGCCCTGGGCCTGCCGGGGCTGATCGTCTGGCGCTGGGATGCCTCCGGACCCGGTTTCGGCGGCCCCGCGCTGGCAGGTGGAATGGGAAAGCACTGAGATGACGGCCGGACCGACTCCCATCCTCCTGACGCCGGGCCCGCTGACCACGCAGCTCCGGACGCGTCAGGCCATGCTGCGGGACTGGGGCTCGCGTGATCCAGGCTTCATCGCCCTGACCGCGGAGCTGAGGCAGCGGCTGCTGGATGTCACGAAGGGGCAGGGGAGCCATGTGGCGGTGCCCCTGCAGGGTTCCGGCACCTTCATCGTCGAGGCCGCGATCGCCACGCTGGTTGCGCCGGAAGACAAGCTGCTGGTCCTCTGCAATGGTGCCTATGGCGAGCGCATGGTCGCCATCGCCCGCCGCATGGGACGGCAGGTGGAGGCGCTACGCTGGCCGGAGGACCAAGTGGTGGAACCCGCCCGCGTCGCCGAGGCGCTGCGCGGCGATCCCGCCGTTACCCATGTCGTGCTGGTCCATTGCGAGACCACCACCGGCATCCTGAACCCCCTGCCGGAGATCGCCGCCGCCGTGGCGCAGGCGGGACGGCACCTGCTGCTGGACGCGATGAGCAGCTTCGGCGCCCTGCCGATCGACCTGTCCGCTCAGCCGGTGGCGGCGGTGCTGGCCTCCTCCAACAAATGCCTGGAGGGCGTGCCGGGGATCGGCTTTGCCCTGGTGCGCGAGGAGGTCCTGGCGGCGCGAAAGGGCAACAGCCCTTCCGTCAGCCTGGACCTGGAGGCGCAGTGGCGCGGCTTCGAGGGCAATGGCCAGTGGCGCTTCACCCCGCCGGTGCAGGTGGTCGCCGCGCTGGTCGAGGCATTGCGGCTGCTGGAGGCCGAGGGCGGGCCGGAGGCGCGACGGGCGCGCTACGGCAACAATCTCCGCACTCTGCTAGAGGGGATGCGGCGCCTGGGCTTCACCCTCTACCTCGATGAGGCGGTGCAGGCGCCCATTATCGCCACCTTCCGCTCGCCGGAGGACTTCGACTTCCGGCGCTTCTACGACGCGCTGGCGGAGCGTGGTTTCCTGATCTACCCGGGCAAGCTGACCCAGGCGGAGAGCTTCCGCATCGGCTGCATCGGCGCGCTGGGGCAGGGGGATTTCGAGCGGCTCCTTGCCGCCGTGGAGGAGGTCCAGGCCTCCGCCTGACCGGAGGCCGGGGCGGCTATTGCAGGGCGCCCCATCTCGCTGTCGCGGGCTCCGCATTGGCCCATTTCCAACCGCTGTCCTGCCGGCAGATCATGCCCAGGAAGGTCTGTGCATCCCCTTCCACGGTCAGCGCCAGCTCGCGGCAACGCGTCAGGGGGGAGTCGATCTCCCGCACCACCTCGACTTTCCCCTTCGCGTCCGCATAGCCGAATGGCAGGGAGTGCTCGACCTCCCAGGCGACCGGGACGCCGGGCGCCGCCGTTCCTGCCGCCGCGCTGATCGCGTCCTGCTCGCCCTGGTGCAGCTTGCGGGTCACGTATTTCACGGTCGCGTTGGTGCCGGCCTCGACCCCCACCGCCACGGCATAGCCCACCGCCGGGTTCGTGGTCGCCGCGCCGGTGGCGATGCCGGCGATGCCGCCGACGATGCCGCCGGCGGAACTGCATCCCGCGAGCATCCCGGCAGAAAGCAGGGCCAGCCAGCCCCCAGTCCTCACTGTGGCCCTCACTGGAGCGCGCCCCAGCGCTCGGTAGCGGGCTCGGCGCTGGCCCAGGACCAGCCCTCCTTGTTGCGGCAGATCGCGGCGGTGAAGAATTCCTGCTTCACGCCCTGCTTCGCCTGCTCCTCGACGGAGAAGATGATTTCGCGGCAGCGCAGGTCCTGGCCGCCGATCTCGCGGACCACCGTGACCTTGCCATGCTGGTCCGGGAGGATGGCGGTGTCGTGGACGACCTTCCAATCCGCCACCTGGCCCAGGGGCACCGGACCGGCGGCATCGGCGATGGCCTGTTGCTCGGAATGCTGGGCCTTGCGGAAGGCGTATTGCAGTCCGGCCTGGGCGACCGCGCGGACGCCGAAGCCAATGCCGGTCGCCACGGCGCCGTTATCCGTCACCGCCGTCGCCAGGGCGGCGCCGCCGATGCCAGCGACATCGGCCGTGCCTTCCTGCAGCAGCGACTGGCAGGCGCCAAGGCCCAGCAGGGGCGTGAGAAGAAGCAGCCGGACGAGCCGGGACTGGGAGCGACCGGAGGCTTCCATGCCGTGCCTGGGTATCCTTGGAGAGATGGAAAGGTAGGAGCGGTTCAGGAGGCGATCCGGTCCCGCCGCCGCCCGGTCAGGCCCAGCCAGAGGGCGGCCAGCGGCGTGATGACCGCGGCGGCCCAGAGCATGGGCTCGGAAAGGCCGAGCCAGACCAGGACGGGCACGAAGACCATGGCATCGTCCGGATCGACGGTCAGGCCCGGCGCGATCTGGTAGCCGCGCAGCTCGCCCAGCTTCAGCACGTTGAGCTGCCAGAACAGCGCCCCGATGCCGAGGCCGGCCACCACGCCCAGCAGCGGCCCGGTGAAATCCAGACTGTGCATCAGCCCCACGCCGATGCCGATGAAGGCGATGATGTTCGAGGAGCAGTCGCTGATCAGGTCATAGCGGTGGCCACCCGCGCTGAACTGCCGGGTCTGCCGCGCCAGCTCGCCATCCGCCCGGTCGAGCAGCATGGAGAACAGGAAGATCCCGCCTCCGATGGCGGGCCAGGGCGCGGGGCCAGCGAAGGCCAGGGCGGCGGCGATACCGCCCAGCAGGCGCAGCGTGGTGATCTGGTTGGGGGTCACGCCGGTCGGTGCGACCCGCCGCACCGCCGGCCGGACGATGCGGTGGATGATGGTGTCGTGGCTCACGGGGAGGGTCTCAGGCGGCCTGGGCCGCTTCCTTGGGCTTCGGATCGCGCATGAATCGGCGCGCGATCCGGATGAAGAAGGGCACCGTCGTCGGCCGCAGCAGGCGGGGATCGTAGCCGCCCAGCCGCCGGTCGTTCTCGGCGAGGCAGATGTCGATCAGCTCCGCCGCGCTCATGCTGACGCCGATGGACTGCGAATTGGCGGTGAAGTTCGTGTCCTTGGAGGCGCCGCTCATGTCGCGCGCCATCACCAGCCGGTCCCAGACCAGCACCGCCCAGACGGCGGCGGTCTTGGCGAGGAAATAGGGCTTGCGCCACAAGGGCTGCTGCTTGCGCTTCCATGCCGCCCAGTTGGCGAAGAAGAGGATGTGCCGACTTTCCTCCTGGATCACCGGCTCGAAGGTCTCCACCAGGTCGGGCGGGAAGAAGCCGGAGCGCCGCGCCGCCTCGAACAGGCCGAAGGCAAAGAAGCTGTCGATGCACTCACTGTAGCCCGTGCGCATCCAGCCCCATTCGGTGTCCTGGAAGCCCGTGTATTCCGGCTCCGGCTCCAGCACCACGCCATAGGCCTCGACGAGGTTGGACAGCACCACCTTGTGGCGCGCCTCCTCGTTCCCATCCATGACCATCGCTTCCTTGAGCAGCGGGTCCTGGACGGTGGCGGCGTAGTCGAGCACGCGCAGCGAGGCGCGCCCCTCGGTCTGCACGGCGATGTCCCAGATCGGCAGACCGGTGAGGCGAGCATGCGCCTCCGGGTCCAGCTTCGGCCAGTCCAGCACGCGCGGCTTGTAGGGGTTGTGCGTCTCCAGCAGCATCCGGGCGAACATCACCATGTGGTCATGGCTGCCGATGCGGATGCGGCCGGGCTTGTCGAAGGTCCAGTAGCGTGCGGTCTTGTCGGCCGCGGCCACGATCATGCTGTTGAGCGGGACATCCCATTCGGCCGGGTGTTCGGCATTGCCGTCGAACGCTCCGGGCGGCACGGGTCTTGACGACATGGGCAACACCGATGATAGCGCCGGGCAACCCCCGACCGGCTTCCTTTGCTTAGCCACCGCCCGGCCGGGACGCAACGTCACGACCTCGTCACATCCCTGGGTGCCGCCCCGGCCGTCGGGCCGGAAGCAAGGGGAACGGGGGCAGGCGGCGCGCCACCGGCTCTCGCGGGCCATGCCAGAGGATGCCGGATTGCATGGCTCAGCCGCCCCATAACCCGTCCGCCGTCGCGCCAGACTCGCTCACGGGGCGGATCGTCGGCGCCTGCTGTCGCCATGCCTGGTGGGTCCTGCTGCTGGCCCTGCTGCTGACCGGGGCCGCCGGCCTGTACAGCAGCCGGCACTTCGCCATGACGACCGATACGGCGGAGCTGATCTCCCCGGACCTGCCCTACCGGCAGCGGGAGATCGCCCTCAACGCCGCCTTCCCGCAGAACCAGGACATGACGGTGGTGGTGCTGGACGGGGCAACGCCGGAACTAGCGGAACTCGGGGCGGCGCGGCTCTATGACCGGCTCAAGGCCAGGGAGGACCTGTTCCGCACTGTCCGGCGTCCCGATGGCGGCTCCTTCTTCGCCCGCTACGGGCTGATGCTGCTGCCGCTGGCGGAGGTGCAGGCGAATGCCGACCAACTGATCCAGGCCCAACCCTTCCTTGGGCCGCTGGCCGCCGATCCCAGCCTGCGCGGGGTAATGGGGGCGCTGGACACGGTGCTGCTCGGTGTGGAGCGTGGCCAGGCGAAGCTGGAGGACATCCGCCGCCCGCTGGAGGCCCTGGCCGCCAGCTTTGGCGCCGTGGCGGAGGGCGGGCCGGGCTTCTTCTCCTGGCGCAATCTGTTCTCCGACCAGCCGGCCGGGGTGCGGGAGACCCGCAAGTTCATTCTGGTCCAGGCGAAGCTCGACTATGGCTCGCTGGAGCCCGGCGCCCGGGCCAGCGCCGCGATCCGCGAGGCGGCGCGCGAGCTGGGGCTGGACGCGGCGCGGGGCGTGACCGTTCGGCTGACCGGCAGCGTGCCGCTTTCCGACGAGGAGTTCGCCACCCTGGCGGAAGGCGCCTCGCTGATGGGCATCGCCATGGTCGTCTGCCTCGTCGCCATGGTCTGGCTCGCCGTGCGCTCCTGGCGCTTCACCCTGGCGATCCTGCTCAGCACCATCCTCGGCTTGGTGCTGACCGCCGGGGCGGGGCTGCTGGTGATCGGGCGCTTCAACCTGATCTCGGTGGCCTTCATCCCTCTCTTCGTCGGGCTGGGGGTGGATTTCGGCATCCAGGTCTCGGTCCGCGCCCGGGCGGAGCGCCTGCGCCACCCCGCGCTGGGCGATGCGCTGGTGGCGGCCGGGAATGCCGTGGGCGGCTCGCTGGCCCTGGCGGCGGCGGCCATCGCGGCGGGGTTCTTCGCCTTCCTGCCCACCAGCTATATCGGCGTCTCGGAGCTCGGGGCCATCGCCGGGGTGGGGATGGTGGTGGCCTTCGTGCTCAGCATCACGCTGCTGCCGGCACTCCTGACCCTGCTGCGCCCGGCGGGCGAGGCGCGGGAGGTCGGCTTCGCCGCTCTGGCCCCGGTCGAGACCTGGCTGCACCGCCACCACCGGGGGGTGATCGCCGCCGCGGTTCTGCTGGCCGTCGGATCGGTGGCGCTGATGCCGCGGCTGACCTTCGACTTCAACCCGCTGCACCTGCGCAGTGAGAAAGTGGAGTCGGTCTCGACGATCGAGGACCTGATGAAGGACCCCGACCGCTCCCCCTATACGATCGACGTGCTGATGCCCTCGCTGGCCGAGGCCGACTCGCTGGCGAAGCGCATCGCGCCGCTGCCCGAGGTGGCCCAGGTCGTCACCCTGGACAGCTTCGTGCCGGGTCAGCAGGAGGAGAAGCTGGCGGCCATCCAGGACGCGGCCGATCTCCTCTCCCTGACCCTGGACCCGGTCAGTGTCCGCCCGCCGCCCACCGACGCCGAGGTGGTGGAGAATTTCCGCGCCACAGCCGCCGGGCTGCGCCGTGCGGCGGGGGAGGCGAAGGATGCCCAAAGCGGGGCCGGGGCCGATGCCGCGCGCAGCCTCGCCACGGCGCTGGAACGCTTGGCGGGCGCCTCGCCGGATGTCCGGGCCCGGGCCTCGGAGGCGGTGATCACCCCGCTGCGCGTGCTGCTGGCCCAGATCCGCGACATGCTCTCGGCCGGGCCGGTGACGGTGGAAACGCTGCCGCCTGAGCTGCGGGCCGACTGGGTGGCACCCGACGGGCGGGCGCGGGTACAGGTCTTCCCGCAGGGCGGCACCAGCAGCAACGAGGCGCTGCGCCGCTTCGCCGCCGCAGTGCAGGCGGTGGCGCCCCAGGCCACCGGCGCGCCGATCTCGTTGCAGGAGGCCGGGGACAGCATCGTCCATGCCTTCCTCCAGGCCGGGGTGCTCTCGGCCATCGTCATCACCCTGCTGCTGGCCTTCGTGCTGCGGCGGGTGCGGGACGTGCTGCTGACCATCCTGCCGGTGATCGCCAGCGGGCTGCTGACCCTGGGCGCCTGCGTGGTGCTGGGGGAGGCGCTGAACTTCGCCAACATCATCGCCCTGCCGCTGCTCTTCGGCATCGGCGTGGCCTTCAACATCTATTACGTGATGGCCTGGCGGCAGGGTGAGGCGGCGCTGCTGTCCAGCAGCCTGACCCGGGCCATCGTCTTCAGCGCCCTGACCACGGCGACGGGCTTCGGCAGCCTCTGGCTCTCCACCCATCCGGGCACGGCGAGCATGGGGCGGCTGCTGATGATCTCGCTCGCCTGCGTGCTGCTGGTGATCCTGCTGTTGCAACCGGCGCTGCTGGCGAGGCCGGCGGCCGGGAAGCGATGAGCGGCGGGGAGCCGGGTCTCAGGCCGGCTTCATCAGCCGGTCGCTGAGCTCGTTCAAGCGCTGCACCAGCGTCGCCGCGCCCTGGCGGACGGAAGCGGCGAATTCCGACCGGCGGATGCTCAGTTCGCTGATCGAGTCGTGCAGCACATCGGTGATGCGCCAGGCCCCGTCCGCCTGGTGCATGCGATAGGTGAGGTCCACCGGCTTGCCGGAGGGGTTCAGCAGCCGGCTCACCACGATCTTCTCGTCGCCCCGGGCCTCGACCCGCTGGGTCTCGAAGCTCTGGCCGCTGTAGCCGTCGAAATTGCTGGCGTAGCTGGCCACGGTCATCCGGGTGAAAGCCTGGATGACCGCCTGCTGCTCCTGCGGGGTGAAGGAGGACCAGCGGGACCCCACGGCGAAGCGCGACATGGCCGGGATGTCGAAGACCGCCTGCACCACCGGGGCGAGCTGCTGGTAGCGCCCCTGGACGCCCAGCGCCTGCGCCCGCCTCATCACGTCGAGCAGCGCGGCATGCAGCCGCTCGATCTGCGCCGCGGCGGGATCGGCGGCCTGGGCCATGGCGACGGGGGCGAGGGCGGGAAGCAGGGCGGCCGCGAGGAGCGCCTGCCGGCGGGATATGGGCATGCCCGTGTTTCCCTGGCGCGTTGCCGCTTGGCAAGCCCGGCCGGTGGATGGCGCGCGGCAGCCCGGCACAAAGCTGCGTGGGTTGGCCTTCGCGACCCCCTGGCGGGCTTCGGCCCGGCCGTGGCGGCAGGGCGGTCCGGACTGTGGCGGATCGGCCACAATGCCGGTGGAAGAACGGGCTCACCGGCTTGTTGCCCTGCACCCTCGGCCCCAATCAGGAAGGATGAACCCGACCGGCACGGTCTGAAACCGCCTGACCTGTCCTTCACCAGCCCGGGAACCGCTCCGGACGGGCCAGTCGCGAGGGCCTTGGTGTGGAGGGCAGGGCCGATGTGCGGCCTGTGCGGGCGTGCGGTCCGGACATGCGTGCTAGGAGGCGGAGGAAGCTCGCGAATCCTGGCCGGGCCTGCCCGCCGGATCGTGTCGGAAGCCGGTCCGGGAGAACGGCCCGGGGTGGATCGCCCGGGACGGCTCGGCCCGCCGGGAGAGCCGTCCGGGCCGGGTGCCCGGTGGCATGTTGAGATGGAACCTGGCCGCCCGTCGCGGCGGCCGTGAGAGACAGCAAGGAGCGCGGCTTTGGGCATCCCCATGCTGCAGGCGGCCCGCATCGGGTCCTATATTTTCAGGCAGCACCTTTCCGGGCGGAAGCGCTATCCGCTCGTGCTCATGCTGGAGCCCCTGTTCCGTTGCAACCTCGCCTGCGCGGGCTGTGGCAAGATCGACTATCCGTCGGAAATCCTGAACCAGCGGCTTTCCTATGACGAGTGCATGGAGGCGATCGACGAATGCGGCGCCCCCGTCGTCTCGATCGCGGGCGGCGAGCCGCTGCTGCACAAGGAGATGCCGAAGATCGTCGAGGGCTATCTGGCGAAGAAGAAGTTCGTGATCCTCTGCACGAACGCTCTTCTGCTGGAAAAGAAGATCGACGACTACAAGCCGCATCCCGCCTTCACCTGGTCCATCCACCTGGATGGCAACGAGGCGATGCACGACAAGTCGGTCTGCCAGACGGGCGTCTATGACAAGGCCGTCGCGGCCATCAAGCTCGCGAAGAGCAAGGGCTTCCGCGTCAGCATCAACTGCACGCTGTTCAACGATGCCGACCCGCAGCAGACCGCCGACTTCTTCGACGACATGAAGGCGATCGGCCTGGACGGCATCACCGTCTCCCCGGGCTATGCCTATGAGCGCGCGCCGGACCAGCAGCACTTCCTGAACCGCACCAAGACCAAGGAGCTGTTCCGCGGCATCCTGGCGCGCGGCAAGGGTGGAAAGAAGTGGCCTTTCAGCCAGTCCACCATGTTCCTGAACTTCCTGGCCGGCAACGAGGCCTATGCCTGCACGCCCTGGGGCAACCCGACGCGCACGGTCTTCGGCTGGCAGAAGCCCTGCTACCTGCTCGGCGAAGGCTATGCGAAGACCTTCCGCGAACTGATGGACGACACGGAGTGGGACAAGTACGGCGTCGGTAACTATGAGAAGTGCGCCGACTGCATGGTCCATTCCGGCTTCGAGGCCTCGGCGGTGAAGCACACGGTGCAGAACCCGCTCAAGGCGGCGATGGTCTTCCTGCGCGGCGTGCGGACGGAAGGGCCGATGGCGCCCGATATCTCGATCGAGAACCAGCGCCCGGCGCAGTTCGTCTTCTCCGGTCATGTGGAGAAGAAGCTAGTGGAGATCCGCCGCACGAAGAGCGCCAAGCACGGTGGGAGCACCAAGCCCGGCGCCCAGGCGACGATTGCCGCGGAGTAGCGCGCGGAACGCCCGCTCCGCCTCGATCCCGGTGCGCACCAGCGCCGGGATCTGAAGCGGGTCGCGCAGCAGCGAGCCGAGCACGGCGAGCGGCGCCATGCGCCCGTCCGGCCGCATGCCCACCATGGCGGCCGGGGGCAGGTTGCGCCGCGCGGAATCCGAGATCACGCGCGCCACGGCGAAGGGCAGCCCGTGCCGCTGCGCCACTCGCCCCGCGACATGCGATTCCATGTCCACCGCCACGGCGCCGGAAGCCTTGCGCAGATTGGCCTTCCACCGCGCGCCGGTGACCATTTCGTCAGACCCCGCCACCAGTCCCGGCATGGCGCCCGGCAGGTAGTGCAGCAGCCACTCCGTCCATTCCGGCTGGGTGGGGATGCGGCTGTAGCCGTCGAGCACCGCGCCGGCCACCACCCAGTCGCCCGGTTCCAGCCCGGGGGCGAGGGCGCCGGCCAGGCCGGTGCTCAGGATGCCGCGCACCTGGGGCGCCAGCCGTTCCAGCTCCGCCTCCAGCCAGGCGGCGTCGCCGCCGCCGGAGATGGCGAGGATGCCGGGGCCGGACACGATCCGGGCCTCCCGCCGCAGGCCCGTCGCGGCGAGGAGGATCGGGGGGATCGAGGTCACGGGTGGCTCAGAGGCCCCAGGACGGCTGGGTCGCGTTGCCCTTGCGCAGGTTGCGGTAGCGCGCCACGGCCCAGAGCGGGAAGAAGCGCACATAGCCGTGGTAGCGGAGGTAGAAGACGCGCGGGAAGCCGCCGCCCGTATAGGCCTCCTGGTTCCACAGCCCCGTCTCGTCCTGCTGCGCCTGAAGATAGGCGACGCCGCGCGCGACGGCGGGATCGTCCACATAGCCCGCCGCCATCAGCCCGAGCAGCGCCCAGGCCGTCTGACAGGGATTGGAAGGCGCCTTCTCATAGCTGCGGTAGTCGAGCTTGTAGCTCTCGCAATCCTCGCCCCAGCCGCCATCCTCGTTCTGGATGCGCAGCAGCCATTCCGCGCCGCGCCGCACGGTCGGGTGCTCCGCCGTCCAGCCCGCCGCGTTGAGGCCGCACAGCGCCGACCAGGTGCCGTAGATGTAGTTGACGCCCCAGCGGCCGAACCAGCTTCCGTCGGCCTCCTGCTCGCGCACGATGTAGTCCAGCGCGGCGCGCATCCGGGGGTTCACCTCGGTCTCGCCGAGCTGCGCCAGCATCGCCACGCAACGCGCGCTGACATCCACGGTCGGCGGGTCGAGCAGCGCGCCGTGATCGGCGAAGGGGATGTTGTTCAGGTAGTGGTAGCTATTGTCCGCGTCGAAGGCGCCCCAGCCGCCGTTGCGGCTTTGCAGCCCGATCGTCCATTCCGCGCCACGCGCGATGGCTTCCTCGAAATTCTCGCCCGGTTCCAGCCTGCGGCGAGCGCGGTCCATCGCCATCACCACCACGGCCGTGTCATCGAGATCGGGGTAATGCGCGTTGCGGTACTGGAAGGCCCAGCCACCGGGGCGCACATCCGGGCGGATCTCCGCCCAGTCGCCGCGCACCTCCAGCTCCTGCAAGGGCTTCAGCCAGGCGAGACCCCTCTCCACCGCCTCGCCATGCTCCAGTTCACCCGCCTCCATCAGCGCGTGGCAGGTCAGCGCCGTGTCCCAGACGGGCGAGACGCAGGGCTGGCAATAGGCTTCGTCCTCGCCGACGACCAGCAGCTTCTCGACCGAGGCGCGGGCGATGGCGCGGTCCGGATGGTCCTCCGGATAGCCGAGCGCGTCGTACATCATCACGCTGTTGGCCATGGCCGGATAGATCGCGCCCAGCCCGTCCTCGCCATTCAGCCGCTCACGCACGAAATCCACGCACCAGTCGATGGCGCGCTGGCGCGAGCCCTTGGGCCAGAGCGGCTCGGCGGCCTTGAGACCGAGGTCGAGGCTGTTGAAGAACAGTGCCCAGCCCGGCCTGCGATGCGACTTCGACCGCCGCAGTCGCATGCGGTCGCGGGGCAGGAAGAGCTCGGGGATATGGACGCCGCGCGGATTGCGGGCACGCGCCTTCTTCGCCTGCAGCACCAGCAGCGGCACGATCACCGTGCGCGCCCAGTAGGCCATCTTGCTCAGATGGATCGGGAACCAGCGCGGCAGCAGCACCATCTCCACCGGCATGGAGGGCACGCGGCTCCAGGAGATTTCGCCATACATGGCGAGCAGGATGCGGGTGAAGACATTGGCGGCGCCCGCGCCGCCACGGGCCAGAAGCGCCTCGCGCGCCCGCACCATATGCGGCGCGTCGGGGCTGTCGCCGATCATCTTCAGGCAGAAATAGGCCTTCACCGTCGCGCTGATATCGAAGGCGCCGCCATGGAAGAGCGGCCAGCCGCCGTGGTCGCCCTGGATGCGGCGCAGGTAGTTGCCGATGCGCCGCTCCAGCTCCAGGTCCTCGGGCTCCGCCAGATGGTGGCGCAGCAGGACGTATTCGGCGGGGATGGTGGCGTCGGCCTCCAGCTCGAAGACCCAGTGCCCATCCTCGCGCTGCATCCCCCGCAGCGCCTGGGCGGCGCGCCCGACCATCGCATCGAGCGCGGCCGCGCCGATCGGCTCCGCGGCCGCGGGATGCGAGGACAGGGAAGCGATGTCGTCGGTGTTGTCCCGCGGTACACCAGCCGGTGCGTCGAACATTTCGCAGCAGCCTCAGTTCATGGCGGAGAGGGCCAGAGCGGCCGCCCTCTCTCCGGAGCGCAAGGCGCCCTCGATGGTGGAAGGAAGTCCGGTATCCGTCCAATCGCCCGCCAGGAACAGGTTGGTCCAGCGGGTGCGGGCGGATGGCCGCCTTGCGTCCTGCGCGGGCGTGGCGGCGAAGGTGGCGCGTTTCTCCTTCACGATGCGCCAGGGGGGCAGAGGCGCGGTGAGGCCGTGCACGCGCGTGATGTCGCCCCAGATGCGCCGGGCCAGCGCCTCCGGATCGGCATCCAGCAGCGCATCGGCATTGCTGACGGTGACGGAGAAGCGGTCTGGGAAAGCGAAGATCCATTCCGCCGTGCCGCCGACCACGCCGACCATCGGCTCCGCGCCGTCCGGCGGGACGAGGCGGAAATGCGCGTTCAGGATGGCGCGGAAATCATCCGGCGCCTCCAGTCCCGGCACCAGTTCCGAGGCCACCCAGGGTGGCACCGCCAGCACCACGGCCTCATCCCGGCCGACCGGCACCAGGCCGTCGGCGAAGGCCAGGGCGGAAACCCGCTCGTCCTCGAATTCCAGCCGACGCAGCCGGCGGGACAGGCGGATCTCCGTGCCCAGGCGGCCCAGATGATCCAGGGCCGGGTCGACGAAGGCGGCGGCCAGGGTCGGCTCGGCGATACGTGGGCGGCAGGCGGCACCGCCCTTGGCCAGGCTGTCCCGCACCACGGCGCCGGCGAGGTCGGCGGAGCCTTCCTGCGGGCGGGTGTTCAGGGCGGCGACCAGAAAGGGCTGGAGCAGGCGCTCCCAGAGCGGGCCGGAGCAGTCCAGCACCTCGTCGATCCGCTTGCCGGGATGCGGGCGCAGCAGCTTGCCGAGGGCGAGGTAGCCCGCCGCCGTGGTGCCGGGCACGCGGCGGGAGGGGCTGAGGATCCACCAGGGCAGGGGGCCGTCATTCGGCCGCAGCCGCCAGGAATCCCCGTCGCGCAGGTCGGTGAAGGCGAAATCCGCCGTGTCCGGACCGGCCAGCCGTTCCTCCGCGCCGATCGTGGCCAGGTAGCGAGCCACGGATTCATTGCCGGACAGGACGAGGTGGTTGCCGTTGTCGATCACCAGGTCGAGCTGGCTGTCGCGGTAGGAGCGGCAGCGGCCCCCAGCCTGCGCGGCCGATTCCGACAGCTCCACCGGCAGGCCCCGCCCGGCCAGCGCCACCGCCGCCGAGAGCCCGGCCAGCCCGGCTCCCACCACATGGGCACGCCCCTGGCCCGTCATGGCCGGTCCGCTCATCCGAGCAGCCCGTGCCGCGCCACGATCCAGAGCAGGCGCGGCTTGCCGATCCGCACCCTCCGGCGGGGCGCCCGCCAGCCCTGGGCCAGCATCCCGTCCAGGATGCGGCGGTACACCGCCCCCATCAGGCGCGGCGCCATCAGCCGGCCGCGGGGCCGGGCCCGCATGACCCGGTCAGCCCCGGCGAAATGGGCCCGGGCCTCGCCGGCCAGGGCATGGCAGACGATGTCCACGCGCGGGTCGGCGATCACCGCCACCGGATCGTCCATGAGGCTGGCCGGGATGCCGGCAGCCGCCAGCTCCTCGCGCGGCAAATAGAGCCGCCCGATCGCCGCGTCCTCGTCCAGGTCGCGCAGGATGTTGGTCAGTTGCAGCGCCATGCCGAGGCTGTGCGACAAGGCGAGACCGGGCGCCTCCTCCATGCCGAAGACGCGGCAGGACAGGCGGCCCACCGCGCAGGCCACGCGGTCACAATAGAGGTTCAGGGTAGCGCGGTCCGGGGCGCGGATATCGCCCTTGACATCCATTGCCATCCCCTCGACGACGGCCAGGAAATCCTCCAGCCGCAGCCCGTAGCGGCGCACAGCGTCCCCCAGGAAGGCCGCACGCCCGGCCGGCCGGCCGGCGAAGAGCGCGGCAAGGTCGCGGCGCCAGTCCTCCAGCTCCGCCGCGCGGACGGGGCGCGGGCGCGTGCCGTCATCGGCGATGTCGTCCACCTGCCGGCAGAAGGCATAGATGGCGAACATGCCCGCCCGCTCCGGCTTCGGCAGCAGGCGCATGGCGGCATAGAAGGAACTGCCGGAAACCTGCCGCTCCAGCGCGACCAGGTCGTCGGATGTGCTCACGGCGGCTGTCACCTCGTCATTCCCGCCGTCGCGCCTCCTGCTCCGTTCCGCCGGTCTCCGCCCCATCGGGCGATGTCACGTCCGGCCCTGTGCCTTTCCGGGAAAACCAGCCCCAGCGGGTGCCCAGCGTTCCGGCCGCACCCAGCAGGGCGAGGCCCAGGGCCTCGGCGCGCCGGTGATGCACCCGCTCCGCCAGCGGGTCGCGCCGGAGCAGCCGAATCGTCAGGCTTTCCGCCAGTTTCTGGATCACTCCTACTTCCACAGAGAGACGCAGATCCTGGATCTGTGTCGAAAAAGCGCGTGAGGCGTCCAGCAATCCTGCCGTTTTCTCCGCCAGCGTGGCGATCACGCCACGCAAGGCGGGGCTGGCCGCGGGGGCATCCAGGGCTTCCACCCCGATCCCGGCCCGTTCCAGCAGGTCCTGCGGCAGATAGACCCGGTCCAGGTTCCGGCGGTCCTTGGCGCAGTCCTGCAGGTGGTTGATCACCTGCAGGGCACTGCACAGCGCATCGTTGCGGGGCCAGAGCGCCCGGCTTTCACCATGCACGTCCAGCACGAAGCGCCCGACGGGGGAGGCGGAATAGCGGCAGTAGTCCATCAGCTCCGTCCAGTCCGCGTAGCGCAATCGGGTCACGTCGCGGCGGAAGGCTTCCAGCAGGTCCAGCGGGTGCTGTTCGTCCAACCCACGCTCGCGCAGCACCCGGTGGAGGGCCTCGCCCTCGGGGTTGGCTCCCGTCTCGCCTCGCAGCCCGCGCTCCATGCGGGCGAGCTGCTCCAGCTTCTCGGCGGGAGCGGCGGTGGGGTGGTCGGCCACGTCGTCGGCAATCCGGGCAAAGCGGTAGAAGGCCAGGATGGCCGGGCGGTGCCGTGCGCTGACGAGGCGCGAGGCGACCGGGAAGTTCTCGTCCCCGGAGCCCTTGCCGGAAGCGAGGTCGGCGGCCTGGGTCATGGCCGGACCTCCCCGGTGCTGGTGCTGGCTGAGGCGGCGGCTTCCACCTGCGCCTGGGCGCGCCCCTTCCACATGCCGCCCCGGCCCCGCCGGACATCGAGCGCGGAGCGCAAGGTGAAGACCGTATAGGCGAGGCCGATAGCGGGCAGGGCCAGGCCCCAGAGCAGCGCCTCCAGGGGGGAACGCCGGTAGAAGCGGAGCATCGGGTGGAAGGCCAGGGCCATGAGGCCCCAGGCCAGAAAGCCCAGGAACTGGGCCGGACCGCCGGCGAAGAGGGCCAGCAGCACCGGGAGCATATAGGTCACGACCATGCCCAGCACCGTCCCCGCCAGCAGCACGGGCGAATAGCCGAGCTGGGCATAGGCGGAGCGGGACACCATCCGCCCGATCTCCGCCACGCTGCGATAGGGGCGCAGGCTGGTGGCGCGATAGGTCAGGCTGAGGCGGATCGGCCCCTGCGCCTTGAGCCGGCGGCCGAGGGCGCAGTCGTCGATGATCTCGTGCCGGATGGAGTCGATGCCTCCCGCCGCCTCCAGCGCCGTGCGGCGGACCAGCATGCAGCCCCCGGCGGCGGCGGCCATCGGGTTGCGGTCGTCGGAGACCCAGCGGAAGGGGTAGAGCATCTGGAAGAAGAAGACGAAGGCGGGGATCAGGAAGCGTTCCGCCGCGTTGGCGCAGGACAGTTCCGCCATCAGCGAGACCAGGGCGCAGCGGTCGCGCTCCGCCCGGGCCACCAGGGCGCGCAGGTTGGTCGGCGTGTGGCCGATATCGGCATCGGTCAGCAGCAGGTAGTCCGGCGGTGCCTCGCCATTCCCGGCGCAGGCATGGGCCACGCCCTGGCGCACCGCCCAGAGCTTGCCCGTCCAGCCCTGGGGCAGCGGGGTGCCGGGCAGCATCTCCAGCCGCTCCCCGGCACCGGGGATGGCGAGCGCCGCCTCGGCCGTGCCGTCCGTGCTGCCGTCATCGACCAGGATGACGCGGAAGGGGCCGGGATAGCGCTGCGCCAGCAGACTGCCGACCGAGCGGGCGATGACATCGGCTTCGTTGCGGGCGGGGACCACGGCGGCGACGGTGGGCCAGGAGGCCGGGTCGGGGGCCTCGTCCCGGTCGTCACGGTCGCGCGCCAGCCAGAAGCCGCCGCGTGCCAGCAGCATGACGAGCCAGATCGCCACGGGCACCAGGGCAAGCAGGATGAGAAGCATTCAGTGCAGGTAGCCTGCCTCGCGGAACCAGGCCAGGGCATCGGCCACGCCCTGCTGGTAGGGGCGGGCGTTGTAGCCCAGCTCCCGTTCCGCCTTGGCCGAGGAGAAGAACATCCGGTAGCGCGACATGCGCAGCCCATCGACGGTGAGCAGCGGCTCCTTGCCGGTGATCCGCGCCACCGCCTCGAAGCCATAGGCGAGGGGGTAGAGCGGGCCGCGCGGCAGGCTGATCCGGGGCGGCTTGCGCCCGGTCAGCCCCGCGATCACCGAAAGGAGTTCCTTCAGCGACACGTTCTCGCCGCCCAGGATGTAGCGCTCCCCGATCCGTCCCCGCTCGAAGGCCAGAAGGTGCCCGGCGGCGATGTCGTCCACATGCGCGAAGTTCAGCCCGGTATCGACGAAGGCGGGCATCTTGCCGCGCGCCGCGTCGAGGATCATGCGCCCCGTGGGCGTCGGACGGATGTCGCGCGGCCCGATCGGGGTGGAGGGGTTCACGATGACGGCCGGGAGCCTCTCCTTCGCCACCATCTCCTCGACCACCCTCTCGGCCCAGGTCTTGGACCGCTTGTAGACGCCGATCGCCTCCTGCGGCGCGGCGGGGGAAGTCTCGTCCACCGGACCGGTGGCGCCGGCGAGCCTGAGCGTGGCCACGCTGCTCGTATAGACGATGCGCTCCACGCCTTCCTTCAGCGCAGCGCGCATCAGGTTGCGCGTGCCCTCGACATTCGCCCGGGTCATCACCGAAGGATCGGGCGCCCAGAGCCGGTAATCCGCCGCCACATGGAAGAGATAGCGCATGCCCTTGAGCGCCGCGGCGAGAGAGGCGGCGTCGGTGAGGTCGCCCTGCACCACCTCGAAGCCCAGGCCGGAAAGGTTGCCGCGTGGGCTGGTGGGGCGGATGAGGGCGCGCACCTCCAGCCCGCGGGCCAGCAAGCTGCGCGCCACGGCGGAACCCAGAAAGCCGGAAGCGCCGGTGACCAGCACCTTGTCGCCGGGGCGAAGGGGCGCCGGGGACGGCTGATCCGTCCGATCGCCAGCCTGTTCCATCGATTCGGGATGCTCCGGAGCGGCCTGTGCTGCGGCGGGCCAGGGCGGCCTGAACTTCCCGCCGGCTGGCCGGATACGGGGCAGGAAGCCGGCGCAAGCTAGCCCAAGCGAGAAGAGCGCGAAATGGCCCTGGCGCGATTATGGCGGGAAAACAGGCCAATAGACCGTGGAGTGGTGGGCGGCCTACGTCATGCAAGACATGCTTGCGCTTCGGTGCACCGACAAGGCGTCCGATGGAGGAAAGGCCAAAGACAGGCAGCCCTGTCATGAAAATCGAAGCTCAGCGCAATCTTTCAGAGATCACGATGATTTTTATCTATTGTGAGGATATGTCTCGTGTTATGAGACGTATCACAAGGTGCATCGGCGCTTGCAGCGTTCACCCTTCCTGAACGCTTTCCATGCGCAACTGATGCCCGGACACGGAACAGAAGGTTTGCCCGCCATGGACATGAACTGGATCGGACGGCCCGCCGGCCAGGACATCCTCCCGCCGCATGTGGCCGAGGACCCCGCTCTGCTGGCCTCCATCGACGAGGATCTCCGCCAGGCTTCCGCCGCCATCGACGCGGCGCTTGTTTCTCCGATGCGGGCCATCAAGGCGCAACACATCGCCCGGGCCATGGCGCATATGGCCGAAGCCCAACGCGTTCAGCGCATGCTGGAAGTCGCCGCGCAGCGCGAAGGCTGAGGAAGACCCACCCGAGCGGCACGACCGCGGACCAGCCGAAGGTTCTTCAGCCGAAGGGGTGCGGCCTCTCTCGCCAGCTCGGCGCATACAGCGACGCCATGGCCCGAAGCGGGTCTTCCCCGGCTTCGGCTTCCGCCATTTCCTCCGGCAGAGCCGGCTTCGCGAGACGCATCAGAAGCGGACGTGGCGGAAGCTTCCGTTCCAGTTGGCCTGTCCCGCAACGCTCGATCCGCCCCTCATGCCGGGCGGCCACCAGCTCCGCGAGGGGCGCGATCAACCGACGCATTTCCCGCTTCACCATGTCCGCCGACCAGGCACCATGCGCCGCCTCGAAAATGGCAGTCGCTGCTGCCCATGATTCGCCGTCGGGCCGGCCCGATCGCCGCAATTCCTCGTATTGCCGGGCAGCCTCACGAGCCGCGAGGAGATCGAGCGTCGCAGGGGGAGGGGAGGATTCGTGCGCCATGGGCGAAGGTTAGCGAGGAAAGAACAAATAGGGAACAAAAACCTCATGCGAGAACCCGCCTGGGACTGACGGGCTTGGAGAGCGCGGATCAGGCATGCGAGCACGCCCTGCACCTTGGACAAGGTTACGCTGCAATCTTCCGTAGAGGTATCCCCTTGGCCCGCAAACCGCGCCGCAGACGCCCGCATTGGAAGGAGCCGTGTGATGCGCAATATCACCGAACTCTTGGATCGAGATGAACCCGCGCTCCCGCTTCTGCGGGGCTGGATGGACGATTCCGCGGGCAATGGCGGCACCCTACTGCCGCCCTCGGACGAGGTGCGAATCACCACGCTGGTACACTTGCAGGTTACCACCCGGTCCATGCTGGGTACTCTCGCCTACGAAACGGGCGGTGTGTCTGTGGCTGGTGGCCTTATACGCTTGCTTGGCTCTGGCGTGGGGCGCTCGCTGCTTCAAACAGCGGAGATAGCGGGATGTCCTCTCAATGGAGGATACCCGGATGTCATAGTTGTCGGGGACGATGTGCTCGGCGGCCTATTTGCGATCAACGGCGGCCGGTTCGGTGCAAACAAACAAGGGAATGTTTTCCATTTGGCGGCCGACGATACGGCCTGGGTATCTCTCGGAGTCGGCTATACCGACTTCGTTGCCTGGTGCCTGACGGGCGAGTTGGATCACTTGTATGGACCGCTCGCGGGCATCGACGCTTACAAGGCGCGGCCACGGCCAGCCTTCGAGGCGACTTACTCTTTTTACCCCTTCCTGTGGACGCGAGAGGCGACGAACGGGAAGCCGGATGTGCGTGTAATTGGAGCGGACGAGTGCCTGCGGCTCCGCCTTGAACTCTTCGGCTTCGCAATCAGCTGAACGGCTCGCCAAAGGCTTGGCCGAACGCAGATGCTCACAATGCCGACAATGGCCTACTACGCCTTCGAGCGACGCCCGTGTGTGAACTGGTGACATCGACTTCGATATGTTGCTGACCCCCGCTTTGAGAACCGACAGCCAAGGCCGAAGATCAAAGTGAGAAGTGGCGCGGGATGCGCGCCGCAACCATGGGAGCGCCTTTCCTACCAAGTGAGTTCAGGACGTCCTCGTTTAGTTCCCCGGAGTGCACCTTTTCCTCACCCATCACGTATATCCCATCCTTCCGGATCGCGGGGAACACGTCGCACGTCACCCAATCTTGGAAGGCGCGCGCCTGGGGTTTGTCGGAGCGCATGATGAGTTTGTAGAGGCCACTCTCGGAGATGAGGATAGCCCCGCAAGGCTGCCCTGATGTCCGCACCGCTATCCGCCATCCGTTTTGCCTGCTGCCACGCTTCACAGAAGGCATTGCCCATCAGCGAAGCCCGCCATTCCGCTTCCCGATAACATTGCGTGTGCAGGCTTGCCGCAATCTCACGCCTGGGTTGTTCCGATAGCAGGCGGCGGAAGTAATAGACCCCCTGTTTCCGGGCGAGATACCGACCCAGGTGTGAGGGGAGTGGGAGTGTCGGCAGCACGGCAGCCCTCGGAGATGGTCCGAGGCGGAGAAGCCGAGGATTTTCAAGGATGTCGGATGGAGTGGCTGGGGAACCTGGATTCCCTGATCAGCCGACCACGCTCTAGGCCTTCAAGGCTTTCCAGGCCGCCCGCGAAGGATTTGTGGACCACGAATCCGGACCCGTCAACCGCGTCACCCGGACGGCAGTGAAGCACCGCAGGCACCGCTGAGTCCCCCCGCCGACCGCCTCCGCCTGCCCAGAATTCCTTGTCATCGTCCTGGGTGGCCGGTGCGCCCGCACCAGCGGTCCAGTCCCTGATCGCTGGACATAACGGTTCTTCAGGCGGCCGTTCCGGCGTCATCGCGAACCTCTTGTCCTTGCATGCGTGCAGTAATGCCTGGCGGCCTGAGCCCGCGACCGCTGTGGTCCCATCAATGGTAGACATGAGGGCGCTCCCGGGTAGCGAGCACAGTACCGACCAGCCGGGTCAGGCGCCGCAGGGAACCGCCCTGCCACGCAGCTTCCAGAGCGGCGAACTCGACACCATCAAGCGGCAAAGCCCACCGGCGGTCCAGGCCGCGCTCAATGGTCAGGCTCTCCAGGATGCGACCAGCTAGGGAAGCGAGGTGTTCGGACCTCGGCTTCGGGAAGGAAAGGGCCAGAAAGCGGTCCCGCAGCGCGACTGGCACATCGTCCAGTCCGTTAGCCGTGGCGAACCAGATCACATGGGCCAGGTTGACCGGCGCCTCGAGATAAGGATCACGCCAGCACCTGGCTGTTCGCGGCTCCAGCATCGACAAAAGGGCATCGAGAAGGCTCCCGTTGACCTTGGCTGTGCCCGCCTTGTCTACCTCGTCCAGGATGACGGCAGGTGAGGCATGTCGATAATCCCGCATGAGGCTTGCTGGAGAGGAGGGACCGCCGGTGCTCCATCGGCGGGCGGTACCCGCGAAGGCTGCATCGGCCACTCCGCCGCAGCCATAGATCTGCGATGGCAGGTTCAGGAGCGTGGCCAGCCGCAGGGCGTAGGTCGTCTTCCCGCAGCCGGGCGGTCCGACCAGCAGAGTTGGCCGCAGCGCAACATATGGCCTGCCGACGAGTTCGCCGAGGATAACCTCCGTGACGGCCGCTGCATGCGGGAATTCTGCATGGAGCGATCGCCGTACCTCTGCCAGGTCAGACACTGGCTCCAGAGGAAGCCGCAGGTTCAGGAGGTCCTTGAACTCCTTGAAAACCCGCTGCCCAGCCGCGGTAGACAGATTACCGATCTCCATGAACACGATGTCCGATTGGCACCGTGCGTCAGTGCCCGTACCACAGGCGCCAGTCTCGTCAGGCGCGGGTGTCTCATCCTCCTTCATGAACTGCGTGGCCAAGCTAGATTGAGACTTCGTCCGGGCAGGTGCCTGGTCAGCAGTAGGTGATGAGCCGGATTTTCCTGAGCGGTTAGCCAACATCTTGGCCATCATCTGCTCGCCGGGGCCAGCGAGTGCGGCCTCCAGGAACACCGTCGCCCCATTTCGGGACCAACGTTCGGGCAACTCGATCTGCCCGGTCGCTGCCAGCAGCCAGCCGACGGCTGACCTGGCACGATGGATAGCCTCATGCTGCTCGATGCCGGGCTCATAGGCACGGGCGACCGCGAAGGCCGCGACCTTGTGGATTGACGCGGCATGCCCCGACAGGGCGGCATAGAGATAACAGCGGATATCCCCATGCATCTGTGCCAGGGAGGGCAGTCTGCGTTGGGCCAGGAAGCCCTCGATGGCTTCGGCTGCCGTGATGTAGTCTTTGACCACTGGCTTCTCGGTCAGGTCGCTAAGAGCCAGGATCAATGCGTGGGTAGCGAGGTCCTGAGGGTCCAGGAACTCGACTGCGCGTGCAGCAAAATGCCCGGCATCTTGGTGTACATCATCTCGAAACAGCGCACAGCCATCCAGGACCTCGGGAAGCGAGGGCACACGCTTCCCGGCAGAAGCCTCGGCAGAGATGTGGTTCAGGTGATCGCGACGTGCGGTGACGACGTCGATAACTCGGCGCGTGTTTGAGACCTGCCCGGAACGGCTCATGAGAGCACCTCCGCCGCCTGGTAGTGAGGCGCACATCTCCTGGCACCGGACAGCCCGACGCGCAGCATGATAGTCATGGGGGTGAAGCCCTGCGTTCGAGTGGCGTTTACCCACCTCCCGCACCGAGGCGCGGGAGGTGGGGGGAACGGAAGAGCCAGGCCTCACACGGTCAGCGGCAGTCCGCTAACGCCTCAGGCCTGCGCCATCCGCCCTGTTCGTATTCGCAAGGTGTCCAGAGGACGGATCGCCCACCAAGCCTGGGTCAGGCTCCTGGCAGCGGCATCAAAGGCCGAGATGTCGGCGCGGTCCGTCATGGAGAGAACGTATGTAGAACGATGTAGGCCGTCAACGACGAAATGCGATTCGTGGAGACCGCTGTCGATGTGATGAGGTGGGCAGGCTCACCGGGGTGCATGGAACCTGCCACAGGCTCGTTGCAAGGCGCGAACTGTAGGGAACATAGGAAGTGAGTTCAGCGCGATTCGTAGGGGAGATGGCCAAAACAGGATGCAGATTCAGAGGCTTGCAAGCGCTGAATCGCGCCTGCGCGAAGAGAAATAATCTGGCGATGCTGAGCACCTTGGCAGACAATAGTGCCTCGCTCGCCGGGAGATCCGCACGATGAGCCATAGCCAGCCGCAGGAAACGACGGACTACGAGTCCGCGCTGGAGATGCGTGCCGGGGGCAGCCTGTCGGCAGAGGATGTCGGACATCTTCTGGGCGTCACCCTTCAGGAAGTCGACAAGCGGCGCCGGGAGCGAGCTCTCCTGGCTATCCAACACGGCGACGAATGGGCCTACCCGCGCGCGCAGTTCGCCGGGACGGAAACAATCCCCTACCTCGCGAGGGTGGTGGAGGGCCTCGAAGTCTCCGGCCCGTGGGTGACATCCGAGTTTTTAATCACCCCTGATGACACCCTCGACGGCCTGACACCCAGGGAGGCGCTACTACAGGGTGGCGAGATGCGTGATCGAGTCTTGAGCCTCGTGCGGGGCTGGAGCGAGGGAGAGGGTTTCCCTTGAGCGCATGGACGGCCGCTACGCGTCCCTTCAGATGAGTACATTCCGCTGATTGCGCCCCGAGCTCCTAGCCTAGCCGCTCAGCCAACTTGGCCACCTGGATGCACTTCCAGGTAAGAGACGAAGCGGGAAGCCGCTGCCATCTTCGGCCCTGGCCAAGCCTCCGGAGTGACCGGCCATGCGGCTTACTGCGCTGGCTGGAGCACCGGTGAGGACGAGGCGGGAGGGTTGGCTTCCAATTCGGCAACCAACTGCTTCATCTCGCCGATCTCCCGCACCTGGGCGTCGATGATGCTGTCGGCCAGTTGCCGAACGCGAGGATCCCGGATGCGGGCGCGCTCGCTGGTCATGATGGCGATGGAATGGTGCGGGATCATCGCCTTCATGTAGGCCACGTCGCCCACCGTCTGCTGGCTTCTGACCAGCCACAGCGCCCCCGCGAACACCAGGACGCTGGCGCCGAGGATGGCCATGTTGGCGGTCCGGTTGCGATACATGCCCAGCATGAACAGCAGCATGATGACCGCCATGGTCGCTCCCATGACGATTGCCATCCAAGTCCGGGTCTGGCTGTAGAAGACGTGGTCCAAGGCGTAGGTGTTCAGGTACATCAGGCCGAACATGATCACGGTCGAGGTCAGGATCATCAGGCCGAAGCGCGTATAGCTCATGGCGGAGTGTCTCTCTGAAAGGCCGGGCATCTTCAGTCCCGGCAAGCCTCGGAATCAGGAATCGGTTGAGGGGTGGCCGACGCCCGCAGGCATCGGCCATATGAGGAACCCGTCCGATTGGACGTCCGTCAGGCTCAGGCGATCGGGCCGCCGCTCTCCGGGAAGACGTACCAGGAGCCGATGTCGCTGATGCCCTCCACGAAACCTGGCACCTCGGCGAACATGAAGTCGCTCTGCCGCAGGTCGTCCTTGCCGACGCCCTCGAGGAGAATGGACCCCGCGAAGGTGCCGTCCGCCTCCATGCCCCAGCCGACCAGGGCGCCCTCGGCGGTGTCCCGGACCACGACATCCGCGGGCTGGATACCCTCCATGAAGGCGATGTGGTCGAAGGCGCCCTGGGCATCGCCGGTCGCTTCGAAGTCCAGGACCACGTCGTGGCCGCTGTCCATCGACACCATGAAGGCGTCAGCGCCGGTGCCGCCGACCAGGGTGTCGTCGCCCATGCCGCCGTTCAGCATGCCGTGCGCGGCGCCCTCGTCGAGGTAGTCGTCCCCGTCGCCGCCCATGAGCTCGTCGGATTCCGCCCCGCCTGAGAGCCTGTCGTCGCCAGCCTCGCCCATCAGGCGGTCCATGCCGTCGCCGCCCTGGAGATGGTCGTCCCCGGCCAGCCCGAAGACCGTGTCCGATTCCGACGACCCGGCCAGGGCGTCGTCACCGTCGGTGCCGCGGAGGATGGCGTTCCCCTCGATGTTGAAGCTTAGGGTGCGGCCGTTGAACAGGTGGTCGGCTAGAACATCGAACACCGCGCCCGCTTGCGGCTCGCCAACGATGTTGGGCCCGGCGACGCTGGGCGTCGGCGCCTCGTCGGATGGGCCCACGGGTTCCCGCAAGCCAGGCGGCAGTTCGGCCGCGTCGCCAAACATGAAGTCGTCCTGCGCCAGAGCCGCCTTGGACACACCTTCCAGCAGGACGGATCCGCCCTCCCAACTGACCTGTACCCCGTCCGCGGTGTCGGCAAAGGCCAAATCCGTCCACTGGAGGCCGTCCATGACCGCCAGGTGGTCGAACATGCCGGGACCGGCGGTGAAGTCCTTGATGACGTCGTGGCCGCTCGTCCGGCCGATCATGAAGGCATCCGGGCCGCCGCCGCCGACCAGGGTGTCGTCGCCCATGCCGCCGTCGACGGTGCTGTGGCCCTCGCCCTCGTCGAGGTAGTCATTCCCGGCGCCACCCCGCACCGTGTCGGCGCCCGCGCCGCCGTACAGGGTGTCATTGCCGTCGCCACCCTCGACCTCGTCGTCGCCCATGTTGCCGGAGACGAGGTCGGCGACCGCACCGCCATGGAGGACGTCGTCCATGCCGCCCCCGCCGATGCGGTCGTCGCCGCCCAGGCCCCAGGTGAACTCGGCGCCGTCAGTGCCGCCCAAGGTGTCGGGGTTCTCACCGCCGAAGGTGACGTTATGAACGTGGTCACCGGCCGTGAAATTGAAGTGAAGCCCGCCCAATGCGCCGTGCAGGCTGTCCGCCCCACGGTTTGCGAGGCTCGCGAGAAGGTTGTCGTGGTGCTGGCCCCAAGTCATGCCGAAGCTCCGTCAGAACGTGTTGACCCGCTCGGGAAGCGCTTGTGCTTCCGGTTGAGGCGACAAGGACCAGGCCCGATGCCCGGTCCCTGTCTCGGCGTCAGGCGCTCATCTCGCGGCAGGACGCGGCACACTTGCGACACTGCGCGACGCAGTCCTCCATGCCACCCACGGCCTCGCAGCTTTTGGCGCACTCCTCGCAGATCTCGGCGCATTCGGCGCAGGTGTGCTTATGGTGGGGCGTGCCGATCAGCATCATGTTGGCGGAGGTCTGGCAGATGGTGGCGCAAGCCATCATGAGCCTGAAGTGCTGCGGCTCTACGTGCTTGCCGCCCGCCTCGAGGCAGTGGTTCATGGCCATGCCGAGGCAGGTGGAGTGGCAGCGCAGGCATTCCTCGATGCAGGCCTGCATGGCGGGGGTCATCTGATGCATTTCTCTTCTCCGTAAGGGCTTCCATGAGGGAAGGCTCGCCGACCCGTGCGCCGGGCCGACGGCCGGTCCAGGTGGAGCGCTGGCTTGGTCCCGCGCCCTCTCGGCAGCGGTAAGGCCACGCTCCGCCATCCGCGGGCCATTGGCTCCGCGGACGGCTTGGTGCGCCCTATCGGGGTGGTGGAGAGGGAAGGTCCGGCGTGATGCCCACGACCGCCGCCGTGGGCGTGGCGAAGAAGCCGCCACGGCTGACCAGGAGCGCGGCCTGAAGTCTCGTCGTCGGCAGCAGCGCGGCGCCGCTCCCGCAATGCCCGAGGGTGCAGCACCCGGGCCGCATGCCGTCGTCACCGCAGTTCGGGCAGCACTTCTTCCCAGTCCCTCGGCCCTTCATGGCGGGGCCGGATGAGCGCATGGCCTGGGACGCGGGTGCCGGACGGCCCGCATGGACGGAGGCCTGCATGGCGACCGGGACGGCGGACGCCATGGGGGCACCACGATGGGCCGAAGCGGGCACGGCAAGCAGGGACACGCACAGGGTGAGCGCCAGAACAACTACAGCTTGGATTGCGCTCGCCGTCAGGCGCATCGGTTCGTCCGCTCCACTGGTACCCCAGTAAGGCGTCAATCCAGGCCGGGTTGCGCTTCCAGCCGCACAAGGCGGCGATCCGGGACACGCCGTCCCGACCTGGGCCACCAGGGCGTCAGAGTGGCCGCCGGAGCCACGGCCGGGTTGCGTTGACCTGGCAAGACGCCTGCGGCTGCCGAGGATCCTGTACGATCGCCGTCAGCCGCGGCCAGGGCCGAACGAGGAACTCCCACCGCGCTCCACTCCCGGCCTGACGTCGTCGCGCGCCTCCCCGTGACCGGCATGCCCGCCGTGGCCGTGGTGCATGAACAGATGCATCAGGGGGCAGGCCAGCAGGAGCAGGTACGGCAGCACGCCGAGGACGTGCGCGTAGTGCTCCCGCAGGACATAGAACGCGGCGATCAAGGCGAACCCGATGACGGCGATGCCGGTCCGGCTGCGCCACCAAGAGGAATCAGCATGGTCATGCATCTTGGATCTCCTTCCCACATCCGGATCATTGCCCTCCGGTCCGTGCCCGCGCCTTGATCTGGGACAAGGCACCGGGGAGCCTTCCGCGTCGACGCCCGGCTGGGTCCAGCGGACAGGTGGTTCACGCACGGAGCGCCGCGCCGACATGGCCAGCGCTCCGCGTTGGCACGCGGCTGGCTACACGCCCTCGGGGCGCGGGCTGGTCGACGTCATCTCGGCAACGGCCCAGAAGACCAGCACCATCACAACGATTTCCCAGCCGATCGAAGCTGCGAGGCGGGCGCCGGAGCCCGGTGCCCCGGCAGCCAGGGCTGGAGTCAGTCGGAAGCGGTGCCAGGCGGCGAAACCCAATAAGGCGCCGACCAGCGCGACCTTGACGAGCAGGGCCCAGCCGTAGGCGGTGGTCACCAGCAGGTCCAGTTGTCCGACCAACAGCCACGCCAGCGTCACACCGGCCAGGATAAGACCACCGACGACCCAGGAGGCTGCCCGCGCCCACTCCTCGACCACGGTGACGGCCCCCGGGCCCGCTCGCTTGGAGGCGATCAGGAGGGGCCACAGGCTGCCCGCCCAGAAGGCCGCCGCAAGCAGGTGCACCACCAGCGCCGTGGCCAGCAGCCACCGTGGCTGGTGCTGCGTCGTATGGCCGACCGCCGTGAAGCTTGCGGCGACCGCGAGCACGCCAGCGGCCCCGAGCGGCCAGGCCGCGCGTCCAATCCGGGTCGCCAGCGCCACGGCCAGCAGGCCCGCCCAGGTGACCAGCACGGACATGCCGGGACGCGAACCCAGCATCATCTCCCAGATCTCGGCGTCGAACGGATCGCCATCCGACGCCAGGGCGACCTGGGCCGCTAGCCAAGCAAGGCTCGAGCCCAATCCCGCCGCCACCATGACCAGGGTCAGGCGGCGGCATGCGGCGACGTCACCGGCGTCCTGTAGGCGCCCGAAGCCCATGGCGAAGATGGCAAGGCCAGCCGCACCGAGGCACGACACGTAGTAGGCGAAGCGCAGCGCCACGGAGAGGGCGCGCAGCAGGTCCGGCTCAGGCCCAAGCAGTTCGAGGATCACCGGGCCGCGTTCACCGCAAACCGCACCGCCCCGCTCATGACGTGGCCGTCGTCGCCCATCGCGCGCCACTCGAGCCGATAGGCGCCGGGACGCAGGGGAGCCACCAGCGTTGCCGTCACCTGGCTGGACGCAGCCCGGCCACCTTCGCGACGCACCTGGTGCTCCCGGCCGCCCTCGTCGAGCAGGCGCAACGCGGTCACGCGGCAGTCTTCGGTGAAGGCCAGGCTGAGCGTGCGGGGGGACGCGTTCAGCGTTGCGCCGTCGGCCGGGTCGGACGAGTGCATCATCGCGTGCGCGGAGGCGGCGCCGGGAACCAGGACGCCGAGGGCGGCGGCGAGGATGCCGTGGCGGAGGAAGGTGGAGCGAGAAAGCATGGAAATCTCCTGTCAGCGCTCGCCGCGGCCTGCCGCCCCGGCGATCATCCGACCCCCTCAATAAGCAGGCAGTGGACACCCCGCAGCGGCGTTTTCCCACCATTTTATTGCTGCTGGGCTGCTACCCACGTCGGGAACACGGCGAACATGGACGACCTCACCTCGCGGGCTGCCGGGACAGCCAAGTCCGCAGGTGGCTGATCTCCTGCTGCTGCTTCTGGATGACCTCCTCGGCCATCTTCCGCATCTCGGGGTCGCGGCCATGCTCGAGTTCCACGCGAGCCATGTCGATGGCGGCTTGATGGTGCTTGGCCATCATGCTCGCGAAGTCCCGGTCGGCGTTACCAGAGGGGGCCTCGGCCGCCATCTCCCGGTTCATCTTTTCCATGGCGGCGTGGTACCCGGCTGTGGCGCCTTGGGCGGCCGCACCCTGGCCGGTCGCGGATTGACTGGCGCCCTGCGCCAGCGAGGGCGCAGCCCACAGGAGCGGGGCCGCAATGATAGCCAGGGCGGCCGAATGGGCTGCGCGGCGGTCGATCGTCATCGGCTTCGGTCCTTTGCTCTGGTCGGACGCGATGCCCCGAGACCGACCGCGCGTGACACGGCCGGTGAACATCGTTCTCGACGCCTGCTTTAACGATCGCTGCGGACGTCGGGATCGTCGGCCAATTACAACGCTTTATTGCAGCCCACGCCGACAGTTCCACGAGGGAACCGCACCGTCACCACCGTCCCGCGTCCCGCGGCGCTCTCGATGGCTAGCCCGCCGCCGTGGGCCTCGACAATGGCGCGCGCGGTCGAGAGGCCGAGGCCGCTCCCGCCGCCCGCCGCACGCGTGCGGTCGCCGCGGAAGAACGGCTCGGTAACCCTTGGCAGATCCTCCGGCGGAATGCCGGGACCGTGGTCGCCGACCCGCACCAGCACGTCGTCGGCGTGGGCCTCAACCTCCACCCAGGGATCGCGCCCATGGCGCGCGGCATTGGCCACCAGGTTGGTCACGGCCCGCTTCACAGCGACGCGCCGCACCGATGCAACCGCCTCCTCGTCCATGCGCCCCTCCCGGACGGGGGTGCCCGCCTCGGCGAACTCGTCCACGACGGTGCGGAGGAGCGCGGTGAACGCCAGCGGCTGGACGGCCTCACCAGCATGCCCCCCGCGCAGGTAGGCGAGCACGTCTGAGACCATGGTCTCCATCTCCGCAAGGTCGCGCCGAACCGGCTCCCGGACCTCGTCGGGCATCTCCTCGGCGCGCAGGCGCAGGCGGGCGATCGGCGACATTAGGTCGTGCGACAGCGCGCCCAGGGCCAGCGTCCGCTGCCGGAACGCGTCGCGCGTCCTGGCGGCCATGTCGTTCAGCGCCTCGGCCAACTGCCTCACCTCGCGGGGGCCGGAGGCTGCCAGGAGCGGCGCCGCGCGCTCGATGTCCATGCCGGAGACGGTCCTTGCCAGGGCGGCAACCGGCGCCGAGACCGAGCGCGCGGCGACGCCTACGGCCACCAGCAGCGCCAGGCCGATGGCGGCCGCATAGAGGTGCAGCGCACTCCTGTCGGCGGACAGGACGTTGAGGGAGGCGATCTCCACGTCGAGCCAGGATCCATCCTGGAGGCGCGCCATGGCAGCGATGTCGACGATCCGGTCCGATGTCGCGTCGTGGCGCCCGGGGCGGACCCGCACCTCGGTGGCGAGGCCCGACAAGGCCAGGGTGCGGGCTGCCAGAGTGCCCCACTCACCCGGAAGAGGGTGTTCGGGCGTGGGCGCCGGGTCGCGCCGCCAGTGCACGCTCAGGTCCACCCGGGAAAGGGCGTGCGCCACGTGGTCGCGGTCCGCCTCGGGCGCGGCGCCCACGGCGTCCATCAGTGTCGCGAGGCGGTGGGCCAGCAGTTCCTCGGTCCCGCGCTCCACCGCTTGGCGGAGGAGGATGTCGTGCACCCCGATCATGGCCGCGAAGAGAACCGCGAAGCCGACCGTCAGTGCCGCGAGCGTGCGGGCGGCCAGGGACTGCGGGATGAAGCGCCTCACGCCGACCATTCCACGGGGCTCGATAGCAGGTAGCCGATGCCCCGCACGGTCTTGATCAGGCCCGGCTCACCATCCTCGTGCGGACGAGGACCCAGCTTGGCGCGTAACCGGCTGATCTGCACGTCCATGGAGCGGTCCAGCCCGCCGTAAGGGCGGTTCCGGGCGAGGTCCAGGAGTTGGTCGCGCGTCAGGATCCGCTGCGGCCGCTCGACGAAGGCGAGCAGGAGGTCGTACTCGCCGCTCGTCAGTTCGACGGCCACCCCGTCCGGCCGGAGCAGTTCGCGCCGCCTGGTGTGCAGGGACCACCCGGCAAAGCGCGCCACCTCATGCCCCAGCGCACCCGGGGAGCCCTCCTGGTCTTCGACCCGGCGCAAAACAGCGCGGATGCGGGCCACCAGTTCGCGGGGATCGGCTGGCTTCACGACGAAGTCGTCGGCACCCAGTTCCAGTCCAATGACCCGGTCCGAGGTCTCGGCCAAAGCAGTGAGAATGATCACCGGCACCCGCCCCTCGGCGCGGAGGTCGCGGCAGAGTTCGAATCCCGACTGGCCGGGCAGCATCACATCGAGCAGGACGAGGTTCACCGGCGCCGCCGCCAGGAGGCGCCGCATCTCGACACCGTCCCGGGCGCCGGTGGCCCGGAACCCGTTCCGGCGCAGCAGGGAGAGCAGGAGCTTGCGGAGATCCTCGTCGTCCTCGACGACCAGGACGTGCCGCCCCTCGCCGGACATAGGAGGCAGGTCCGCGGGCGACGTGCCCCGGAAACCGTCGGTGGTGGAGCGGTCGGTCAATTTGCGTTCCCCTCGACCACGCCCGTCAGATGCGCGTGGTCCGCAGGCGCAGCGCGTTGCCGATCACCGAGACGGAGCTCAGCGCCATGGCCAGGGCCGCGACGATGGGGCTGAGCAACAGGCCCAACACCGGGTAGAGCACACCCGCCGCCAAGGGCACCCCAGCCGCGTTGTAGACGAAGGCAAAGAACAGGTTCTGCCTGATATTCCTCATCGTCGCTCGGCTCAGTGTCCGGGCCCGCGCGATGCCCGCGAGGTCGCCCTTCACCAACGTCACACCCGCGCTCTGCATGGCAACGTCCGTGCCGGTGCCCATGGCGATGCCGACATCGGCTTCGGCCAGCGCCGGGGCATCATTCACCCCGTCGCCCGCCATGGCGACAACCTTCCCCTGGGCCCGGAGCTCCCGGACGATGCGGTGTTTGTCCTCGGGCAGCACGTCGCCCTGGAACTCATCGATGCCGAGCCTGCGGGCCACCGCTTCCGCCGTCGTGCGGTTGTCGCCGGTCAGCATGACGATGTGGATGCCGCTGGCGCGCAGGCTCTCCAGCGCTGCGGGGGTGCTCTGCTTGACTGGATCGGCGACCGCGATGACGCCGCCCGGGCCTCCGTCCACCGCCAGGAACAGCGCCGTGCCGCCCTCGCGCCGGAGTTCGTCGGCCTTGGCGGCGAGACCACCCAGGTCCACCCCGAGCTCCTGCATCAGCCGCGCGTTGCCCAGCGCCACCCGGCGCCCGCTTACGATGCCGGTCACGCCCTTGCCGGTAACGGAGGCGAAGTCGGCGGGCTCGCCGAAGGCGATGCCGCGCTCCTTGGCGGCGGCCACGACTGCCGCCGCCAGTGGGTGCTCACTGGACCGCTCCAGGCTGGCCGCCAACGGCAGCACCTCGGCCTCGGTCAGGCCGGGAGCCGGAACCACGGCCACGACCTTCGGCTTGCCTTCCGTCAGCGTGCCGGTCTTGTCCACCACCAGCGTGTCGACCTTCTCCATGTGCTCTAGCGCCTCGGCGTTCTTGATGAGCACGCCTGCGGACGCGCCCTTGCCGACGCCGACCATGATGCTCATGGGCGTGGCCAGGCCGAGCGCGCAGGGGCAGGCGATGATGAGCACGGAGACAGCGGCGATCAGCCCGTAGGAGAGCGCTGGCGACGGACCCCAGACCGCCCAGGCGACGAAGGCGATGACCGCGATGGCCATGACGGCGGGGACGAACCAGCCCGCCACCGTGTCGGCCATGCGCTGGATGGGCGCCCGGCTGCGCTGCGCCTCGGCAACCATGGCGACGATGCGCGACAGCATGGTGTCGGAGCCGACCTTGTCCGCCCGCATCACCAGCGCGCCGGTGCCGTTCACCGTGCCACCGATGACCTTGGCGCCGGGCTGCTTCTCGACCGGCAGGGATTCGCCGGTCACCATGGACTCGTCCACGGCCCCGCTCCCCTCCAGCACTTCGCCATCCACCGGCACGCTCTCGCCCGGCCGCACGCGCAGCCGGTCACCCGCATGCACCTCGGCCAAGGGAATCTCCTCGTCCGAGCCGTCCGCACGGATGCGGCGCGCGGTCTTGGGCGCCATGTTGAGCAGGGCGCGGATGGCGCCGCCGGTCTGCTCGCGGGCGCGCAGTTCCAGCACCTGGCCTAGCAGCACCAGGACGGTGATGACGGCCGCAGCCTCGAAGTAGACGGCGACCGTGTCGTCCATCCTGCGGAACCCTTCGGGGAAGACGCCGGGCGCGAAGGTCGCGACCAGGCTGTAGAGATAGGCGGCGCCGGTGCCGAGCGCGATCAGGCTGAACATGTTCAGGCTGCGGTTCACGACCGACTGCCAGCCGCGCACAAAGAACGGCCAACCCGCCCAGAGCACCACGGGCGTCCCGAGCAGGAACTGGAGCCACACAGAGACCCTGGACGGCACCAGGTGGTGGATGTCGAGGCCCGGGATATGCGCACCCATCTCCAGCACAAGGATGGGAAGGGTCAGGACCAGGCCGACCCAGAACCGCCGCGTCATGTCGGCGAGTTCCGCGTTAGGCGCGGCCTCGGCGGTAACCTGTAGCGGCTCCAGGGCCATGCCGCAGATTGGGCAGTTGCCCGGGCCCTGCTGGCGGACCTCTGGGTGCATCGGGCAGGTGTAGATCGCGGCCTTCTCCGCCGCCGTCAGCGCGGCCACCTTCTCTGCCTTCAGATATCTGTCGGGGTCGGTCTCGAACTTTGACTTGCAGCCCGCCGAGCAGAAATGGAAGGCGGCGCCGCCGTGATGTGCGTGGTGCGGCGTCTTGGCCGGGTCGACCTCCATCCCGCAAACGGGGTCGCGGACCTTGGGCGCGTTGTTGTTGGCCGGGTGCACGGCCGGTGGCACATCATGGCCGTGATGGTGGCCATGGTGATGGTGGTGATCGTGATGACGCTCGTCCATCTGCGGCACTCCCTACGGCCGCCGTGGCCGTTCCATTGGGCTGAGATGGAGTTTCCCAGTGTGGGAAGGTCAAGGCGCCGCAAGGGTTCGGCCAGCGCCTTGACCTTCCCACGGGGGCAAGCCCCACCTGTGGCGCGGTCACTCGCGAGGAGAGCACGATGTACCGCTTCGAGGTTCCCGGCATGAAGTGCGGCGGCTGCGCCAAGAAGGTGGAGCGCGCCGTGAAGTCCAAGGACGCGTCGGCCGGATTTAGCGCCGACGTCGAAAACAGGCGGGTGACCGTCACCTCCTCCGTGCCGCAGGCGGAACTCGCCGCGGCCATCGAGCAGGCGGGCTACGCCAACCAGGTGGCCGCCTGAGGCCGCTGGCCGATGTCGCGTGACGGGGCGCCCGGGGGCGCCCCGCCCCGGGGGTCAGTGGTTCATCATTTGGCAGTGCTGCATCATCTGCTGCATCTCCGGTGACAGCGAGCCCCGCTGGGCCTGGGCCCGCATCTGCTGACAGTGCTGCATCATCTGCTGCATGTTCATGCCGCCCATGCCACCCATGTTGTGGCCCTGCATGCTGGACATGTCGTGGCCGGGCATGGAGCCCATGCCGCCCTGGGCGCCCGAGGTGGCCGTGGCGGCGGACGAGCCCGGCGGGGTGCTCGGCGCCGGGGTCAGGGACATCTGCGACGAGGTCGGGGTCGCTGCCGGGGGCCTCCGGGCTGCGCGCAGGCGGCGACGCCCAGCAGCAGCGTCGCGGCCAAGGCGACCTTGCCGATCGCCTTCGATGTGATGTGGACCATGTGTCCTCCTAGGGGTGGCAGGGGTTCTTCGGGCGCCCCGGCCCGCCGCGGCCAGCCAGGGTGACGACGCTGCACGGTGGGTCGGAGGCCAGGCGCCGCGACCGACGCGCCGTGCAGGACGTGGGGTGAAGGCAGGCACTCGGGCGGCCCGCCGCAAGCGAAGGTGGCGGCCGCGCTCACACGGCCTCCAGGCCGCAGAAGCGCATCCACGGCCGCCAAGAGCCGTCGCGGCCGAAGGCGACGACCTCGTAGGTCGAGGGCTCCGCGCCCGGGACTTCCATGCCCGGCACGCCGACCGGCATGGCGGGCACGGATAGCCCGGCGACGCCGCTGGGCCTTTCCTTGAGCAGCCGCCGGATGGCGGCGGCCGGGACATGGCCTTCCAGGGCGTAGCTGCCGACCTTCCCAGCGTGGCACGACATCAGGTTGGGAGGCGTCCCGAGCGCCTGCCGGTGCGGGCCGACGGCGTCCACCACCTTGTCGTCCACCTCAAAGCCCTCGGCCCGCAGGTGTTCGACCCAGCCGCCGCAGCAGCCGCATGTGCGGTCCCGCCAAGCTTCCACCTTGGGCGGGCCACCGCAGGCCGTGGGCAACGCGGCCAGGCCGAGCAGGCCAGTGGTGAAGCTCCGGCGCGTGCTTCGGGCGGGCATCGTCATTCTCCTAGGCGAGCCTGGGCAGGCGGATGCTGGCGCGCAGGCCGCCGCCCGCGAGGTTCTGGAGCGTCACCGAGCCGCCGTGGTGGCCGACCGCCTGGCGGGCGATGGCCAGACCGAGCCCCGAGCCGCCGGTGCCGCGGTTGCGGGATTCCTCGAGGCGGTAGAAGGGCTGGAAGACACTCTCCAACTGCTCCTCCGGCACCCCCGGTCCGGCGTCGTCGACGTGGATCACGAGTTCCCGGCCGCGGTCGGCCAGCACCACCCGGGCCGAAGTCCCGTACTTCACCGCGTTGTCGATGACGTTGGCGAAGGCACGCTTGAGCGCGATGGCCCGGCAAGGCAGCCGCGCCTGCGGCGGACCCTCGTAGGTCACCGCCTTGCCCATGTCCTCAGCGTCGCCGCAGAGCGTCTGAAGCATCGCCGCGATGTCAGCGGACCGCACCTCCTCCTGCTCCTCGTCGCCCCGCAGGTAGGCCAGCGTGGAGCCGATCATGGCGTCCATCTCGTCGAGGTCGGCGTCGATCTGCTGCTGCACCTCGGCGTCGTCCAGGAAGCCCGCGCGCAGGCGCAGGCGCGCCAGAGGCGTGCGGAGGTCGTGGCTGACAGCGGCAAGCGCTTGGGTGCGATCGGCGATCAGGCGGTCGATGCGCGCCTGCATGCGGTTGAATGCCTGGGCCGCCTGCCGGACCTCGCGGGGACCTTCCTCGGGGACGGTGACCGTCTGCCCCGGCCTGCCGATGCGGTCGGCCGCGCTGGAAAGCTCGCGCAGCGGCCGCGCGATGAGGCGCACCACCAGCAGTCCCAGCACCAGGATGCCGACCGCCATCGCCGTGGTGGAAAGCAGCGTGGCGTGCTCCGGCTGCGCTTGCAGCGGGTCGGCGTGGTACCAGAGGGAGCCGCCCTCCGGCAGGCCGACCGTGCCCTGGGCCTCCCGGTGGCCCGTAATGGTGAGGTCCTCGGCCGCGACGGTGCCCTCCACAGCACCGGGTTGCCAGCGCACCTGGAAACCCGGCGAGGACAGAGCCTGCGCCACGGCCTCGCGGGCCTCCGGCGGCACCATGCCGACGGCACGCGCGGCGGCGGCGACCCGCTCGGCGGTGACCCTCTGCTGCGTGCTGCCCAGCAGGATGTCGCTGCCCGTCTGGTGCAGCCACAGGCTACCCACGTGGAAGGCCATCAGGCCGACCAGCAGCACCAGGATGATGCGGCCAGCCAGGGTGCTGGGCAGCAGGCGTCTCACTGTCGGGCCACCGCGGGGACGAACATGTAACCCGCGCCCCGAATGGTCTTGATGATGGAGGGACTGTCTGGCAGCGGCTCCAGCTTGCGGCGGAGGCGGCTGACCATGACGTCGACTGAGCGGTCGATGCTGTCCGAGATCCGGTTGCGCGCGAGGTCCAGCAACTGGTCGCGCGACAGGACGCGCTGCGGATGCTCGCAGAAGGCCAGCAGCAGGTCGTACTCACCGCTCGACAGGTCGACGGCCGAGCCGTCCGGCGCCGCCAGTTCGCGGCGTCGGGTGTCGAGCACCCAGTCGGAGAACACCATGCGGTCGCCGGTCACCAGCCCCATCCGCGCGGCTCCTCCCTGCGCACGACGAAGCACGGCGCGGATGCGCGCCAGGAGTTCCGGACGGCCGAACGGCTTGGGGAGGTAGTCGTCGGCGCCAAGTTCCAGGCCTACGACCCGGTCGGCCTCCTCGCCACGTGCGGTCACCATGATGATCGGAACCTCCGACCTGGCGCGGAGCATCCGGCACAGGTCCAGCCCCGACTGGCCCGGCAGCATCACGTCGAGCAGCACGAGGTCCACCGGGGCAAGGGCGATGGTGTCCCACATCTCCGCGCCGTTCCGCGCGCCCGTCACCCGGAAGCCATTCTGGCGCAGGAACTTGGCGATCAGCGTGCGCATCTCGCCGTCGTCCTCGACGACGAGGATGTGGGCCTCGGGGGGGAGCGGGCTGGCGGCCCGCGCCTCCCGCTCGGTCTCAGGATCGACCGGCGGCATCGGCGGATGCAGTCTGCGCTGCGAGTTCGTTCATGTCGGCGTCTCCCATCACGGTCAGGACCATGCCCAGCCCAGAGTGGGGTGTGCACCGCACGGGGTAAACGCCGGGACGGCCGAAGGTCACCATCGCGGCGGGGGGCGTGCGGAGCACCATGACCGGCTTCAGAAGAACAGCCGGATGCCGGTCAGGAAGGCCCAGCCGCCGACGTCCTCGCCCTCATTGCGGGCGTAGCGCGCGGTATCGCCGAGCTTCCGCTCGTAGCTGACGCCGATGTAGGGCGAGACCTCGCGGGTGACCTCGTAGCGCAGGCGCAGCCCGGCCTCGATGTCATTGAAGCCGCTGCCGACGCCAAGCTCGGGCACCTTCTGGAGCGCTAGGTTGACCTCGACGTTGGGCTGAAGCACCAGCCGCTGGGTGATGTAGGCATCGTAGGACACCTCGGCACGCGCCGAGAGGTCGCCCTTCTCGCTGACGAAGCCCTGGACGTCGACTTCGAACATGCCGGGCGCCAGCCCCTGGAGGCCGATGACGCCATAGAAGCGGTCCGGCCGGGGACGGATGTCGTAGCGGACACCGGCCTGGAAGTCCCAGTAGTAGCTGAGCAGGCGGGAGTAGAGCAGTTGGACCTCGGCGCCCTCGACGGTCCCGTTCCGAGACGTCTCGCCCTCGGTCTTCAGCCAGACGCGGTTGACGTCGCCGCCATACCAAGCTTGCCCATCCCAGCGGCCGATGTTGGGGCCGTCCAGCCCCCAGCCGTATTCGAGCTTCTCGAACAGAACCGCGCCGGTGAAGATCTCGTGGCTGAACGGCGGCTCGGTGCTGTGCTGCATGGCCTGCGCCTGCGCCGGTGCGGCCTGGAGGACGCCCCAGGTCAGCACGGCCAGAGAGGCGGCGGCGGCCAGGATGCTCTTGGTCTTCATGGCCGTCACCGCGCCGCAGCCGTGCGGGGCATCGACACGACCGACACCTTGCGCATCATTCCGGTCTCCATGTGGTAGAGCATGTGGCAGTGGAAGGCCCAGCCGCCGGGCGCGTCGGCCTCGATGTCCACGTCGACCGTCGAGCCGGGCTTGATGTTGACCGTATGCAGCAAGGGATTCTCCGCCCCGTTGCCGACCTGCGGCATCATCCACATGCCGTGCAGGTGCATCGGGTGGTTCATCATGGTCTCGTTGACGAAGCGGAAGCGCGCCCGCTCGCCGAGGTGCAACTGGATGGGCTGCGCCTGACTGAAGCTGTTGCCGTTGATGGACCAGAAGTACCGCTCCATGTTGCCGGTCAGCCGGATCTCGATGATCCGGGTGGGCTCGCGCACCGGGTAGAGCGGCTTCGCGGCCCGCAGATCGCGGTAGGACAGCACGCGGGCGCCCGGCGGCGCGCCGACGTCGTTCACCAGCGGATCTGGCATCGCCATGCCGCCATGGCCCATGGCGCTGTGGTCCATGCCGCCCATGGCACCGTGGTTCATGCCAGCCATCCCGGCATGGTTCATCCCGGCCATGTTGGAGTGGTCCATCCCCGGCATCGCCGAGTGGTCCATGCCCGCCATGGAGGAATGGTCCATCCCGGCCATGCTCCCGTGGTTCATCCCGCCCATGGAGCCGTGCTGCATGCCCTGGGAGCCTCCGGCGGGCATCTGCATGGCGGAGTGGTCCATGCCGCCCATGTCCATCGGCGCGACGTGGCCGGGCGCGTCCACCTCCGGCATCGGCGTGCCGCGGTCGAGGCCCTTGGGCCCGTAGTTCATGCCCATGTCAGCCATGGTCAGGACCGGGCGCGGGCGGTGCGGCGGCAGCGGCAGGGCGGGCATGCCCTCCTGGGTGGCGAGGCTGAACTGCGCGAAACCCTGGCGGCCCATGGACTCCGCCAGCACCTGGTACTGGCGCCCGTCGCGCGGGCGGACCAGCACGTCGAAGGTCTCGGCCGGGGCGATGCGGAATTCATCCACGGTGACCGGGCGCACGTTGTTGCCATGCGCCTGCACCACGGTCATCTCGAGGCCGGGGACGCGCACGTCGAAGTGGGACATGGCCCCGCTGTTGATGAAGCGCAGGCGTACCGTCTCGCCCGGCCGGAACACTGCGGTGAAGTTCTGCGCCGGAGTGTGGCCGTTGACGAGATAAGTGTAGCCGCCGACATCTTCGATGTCGGTCGGGTCCATCCGCATGTCGCCCCACATGATGCGGTCGGAGACGATGGCCGAGCGGGCGGCGCCGTCTGGCGCGCGGCGGAGCTCACCGACCAGGCTGGCCAGGGTGCGCTTGTTGTAGTTGTAGTAGCCGGGGTCACGCTTCAGGTTGGCGATGACGTGGCTCGGCGTCTCGTCCGTCCAGTCCGACAACTGGATGATGTAGTCGCGGTCGTAGCCGAAGGGCTCCGGCGTCGCGGGGTCGATAACGATGGAGCCGTAGATCCCGGACTGCTCCTGCAAGCCCGAGTGGCTGTGGTACCAGTAGGTCCCGGCCTGGACGAGCGGGAAGCGGTACTGGTGCGTCCCGCCTGCGTCGATACCTTGGAAGCCGTCGCTGATGCCGGGCACGCCGTCCTGGCTGCTCGGCAGGATCAGGCCGTGCCAGTGGATCGAGGTGTGCTCGCGCAGCCGGTTGGTGACATTGATCACCACCTCCTCGCCCTCGCGGAAGCGCAGGACGGGTCCTGGGATCTGCCCGTTGATGGCCATGGCCGGGCGGCGGCGCCCGGTGATGTTGGCCGTCACGTGGGACAGAGTCAGGTTGAACTCGCGCGGCATCACCCGGCCGACGGCGGGCTGTGCCAGGGCAGCAGGGGCGGCTGGGAACGCCAGGGCGGCGACCCCAAGGCTCAGCGCCTGCCGCCTGCTCAGCATGTTGTTGGTCATCGTTCGATCCTTGGCCGCGACGGCGCGGCGTGGCCTTGCTGGCTGGTCAGCGCGAGAAGACGACGTTGCCCACCATCCCGGACTCGTAGTGGCCCGGCACGTTGCAGGCGAACTCCAGTTCGGCGGCCTTGGTGAACTTGAAGATCATTTCCTCGGTCTGACCTGGGTTAACCAGGACAGCGTTCGGGTCGTCGTGACGCATCGCAGCGCCGCCATGGTTCATGCCGCCGTGGCCCATGGCGCCGTGGTTCATACCCGGCATGCTGGAGTGGTCCATGCCTGCCATGGCGTCCTTGCGGGTCGCCGACATCATGCCGCTCTCGAACATGGCCCGCATCTCACGCTGGTGCTGCTGGTGCATGGCGGCGGTGCCGATGTTGAACTCGTGCAGGAGCTCGCCCGCGTTGCGCACCCGGAAGCGGATGGTCTCGCCAGCGCGGACCTGGATGCGCTGCGTCTGGTAGCTGTTGTCGCGCATGACGATGTCGATCGTTCGCTTGACGTCCTGGGCGCGGCCGAGGGTGCCGAACTCCTGGTAGGACTGGTCCGCGGCGGCGGGCCAGGTCTGGCCCGCGACGGCGAGGAGGGCCAGGGCGGCGGCCGCGACGGAGGTGACAAGACGCATCTCTAGGCTTCCCCGGTCTGTGCAGGCGCGGGAAAGGCAAGGCCCACGCTCGATGTGACGGGGTCAGGATGGCGGCCGAGTGCGAGCCGAAGATTGCCCGAGTGTGACAAGATATTTCATGGAGGCGGCGGGCGGCCGTATCGACCCGACGGACAAAGCATGCGGCACTTCTGGCATTCATTCGGGCCGCCAATCCGGCTTGACATCGGGAATATATCGGCAATACCAGATATATGGAATCGTATGACGCCCTGGCCTGCCTCGGTGCCCTGTCGCAGTCCACGCGCCTGGAAACCTTCCGGCTCTTGGTCCGGCATGAGCCGGACGGCCTGCCCGCCGGTGAGGTGGCCCGGCAACTCGACGTTCCCCAGAACACGATGTCCACGCACCTGGCGGTGCTGACGCGCGCTGGCCTGCTCCGCTCCGAGCGCCTCAGCCGCTCCATCGTCTATCGGGCCGACCTGGAGCGCCTGCGCGAGATGATGCTGTTCCTGGTCAGGGACTGCTGCGGCGGCCGCGCCGACCTGTGCCAGCCCCTGATCGCCGACCTGCTGCCCTGCTGCCCGCAAGAGAAGGCTGTCCCATGAGCAACGTGACCATCTACCACAACCCGGCCTGCGGGACGTCTCGCAACACCCTGGCCCTCATCCGCAACAGTGGCGAGGAGCCGCAGGTCATCGAGTACCTGAAGACGCCGCCGACGCGGGAGGAACTCAAGGGCCTCATCCAGCGCATGGGCGTGTCGGTGCGCGACGTGCTGCGCCAGAAGGGCACGCCCTATGCAGAGCTTGGCCTTGGCGACCCGTCTCTTACGGACGACCAGTTGCTCGACGCCATGATGGCGCACCCCATCCTCATCAACCGTCCCATCGTGGTGACCTCGCTCGGCGTGAAGCTGTGCAGGCCGTCCGAGGCGGTGCTCGACATCCTGCCGAACCCGCAGCAGGGCGCCTACGCGAAAGAGGGTGGTGAGCCGGTGGTCGATGAGCAGGGCCGCCGCCTGATCTGAGAGCCGGGCGTCCGCGCCTTCTCCCCCCTTGACGACGACGTACTGCACCGCTCCGTCCCAGGTGAGCGGGTATCCTGGCGCGCCCTGAAGTCTGAGAGCACCCTCTACATGCTGGCCTTGGCTATCTTCGTCTTCACCCTCGTCCTGGTCATCTGGCAGCCCCGCGGCCTCGGCATCGGCTGGAGCGCCATGGGCGGCGCCGCGCTGGCCCTGCTGACCGGCGTCATCGGCTGGGCCGACGTGCCGGTGGTCTGGGGCATCGTCTGGGATGCCACCTTCACCTTCGTGGCGCTCATCATCATCTCGCTGCTGCTGGACGAGGCCGGGTTCTTCCAGTGGGCCGCGCTGCACGTGGCGCGCTGGGGCGGCGGCAACGGACGGCGGCTGTTCCCGCTGATCGTGGTGCTGGGCGCGCTCATCGCCGCCTTCTTCGCCAACGACGGCGCGGCCCTGCTGCTGACGCCCATCGTCATGGCCATCCTGCTGCGGCTGAACTTCTCGGCAGGCGCCACGCTGGCCTTCATCGTGGCCTGCGGCTTCGTGGCCGACACTACCAGCCTGCCGCTGGTGATCTCGAACCTCGTCAACATTGTCTCGGCCAACTACTTCGGCATCGAGTTCGGCCGCTACGCCGCCGTCATGGTGCCGGTGAACCTGGTGGCCCTCGTCGCGACGCTGGCCGTGCTCTGGGCCTACTACGGGCGCCAGGTGCCCGCCGCCTACGCGCTGGACCAGTTGGAGCGGCCGAGCGCCGCCATTCGCGACCACCTCGTCTTCCGGGCGGCCTTTCCGCTGCTCGCCGTGCTGCTGCTGGCCTACTTCGTCCTGGCGCCGCTCGGCGTGCCGGTCGCGGCGGTGACCAGCGCGGCCGCCCTGGTGCTGCTGGTGCTGGCCGGGCGCTGGCACCGGGGCGGCAACGGCGCCGTGGTCTCCATCCGCAAGGTGCTGAGCGAGGCGCCATGGCAGATCGTTGTCTTCTCGCTGGGCATGTACCTGGTGGTCTATGGCCTGCGGAACGCTGGGCTGACGGACCACCTGGCTGGCACGCTGGAGTGGCTGGCCGGGCATGGCCTATGGGCGGCGACTATCGGCACCGGCGTCGGCGCTGCGCTGATCTCCTCGGTGATGAACAACATGCCCAGCGTGCTGGTCGGCGCCCTGGCCATCGAGCAGGCCGAGGGCATCCCGCCCGCCATCCGCGAGGCCATGGTCTACGCCAACGTCATCGGCTGCGACCTCGGCCCCAAGTTCACCCCCATCGGCAGCCTGGCGACGCTGCTGTGGCTGCACGTGCTGGCGCGCAAGGGCACCACCATCACCTGGGGGCAGTACATGAGGGTCGGCCTCGTCATCACGCCGCCGGTGCTGCTGGCCGTGCTGGCCGCCCTGGCGCTCTGGCTGCCCGTGGTCCGCGCGCCATGAGCGGTCGGGTCTTCCGCGACGTCGTGGTCATCGGTGGCGGGCAGTCCGGCCTCGCCGCCGGGTACTTCCTGCGCCGTCAGGGCATCGACTTCGAGATCCTGGACGCCAACGACCGACCGGGCGGCGCCTGGCCGGACGCCTGGGACTCCCTCCGCCTGTTCTCGCCAGCGCAGATGAGTTCGCTGCCTGGCTGGCCCATGCCCCCATCTGCGGGCGGCTACCCCACCCGGGACCACGTGGTCGACTACCTGGAGCAGTACGAGCAGCGGTACAGCCTGCCGATCCAGAGGCCGGTGCGCGTCAGGGACATCCTGACCTCGCCGGACGGGCTGTCGGTGCGCACCGACCGCGGCACATGGCTGGCGAAGGCGGTCATCAGCGCGACCGGGGGCGCCAGCCAGCCCTACATTCCGCCCTACTCCGGCCGAGCGCTGTTCCAGGGCAGGCAGGTCCATTCCTCTGCCTACCGCTCCCCCGACGAGTTCGCAGGCCAGCGCGTGCTGGTGGTGGGTGGCGGCAACTCGGGCGCGCAGATCCTGGCCGAGGTCTCCAAGGTCGCGGAGACGGCCTGGGTCACATTGGAGCCGCCCCGCTTCCTGCCGGATAGCGTGGACGGCCGTGTGCTGTTCGAGCGCGCGACAGAGCGGGTGCGGGCGCAGATGGAAGGCCGGGAGGCGGATCTGCCGAAGGGTGGCCTGGGCGACATCGTCATGGTGCCGTCCGTGCGAGAGGCCCGGGACCTGGACGTGCTCTACACGGTCCGGCCGTTCTCCCGCTTTGTGGCAGACGGCGTGGTCTGGCCGGATGGCACGCGTACGGCCGTGGACGCTGTGATCTGGTGCACGGGCTTCCGGGCGAACCTGAGCCACCTGGCGCATCTGGGCGTGCTGACGGCGGAGGGTCACGTCGCCGTCGAACACGGCCGCGCCACGCGCGAGCGGCGTCTCTGGCTGCTCGGCTATGGCGACTGGACCGGCGCCGCCTCCGCGACGCTGGCGGGCATCACCCGGTCCGCCCGCGACACCGTCCACGCCATCCAACAGTTCCTGACGACGGGGAGACCCTGATGCCCTCCGACCTCGACCTCTCGCTCCCCAACGTGGCCGACGAATACCTCCAGACGCCGGACCTGGGTAAGCTGGGCATCTCCGGTGCGAGCCAGCATCCGCCGCGCATCCTGCTGCTCTACGGCTCGCTGCGGGAGCGGTCCTACAGCCGCCTCCTGGTCCTCGAGGCCGAGCGTATCCTCCGCCGCCTCGGCGCCGAGACGCGGGTCTTCGACCCCCGCGACCTGCCGGTGGTCGACAGCGTACCCGCCGACCACCCCAAGGTGGCGGAACTCCGAGAGTTGTCCCTGTGGTCCGAGGGCCAGGTTTGGTGCAGCCCGGAGCGGCACGGCGCCGTCACCGGCATCCTGAAGAACCAGATCGACTGGCTGCCGCTGGAGAGCCGCGGCGTCCGTCCGACCCAGGGGCGCATGCTGGCGGTGATGCAGGTCTCCGGCGGCAGCCAGAGCTTCAACAGCGTCAACACCCTGCGCCTGCTCGGGCGCTGGATGCGGATGATCACCATCCCCAACCAATCCTCCGTGCCCAAAGCGCATGAGCAGTTCGACGAGGCGGGACGCATGCTGCCGGGGCCGCTCTATGACCGCGTCGTCGACGTCATGGAGGAACTGGTGAAGTTCACCCTGCTGACTCGTGACATTTCGAGCCACCTGACCGACCGCTACAGCGAGCGCAAGGAGCGGGCGGAGAAGCAGGCCAAGGCGGACTTGGCTAAGCTCTCGGGCGCCGTCGGATAGGCGCTGGAGCTCTCGTGCGGACAGTAGGCAAGAGAGGACAACCTCTGCTCGTGAACGGATAAAGACGTTTCCACTGACACCAAGCCCACGAGAAGGCCGGGCTCAGGTAGCTGACAGGATTGTTGGTGCGGCGCGTTATTGTTAACGAGAGTTAATCTCAGCTACCCGTCCACCGGGAAAGGCCCGCCATGACAAACACGAACTCCGTCACCTATCCCGCCATGCCCACGCTTCGCCGCCGCCACGCGCTCGCGCTGCTCGGCGCGGCTGGCTTTGCCCTGCGGACTGCACCGGCGCGTGCCGCCGCGGTGGAGAAGAGCGTGAAGCTGGCGCCCGGCCTCTGCGAACTGGTTGTCAGCACCACCACAGGCCTTGTGCATGTGGCGAGCACCGGCCCGCGCGGCGCCGACGACGCCAAGATCCTTGGCCTGGATCCGCGTACCCTGGAGGTCCGCTCCACCATCGAGCTCGGCGCGAACACAGCTTTCGGCCTCGGCGTGAACGACAGCACCGGCATGCTGTTCGGCACCGGCACGCGCAAAGGCAGGGTGCTCGCCATTGACCTCCGCACCGGCAAGGTCAAGACGGAGATCGGCGAGGGCGAGAACAACCATCCGCGGCAGGTCGTCGTGGACGAGGCGCGCAACCGCGCCTTCGTCTCCAACTTCGGCTTCCGGGAGAAGCCGAGCGCCGTGTGGGTGGTGGACACGGCTGCCAACACCCTCGCCAGCGTCATCACGGAAGGGCTGGAAGGGGGTATCTCGGGCCTTACCCATGACCCTGCGGGAGACCGGGTCTTCGTGGCCGCCTTGCAGACGAACGAGGTGGTGGAAGTGAGCCTTGCCCGCCGCGCCGGGGTGCGCCGCTTCGCCTCCGGCGGGGACGGGCCAATCAACTTGGCCTTCCACGCCGCCAGCGGGCGCCTGTTCTGCACCAACCAGAAGAGCGGCCAACTGGCCGTGCTGGATGCCGCGTCCGGCCAGCCGGTCAAGGTGCTGGAGACAGGTGCGGGCGCGCTGGCCGTCACCTTCTCGACCGACGGTGCGCTGGCCTATGTCACCAACCGTGGGGCTGGCACGGTCAGCCTGGTGGACACGCGCGCGCTGACCGTGCTGGCGAGCCTGCAGACCGGCACGCACCCGAACACCGTGGCCGTGGATCGGCGCACGGGGCTCGCCTATGTCAGCAACAAAGCCCGCTCGGCGCCGCGTCCTGCCCAGGGCCAGCCTCCGGCCCCGGCGCCCGAGGACCCGAACGGTGACACGGTGAGCCTGATCCGCGCCTAAGATCATGGCCGTTCCGGCGGGCAACCGCTGAAACGGCCCGGAGTGGACACGGCTGGGAAGAGCCGTGTGAACGGTCAGGCGCCAGTGCTGGGACCGAGGGCTTCGATGATGCGGCACTCCGCCACCTTGCCGTGGCGGCACTGTCCGATGAGGGAATCCAGTTCGCGGCGCAGTGCCTGGAGGTCGGCAATCTTCCGGTCCACATCCTCCAGGTGCTCGCTGGCGATGACGTCCACCGCGTCGCAGGAGCGCTCGCGGTCCTCGGCCAAGTCGAGCAGTGTGCGGATCTGATCCAGCGAGAAGCCGAGGTCCCGCGCACGCCGGATGAAGCTCAGGCGGCCAAGGTGGGCCTCGCCGTAGGTCCGGTAGTTCCCGGCGCTGCGGGCCGGGGCCGGGAGCAGCCCCACACGCTCATACCAGCGAATGGTTTCCACCTTCGTCCCGGTCGCCCTGGCGAGAGCGCCGATGTTCAGCAAGTTCTCCAAAGACATCACCTTGACCCTGTAGCGACTACAGGGTCTATATAAGACGTCATCAGTTCCCCGCAACCAGCGGGGACCCACCTGCGAAGGAGGCAAGCGATGGCGAATGGTGACACGGCAGCAGGAACATCGGTCGACCTGCGTTACCGGGTGGAGGGCATGGATTGCTCCGGCTGCGCCCTGAAGATCGAGGGTGCGGTCGAGCAGATCGGCGGCGCCGAGGACATCCAGGTCAACTACAAGACGCAGACCCTGGAGTTCCGCCTGAATGAGGCGACCACGCCACGCTCGGCCGTCGAGGAGAAGATCCGCGGTCTGGGCTACGGTGTCGCGGCCCTGGCGTAACCAACAGGAACAGGATGACAGCCATGGCTGACGGCGGAACGGCTCAACTAGCCCCCAAGTCCAGGGCGGCCCTGCGATACCACGTGGAGGGCATGGACTGCCCGTCCTGCGCCTCGAAGATCGAAACTGCCGTTGGCCGCTTCGGCGGGGCCGAGGACATCCGGGTCAACTACCACAGCCAGGTCCTGGCCTTCCGGCTGGACGAGGCGGCGACCCCGCGTTCGTCCGTCGAGGAGGGGATCCGCAAGCTCGGCTACGGCGTCGCCCCGGTCGAGGCGCCGCGGGTGGTCGCGGGCGAGCCTGGCGCGGTCGCCGCCGACGTACCGCTCGTTCGCCCACGCCAGCCCTGGTGGAAGGGGAAGAAGGCGCGGCTTGCCGCGGCGATCGGCGCCCTCATGGTGGCCGGGTTCGCCGCTTCGCTCGCCGTCCCGTCGCTGGACCACTGGGCCTACGTACCCGCCGCCCTGATCGGGCTCGTCTTTTTCGGCAGGAAGGCCATCGCCGCGGCGCGCGCCGGTTCGCCCTTCAGCATCGAGATGCTGATGTCGATCGCCACTGTCGGCGCCATCGCCATCGGAGCAACCTCCGAGGCGGCCGTGGTGGTGTTCCTGTTCACTGTCGGCGAACTCCTGGAGGGCATCGCGGCCGGGCGCGCCCGCGCGGGGATCGAGGCGCTCGGCGCCCTGGTGCCGAGGACCGCGCTGCGCATCGAAGACGGCACGGCACGGGAGGTGCCCGCCGCCAGCCTCAAGGTCGGCGACCTCGTCCTGGTCCGCCCGGGTGACCGCGTCTCCGCCGACGGCGATGTGGCCGAGGGCGAATCCGAGGTCGACGAGAGCCCGGTGACCGGTGAGTCTATCCCCGTTCCCAAGGCGGAGGGCGCCCCTGTCTTCGCGGGCAGCATCAATGCCTCCGGTGCGCTCCAGGTCCGGGTGACGAAGCCTGCCTCCGACAACACAATCGCCCGCATCATCCGCCTGGTGGAGGAGGCGCAGGACGCCAAGGCGCCGACCGCCCGCTTCATCGAGCGGTTCTCGGCCATCTACACGCCGATCGCAGTTGCCGTGGCGGCCCTGGTTGTCGTCGCGCCGCCGCTTATCGTCGGCGCGGACTGGGACACCTGGATCTACCGCGGCCTGGCGCTGCTGCTGGTCGCCTGCCCCTGCGCCCTCGTCCTCTCGACGCCCGCGGCCATCGCCTCCGGCCTCGCCGTCGGCACCCGGCGGGGCCTGCTGGTGAAAGGCGGCGGCGCCCTGGAGACCATCGGCCGGATCCGCGCCGTCGCCTTCGACAAGACCGGCACCCTGACCGAGGGACGCCCGCGCGTGACCGACCTCCTCGCCCTGTCTGGCTCGGAACGCACGATGCTTGGCCTCGCCGCCGCGGTGGAGAACGGCTCCAGCCATCCGCTCGGCCGCGCCATCCTGGAGCGGGCGGACGCGGACGGCATCCCGCTCCGCCCGGCCAAGGAGTCCCGCGCCATCCCCGGCAAGGCCGTCGAAGCCGTCGTGACCGGCAAGCGCGTGACGGTCGGCTCACCCACCCACGCTGCCGCTCAGGCGCCGCTCACGGCTGACGCAACGCGGACGGTCGCCGAGTGGGAGAATCAAGGAAAGACCGTGGTCGTCGTCTCTGTGGACGGCGCGCCCACTGGCCTGGTCGCGGTGCGCGACGAGCCCCGGCCGGACGCGGCCGCGGGCATCCGGGCGCTCGACGCCCTCGGCGTCGAGGCCGTCATGCTGACCGGCGACAACGTCCGCACGGGTCAGGCCATCGCCGGAGCGCTCGGCCTCAAGGTGAAGGCGGGGCTGCTGCCGGAGGACAAGCTGCGCGAGATCGGCGCCCTCAAGGCAAAGGCGCCCGTGGCCATGGTCGGCGACGGCATCAACGACGCGCCCGCGCTCGCCGCCGCCTCGGTCGGCATCGCCATGGGTGGCGGGACCGACGTGGCCTTGGAGACCGCCGACGCGGCGCTGCTGAACAGCCGTGTCGTGGACGTGGCCGCCCTGGTCGGGCTGTCGCGCGCGACTCTGGCCAACATCCACCAGAACGTGGCCATCGCCCTCGGCCTCAAGGCGGTCTTCCTGGTGACGACGGTGGTCGGCATCACCGGCCTCTGGCCCGCCGTGCTGGCCGACACCGGCGCCACGGTGCTGGTGACCCTCAACGCCATGCGCCTGCTCGGGTACCGCTTCAAGGGCATGGCGCATGGCTGAGGGCCTGCTTAGGGCGCGGCTCGCCTGGACCTGGGGCGCGGGGACGGCCGCGCTGGCCTTCGCGCTGGACCAGGCGACGAAGTGGTGGGTGCTGGCCCATCTCATGGATCCGCCCCGCGTCATCCCCGTCACCCCGTTCTTCAACCTGGTGCTGGCATGGAACCGGGGCGTCAGCTTCGGCCTGCTGTCGGCGGACCACCCCGCGACGCCCTGGCTCCTGTCCTCCCTCGCGCTCGCCGTCATCGCAGGCCTCGTCGTCTGGACGACGCGCGACCGGCGCCCCGGGATGGCGGCTTCGATCGGGTTCATCGTCGGTGGCGCCCTGGGAAACGTCGTCGACCGGCTGCGGCACGGCGCCGTGACGGACTTCCTGGACTTCCACGTGGCTGGCTACCACTGGCCCGCCTTCAACCTCGCCGACAGCGCGATCTTCGTCGGCGTTGCGCTCCTGCTCCTCGTCAGCGGGCGGCGCGAACCGGCGGGCGCGCCGACCTCCGTGGCGCGACCCTGAGGGCGGGACCGGCGTGAACCCGCTCCTCCAGATGTCCGGCCTCCTGACCGCTTTCCTGGCGGGGATGGTTTCCTTCCTCTCGCCCTGCGTGCTGCCGCTGGTGCCCGGCTACGTCTCTTATGTCGCCGGGCGCTCGGTCGCCGCCGAGCGCACCGCGCCGGATCGCCTCGCCACGGTCGGCCTCGGCCTCTGCTTCGTCCTGGGCTTCGCGACCGTCTTCGTGGCGATGGGCGCGGGCGCCTCGGCGCTGAGCCAAGCCCTGCTGCGCTACCGCTACGAGGCTGGGATCGTGGGCGGGGTGGTCGTTATCCTGTTCGGCCTGATGACTGCGGGTGTTCTGCGATTGATGCCGTTACAACGCGACCTCCGCTTCATGCCGACTCTCAGCGGCGGCACGCCGCTCTCCGCCTACGTGCTCGGGCTGGCCTTTGCCTTCGGCTGGACGCCCTGCATCGGTCCGGTGCTGGGCGCCATCCTGGCGCTGACCGCCACCAGCGAAATCAGCCACCTCGGCATCATGCTCCTGGCCGCCTATGCGGCCGGGCTGGGCGTGCCCTTCCTGCTGGTGGCCGCCTTCGCCGACGCCTTTCTACGCGGCCCGTTCCGCAGCCTGCGACGCGTCGGGCGCGTTCTTCAGATCGTGGCGGGTGGCATCATGGTGGCGATGGGGGTGGCAATGATTACCGGCCACCTGACTGACTTCGCCATCCTGATGCTCCAACTCTTCCCCTGGCTCGGGAGCATCGGATGAGCGGCGCCGCGGATTCTAAGAAGCGCGCCTAATACGCCGTCAGCCACACCGCGAAGCATGCAACTCCGCCCGGCTGGGTTTAGCGCTCCTCGGCCCTCGCCGGGTGCGCCCTTGCCGAAAGACATCGTGCTCGGTGTCCCAAGGTGGCCACCATCGCGGCTTCCGCGACACCGCGCAAAAACAGGGAGAACAGAATGCCGTCTCAGCCGATCGTACGGGGCTTTTACGATGATCAGACCGGAAGCGTCTCCTACGTCGTGGCGGATCCGCAAACAAAGAAATGCGCGGTTATCGATCCCTTGTTAAGCTTCGACCGCAATTCATGCAGCCTTGCGACCCAGCCAGCCGACGAGATTGCCACCCATATCCGGGAGCGCGGACTGATCCCGGAATGGGTGCTCGACACCCACCCGCATGCTGACCACCTTTCTGCCGTCGCCTACCTGGGCGAGCGCCTTGGCGTGCCAACAGGCATTGGCGAACAGACCCTCGCAGTTCAGGCGATCTGGTCGGACATCTATAACATCCCCGATCTCGAGGTCGGTGGCCGCGACTATTGGGACCACATGTTTGCAGATGGTCACTGCTTCAATCTTGGCGCCTCGGAAGTGAGGGTGATTTTTTCCCCAGGCCACACCGCGGCCTCGGTCACCTACGTCGTTGGCGACGCCGCGTTCGTGCATGACACCCTCTTCATGCCGGATGCGGGCACGGCACGAGCCGACTTCCCTGGTGGTAACGCGCGGGCCTTGTACCGCAGCATCCAGAGCATCCTCGCGTTGCCACCGACGACACGCCTCTTCACCGGCCACGATTACCGTCCGGGCGGGCGCGAACCGCGTTGGGAGTCCACCGTAGCGGAGCAGCGGGCAACCAACATTCACCTACGGGACAGCGGCGGAGAGGACGGGTTCGTTCGGCTGCGGGAGGAACGTGATCGAACGCTTCCTCTGCCAGCGATGATGCTCTTTGCATTGCAAGTGAACCTCCGCGGCGGACGTCTGCCGAAGCCGGAAGCGAATGGCACCTCATACCTGAAGCTGCCGATTGACCGCTTTCGAACGAGCGCTGCCAGGGCGATGGACGCAGAATGATCGGCCGGTTTTGGACGGCCTCTCCGAAGCGGCCAGCGATCCCAGCATTGAGCTCACGGTCATCTTGGGCCGTGCATCTGGGTGGCGGTGCTGAGGTCTTTCCAATGTACGAAAGGCGCCCGTCACCTCGTAGCACGCGACATCTTGATGGCCATGGGCGCCGCGCCGGTCCGCTATTTCAGATCCGGCACCCCCTGAACGTATCGGTACGGTCTTGGCTCGGGAGCATCGGATGAGCGACGACGACGACCTGCCCAAGGACCTCGCCCACATCACGCCCGCCTACCGCCGGGCGCTCTGGATCGTGGTCGGCCTCAATGTCGGTTATGGCCTGGTGGAGATGGTCGGCGGCTTCATCTCCGGCAGCCAGGCGCTCAAGGCGGACGCCCTCGACTTCCTCGGCGATGGCCTAATCAGCTTCCTTGGCCTGCTGGCGATCGGCTGGAGCCTCGCCTGGCGTGCCCGCTCCGCCCTCATTCAGGGCCTGTTTCTTGCCGTGCTTGGCGTGGGCGTGCTCGCCACCACCGGCTATCGGGTGCTGGTGCTGAACCAGCCCGAGGCCGAGCTCATGGGCCTCTTCGGCGCCGTCGCGCTGGTGGTGAACGTGGCCTCCGCAGCGGTCCTCATGCCGCACCGCGAGGGCGACGCCAACGTCCGGGCCGTCTGGCTGTTCAGTCGCAACGATGCCATCGGCAACCTGGCCGTGGTGGTCGCGGCGGGCCTGGTCTGGTGGACCGAAACTGCGTGGCCAGACCTCGCCGTGGCGTTCGTCATCGCCGGGCTGTTCCTGCAATCCGCCTGGGCAATCATCCGTGATGCTCGTAGCGACCTTGATAAGGCAGGCCAGGGAGAACAGCAGTCCGACCGATAGCCGCCATCAACTTATCAGCTTGCCTGCTTGGTGGTGCATGCAACAGGCATGATGATAACGGCGCTGCCCATCGTTGCTGCCCTTGGCAGGAGCAGCAGGTGGGCAGGCGCCACAGCGAGGGCGCGGCTTCCTGGGGTATGGCACGGCGGCTTGCGCCGGGGCCCGGCCAGCCGGTGCACCTTCCTGGAAGACCTTTCCGTTCCGGTCCTTGCAAAGCGGGCTGCCTGCTGCGGCTGGCGAGCCTAACCACGTCACCACACCCGCGGCGTGACATCGGTTGCCCGCTCACCACGGAGGAGCCGACAACTTGGCCATCACCCGCACCGGCCTGGAAGAGAACCAAGTCGCCATCTACTTCGCCGCCGTCGTGGCGGGCGCGATCGCGGCCGTCGCCGCGCCCGGCGCGGCGTGGGGGGCGGTCATCAACCCCGCCCTCGCGGCCCTGCTGTACGTGACCTTCCTCCAGGTGCCGCTGGCGGACCTGCGAAGGAGCCTGGCCAACGGGCGCTTCCTGCTGACGCTGCTGGCGGTGAACTTCGTTGCCGCGCCCCTGGTGGCGTTCGCCCTGGCTTCCATGCTGCCCGGCGAGCAATGGGTGCTGCGCCTGGGTGTCCTGATGGTGCTGCTGGCGCCCTGCATCGACTACGTGGTCGTGTTCACCCACCTCGGCCGCGGGGACGCCCGCCTCATCCTGGCGGCGACGCCGGTGCTGCTGGTGGCGCAGATGCTGCTGCTCCCCGTCTACCTCGGCCTGTTCATCGGCGAGCGGGCCATGGCGATGATGCAGCCCGGTCCCTTCATCGAAGCCTTCGTCTGGCTGATCGCCGTGCCCCTGGCTCTCGCCGCGGCCACTCAGGCGTGGGCGGCGCGCTTCGGCGCCGGGAAGGCGGTCGCGGACGCCATGGGATGGCTGCCCGTTCCCCTGATGGCCGTGGTGCTGTTGGTGGTCATCGCGGCCGTTGCCCCGAACGTGGCGGCCCAGGCAGGCTCCGTCGCCATGCTGGTGCCGGTCTACGTCGCTTTCGCCGCGCTGATGCCGGTCGTAGGTAGCGTCATCTCCAGGTATGCGGGCCTGGAGGCGGGCGCGGCGAGGGCGGTCACCTTCAGCGGCGGCACCCGGAACTCCCTGGTCGTCCTGCCGCTGGCCTTCGCTATCCCGGAAGCCGGTGCGCTGCTGCCTGCCGCGGTGGTGACGCAGACGCTCGTCGAACTCGTCGCCATGCTGGTCTACATCCGCTGGGTGCCGAGGCTGGTGCCCGCCAACCCCGGCCTTGCTGCGGAGTGACGGTCATCCCGCCGTTGCCGACCACGCGGGGAAAGGGTCAGCCAGCCGCTGGCGGCGGATCTTCCGCGTGGCAACAACCCTTCCCGTCCACCTGGACAGGCGGGCACGGCACCGTGCCGTAGGAGCAGAACACACAGCAGTCGCCCTGCTTGGGCCGGAGCAGCGTTCCGCAGCCGGTGCAGTCATAGAAGTACTGGCAGGCATCGGTCGGCATTGTCTCGGTTCTCGCCGTGCCGCAGTGCGGGCAGGTGATTGTCGACTCCAGGATCATCGGGTCCTCACACGTACGCATAACCGAGCACCAACAGGATGATCCCGACCGCCAAACCTGCCGGAACGACAAGCCGGAGGGCTGGGTTGGGGGAGCAGGCGGAGCCCGGCTCGCAGGCAACCGCTGCCCGCTGGCGCCAGAGCAGGACCGCTCCGCCAGCCAGGCACGCGGCTGCGGCGGCGAGCAGGATCGTGCGGTACGGCCCCAGAAGGACCGCCAGCCCGAAGAGCCAAGCGCTTCCCAGCCCGAGGGAGCCAAGAAGCATCGGCAGCGCACAGCAGGAGGCCGCACCGAAGGCTGCGGCGATGCCCGTCGTCGTCAGCACCATCGCACCGGCTTCCTGGACCGCCCCATGTGCCGGGGTAGCATTCACTTGGGTGTCGGACACGGTCGGCCTCCTTGTCTCAGCTATGCAGCCTACCTACCGTCTGTAGCGACTACAGACTCAAGTCCTTTCTGAGGAGGCGCATGGGATGGGGCAGAGCGGCGTTGCCATCGGTGAACTCTCGCGGCGGACGGGCTGCAACATCGAGACGATCCGCTATTACGAGCGGATTGGCTTGCTTCCAATACCGGCCCGCCGGGGGCGCTACCGCCTCTTCGGTGAGGAGGACATCAGGCGGCTGAGGTTCGTGCGGCGCGCGCGGGAGCTTGGCTTCACCCTGAACGAGGTGGGCGCGCTCCTCGAACTTGGTGCAGGCGCCTGCACCGAGGTCCATGGCATCGCCGCAGCACACCTCGCGGATGTCCGCTCCCGAATTGCCGACCTCCAGGCGATGGAGCGTGTACTGGATGGTGCCGTGCAGCAATGTCAATCCGGGGAGCAGGCCACATGCCCACTGATTGAGACCTTGTCGGGAACAGCGGCCACTACCTAGGCGCAGCGCAAGGAGGGCCATGGGCTAGCAGTCGATTGCTGTGAGTGGTCGTGGCGGCCATTGCGTCGGGCATAGCGGCCAAATCGGCAGCGTCGCCAAGCTGATCTGCATTTGCTGATGCGGAGGCTGGTTCCCACCATGCCGAGTACCGCCTTCGCCAGTTTGCTGGCGAAGGATGTCAGGGGGAAGGCCCTTACTCCACCTCGGGTGCCGTCTCGTCACCGTCCCCCAAAGCCAACTGCATCAGCACAGTATCCAGCCATCGCCCGTGCTTGCGGCCAACCGAGCGCAAGGTGCCGATCGGCTGAAATCCGAACGCCTTGTGCAGGCGGATGGACGCCTCGTTCGCGCTGTCGCCGATGACGGCCACCATCTGCCGGTAGCCGAGTGCGGCGCACTCCTGGATGAGGGCCTCGAGCAGGCGGCGGCCGATGCCGCGCCCTCGGGCCTCCTCGCTGATGTAGACCGAGTTCTCGAGTGTATTCCGGTAGGCAGGCCTGGGCCGATAAGCGCCCGCGTAGGCGTAGCCGAGCACGCGACAATCGGTGTCCTCGGCCACCAGGTAGGGCAGCCCGCGTTCGGTGATGGCGATGCGTCGCTGCCGCATATCTTCGGCCGTCGGTGCCTCTGTCTCGAAGGTGGCGGTGCCATGGAGCACGTGGTGCCGATAGATGGTGGCAACAGCGTCCATGTCGGCCTCTCTGGCAGGCCGGATGGTCACCTCGGCGGGCTGATTGGTGAGGGCGGTTGTGATCAGTTCAGGCACGGGAACCTCGTTTTCTTGGATGGAGGATGACTGTCAGGAACGCCGGAGCGCATTGGGCACGAGTGCCAGCACCATCAGGATGTTCAGCATCGCTGCCCCGCACAGGATAGCCAGCGTCGCCTGCGTGCCGAAGCTGTCCAGCAGCCAGGCGCCGAGAAAGGGCGAGGCTGCCTGCGCGATGAGGGTCGGCATGGCGATGCGGCCCATCAGCACGGCGTAGCCCTCCTTGCCGAACAGGGCCAAGGGCACCGTGTCGCGGGCGATGGAGCGGATGCCGCTGCCCATGCCGTACATGACGATGCCCACCGCCATGACACCCGGGGCGCCCACCAGCATGCCCAGGCCGACCGCCACCAGCACCGCGGACGCGACCAGGCTCCAGATGGGATGCGCCTTCTTGCCGAACAGCATCTCCAGCACGCGGGCGCCGACCTGCGCCGGGCCGATCAGCGTGCCCAAGGCGACGGCCGCCGCCAACGCTAGTCCCTGCGACTGGAGCAGGGTCAGCAGGTGGACGGAGAGCACAGTCATGATGATCGCCGCCAGGGTGAACCCTGCCGCCAGCATAACGAAGGCATAGCGCTGACCCGCCTGCACATGGCCCGACGGCGCGGCAGCCTTGGCGGCCGTGGGTGCTGTGGCGGGCTTAGCGGCTTCACGCGGCACCCCGAACAGGTAGAGCGGCAGCACGACGGCCAAGTGGATGGCGGCATAGGTCAGGCAGGCGCCGCGCCAGCCCAGATGGTCGACCAGGAAGGCGCTGAGCGGCCAGCAGACCGTGCTGGCGAAGCCGCCGAATAGGGTGACGTGGGTGATGGCGGAGCGCGCCTGCTCGCCGTAGAGCCGCCCCAGGGTCGAGAAGGCGGGGTCGTACAGCCCGGCACCCATGGCCAGCCCGAGGATGACCCAGGCCAGCACGAAGACCGGCAGGCTGGGTGCCAGCCCAAGCAGCAGCAGGCCAGCGGAGAGGAGGACAGCGCTGGCTGCCAGCACGGGGCGGCCGCCATGCCGGTCGATCAGGTGGCCGATGCGCGGGGAGGCCAAACCGGAGACCAGCATGCCGATGGACAGGGCACCCATGATCCAGGTGAGCGGCCAGCCCGTGTCCGAGGCGATCGGTCCGGCGAGCACGGCCAGCAGGTAGTAACTGCTTCCCCAGGCCAGGATCTGGGCGACACCGATGGCGGAGACCACGGTCAGGCGGCTGCGGCTGGCCGCCGGACCTGTGGAGCCAGCCTGAGCCTGAATGGCGGCCTGGCTCATTCCGCAGGCTCGGCCGGGACGGACACTTTCTGGGCTGCGGTCCCGCAGCACGGAGCATCCTCCGCCAATTCGGGCTTGGGCGCGCAGCAGGCGCCCTGGGGCGTTGCAGGCGTGCAGCAGGAGGATGCCGCGTCAGCGTCCGCAGGCAGCACGCGGTTGCTGGTGCACACGCCAGTCTGCGGCAGGTCGAGTTCCACCCGGCGCGCGGCCTCGATGTCGCCTGCCAAGAAGGCGGCGATTGAGCGCACCTGCTCGTAGCCGGTGGCCAGCAGGAAGGTCGGGGCCCGCCCGTAGGAGGTCATGCCCGCCAGGAAGAGTCCGCTGTCTGGCTGCTGGAGCTCGATGGCACCATGCGGCCGGACGGTCCCGCAGGAGTGCAGGTTGGGGTCGATCAGAGGCGCCAGGACGCGCGGGCACTCCAGCGCCGGATCCAGGTCGAGGCGGACCTCCCGCAGGATGGAGAGCTCAGGGCGCAGGCCGGTGGCCACCACCATCTCGTCCGCCTGAACCGACCGGCCGCTGCTATCGAGGACATCTAGCGAGCCGTCTGTCTGGCGGCGGATCTCCTCCACAGCGAAGGGCGCCAGCAACTGCACCCGGCCACCCTCGACATAGGCCTTCAGCCGCTGCCCCAGAGCGCCACGCTCCGGCAACTGGTCGGCCGCGCCACCACCGTAGGCCCGCGTCAGATCAGGGCTGCGCGCCGCCCAGATGACGGTGGTGCCCGGCGCCTGGTCGGCCAGGGCGACGAGGTCGATGAGGCTGCCGATGGCCGAGTGGCCAGAGCCGACAACCAGCACGCGCTTGCCCGCGTACCGGCCTCGCTCGGCGCCCAGGACGTCCGGCATGCCGTAGCGGATCCGGTCGGCGGCTGATTGCTCACCGATGGCGGGCAGGCCAGAAGCGCCTGCCGGATTGGGATGTCCCCAGGTGCCGGTCGCCACGATAACGGCCCGCGCGAGCAGGCGGCCCTCTTGGCCCCCGGTCTGAAACCTGACCTCGAACGGCTGCTGCTCACGACCGTCATTGCGAACCTTGCCAGCCCGCAACCGTGCGACGCCCGTCACCCGGGTGTTCAGACGCAGGCAGGCGGCGAACTCCGGTAAGACGGCCAGAGGTGCCAGGTAGTCCTCGACGAGCTCGCGGCCGGTCGGGAAGACCTCGGCATCTGGCGCCGTCCACCCGTGCCGCTCCAGGAGCGCGCGGCAGGCCCGGTCTACATTGTACCGCCAGGGGGAGAAGGTATGGACATGGCCCCAGTCCAGAGGCGCCGTGCCGACCGAAGGTCCGGCCTCGAACACCACCGGCTCCAGGCCGCGCTCCAGCAGGTGCGCGGCGGCAGCCAGGCCGACCGGACCACCGCCGATGATGGCGACGGGCAGCGATCCGGGGCTCGCGGAGCGCTCAGGGGCCCTGTTCTGAGGGGCAGGCTTGGCGGAGCAGCAGGAGCTCATCTGACGTTCCCCTTTGTTATGCCTCGGTGGGCGATGCATACGAATAAGCCAAGGGTCAGCATTGGCAGGTGCCCTTGGCCTTGCGGCGGGCCTTGGCGGCGCGGCCGGTTTCGGTCAGGGCGGCTGTGGCATCCATCCAGGCCTCCAGGCCAACCTTGAAGGCTTCCCGGCCCTTGTCGGTCAGGGTGTAGACCTTGCGCTCACGGCCGGAGACGACCTCGGCTTCCGAGGTCAGGTAACCGCCCTGCTCGAACTCCCGGAGCGTCGGATACAGGGCACCCTCGGACGGCGAGCAGCAGCCATTGGTGGTCCGCTCAACCGCTCGGGCGATGTCGTAGCCGTGCGCCGGGCCATCGTGCAGGACCTGGAGCACGAAGAAGCGGCTGAGGGCCATCTTGATGGTTCCGGCCCAGTAGCTCCGGTCCGTGAAGTCCGGAGAGGGACGAGGGACGGCTTGGAGAGTGGGCTGCTTGGGCATATCGGCAAGCTATGCCTTGGAGGGCGAGGTATCAAGAAGTACCGCACGTCGCTGTGGCGGTTGCGGAGGATTCTTGTCTCTTGGGGCGAAAACATGTACAGATCTATGTGTTAGCTGTACAGCATGTGGGCCGGTGCCCCGCAGGCGAAGGAGGCTACATGTTTTTCCTGACCGCTCGAAGCGCCCGTCCCAGCCAGCCTCAAGGCAGGGGAGAGAACCGCATCTTTCGTATCCGTGGCCAGCAGCAGTTGGCGGGCTCGGCGGGTGACAAGGTATCTGTGGCCGAGTTCGTCCACATCCAAGCCAGCACGCCTAGCTCGCCCGATGAGTTGGCCCGCTCCCTGGCTGACCGCGTCCGCCAAGTGATCACAGGGCTGGCTGTACGGGTAGGTTTGGAGCCCGTCAGCGAGGAGAAAGACGCGACACCTTTGACTGAGGCCACAGTGGAGCGTGCCAGGGCTGCGCTTCCCAGACTGATGAATGGGACGCGGGAGAGTTTCGTGTCTGTCATCTCGAAGCAGGGGAAGGTGGACGAGGCTGTCGCGATGGTCGACTGGCGCGTCCTCGAGGTCATCATGGAACTGGCTGAAGAAGCCCTCAAGGCGAAGCCACGAGCCGGTGACCTGATGCCGGTTGAGTTCTCGGCTTCGGAAGCCGCGCAACTGAGTGCCGGTGACTTCAACCGGCCCTTGCCGAAGCGGCAGAAGGCTGCGGATCGCGAGCGCGCCATCGCCGAACTGCTTGGCGAACCCGGCTGAACGGTTGTGGCTGGCTTTTTCCTGACGACTGCCGGGCTGCGTGTCAGCTTGCTGTGGGCGAACAGCCCCCTCGCCAAGTACATCCGCAATTCACCAACTGAGGAAATCTGGGTATCGCCGCTCTCCCACGCCATCATGAAAGATCAGTTCTTCGGAGAGAGTGGCGCGTCACCGGAACTTAGAAAGCAGGGATACCAGGCGGTAGAGATGCATGCCCGCCAGATGGCGAGGATTAACCCTACCCAATACCCATATCCTGACGAACCAGCGCTGGACATCTGGGCGCAGATCCGATCCCTAGAAGTGAACATTGCCGCCTATGATGACGGGGTCGCCCAGCATGTCGCCCAGCAGTTAGGGCCTGACGAGCTTCTCGTCTTCGCCACGGCCGCCGCCCACCTCAAGCCGCTGATCGGGCCAGGTCCTGACGATCCTGCAACGATCAGAGTACTCGATGGTCTTGGCGTCCGCTTTGTCCCTGCATCGACCTGGCTAGGTGCACATGGCACCTGACGATGCGGCAGAAGCCCGCCAGACAATGCCGCTGCTCCTTTGCCTGTCAGGCGGCGGCTTCCGTGGCTACTACAGCGCCCTCGTGCTTGCAGCCGTCGAAGAGGCGGTTGGTGCACCCTGCAACCGGATCTTCGACCTTATCGCGGGAACATCGATCGGCGGCATACTGGCGCTTGGCTTGGCCCACGGGGTGCCTGCGCGCACCTTGGCGGACATGATCGGGGAGCACGGCCCGGCGATCTTCCCACGATATCCCCTCCCAGGATTACGGCGCGCCTTTGGGCCGCCCTATCGCGGTGGGCGGGTCGGCGATGCCGTGAAGCGGATCCTTCCCGCTCAGGCTAGTCTCTCACTCTCTGCGGCGCCGACTCCCGTCATGGTCGTCTCGGTGTCGCCTGCAACGGCAAGACTGGTGGTGCTGTCGAGTTGGGACGGCGGCGCCACTGCGCTCATGTCTACCGCGGACGCTGCTATGGCGACCTCGGCTGCTCCGACCTACTTCCCCTCACATCGGGCGAGCCTGGGCTCGGGGGGCACCTCCATGGATCTCGTGGACGGGGGCATTGCGGCCAACGCGCCGGACGCTCTGGCCATCCGCGAGGCCACCTTCAGCCTTGGCTTGCCGGAGGAACGGCTCGCCATCCTCTCGGTAGGAACCTGTGCCCCCGCACAGGGAGGGGTCGGCACTCTTACTCCAGCCGCTTTCGGCGTGCCGGGAACTCTCGGGCGCCTGGGCGGCCGCGGCATTGTCGACCTGATGATGGCTGTCCAGGAAGCTCATGGGATCGCAGAGGCCAAAGCCCGCCTCGGAGGCGGTCGCTATCTGCGGCTTGATCGCGCCCCGAGCGACGCCCAAGCCAAGTTGCTCCAGCTTGATAACGCCTCGGGGGAGGCGCGCCAGACGCTGGAGGACCTCGCTCAGCAGACCCAAGCCGGTCTGCGCGATCATCAGAGTCACGGAGTTTGGCGCAGGATGGTCGCGCGAGCGCAGTTCGTCCGCCGCTGAGCGCCCGGCGCCCTGTACACAGGGCACCACGTTTCGGCTTCAGTGACCTGGCCTGGATGGCGGGCTGCTTGGACCTACCGGAAGGCTATGCTTGGAGGGGAGGTATCAAGCTCTTCATCAGCCGTGGCGCGAGGCTACGGAACGCCTCCATGTCATTGAAGGTGAAGCCATAACAATAAGTTACTAGATGCGCGACGAAGTGCCTCACTCAGGAACCAAGCTCCTGAGAGGCTAGGGAGGCGTTGTTTCCAGCCCCGAGGCGCACTAGGTTGTTGGGTGACAGGAGCGGTAGATGACGGAAGCTCAACGCAAGACCTTCGAGATGATGGCCAGGCGGTACACTGAGGTGAACACGACTACCCGTGATGTTGCCCGGGCCGCTTTGGTTCGCGAGGGTATCCGGCTGGCTGATGGCCGTCTTGCTCCTGAATACGGCGGCACAGCGTCGAAGAAGTCAGCGAAGAAGCCAGCCGCAGTCCGTAGTTGAGCCGGTACGCTACTTCCTTCGTTCTCGGCTATCACGGCTGCGACGAAGAGGTGGGCAGGAAAGCCCTTGCTGGGGAAGTGAACCTGCTGCGCAGCGAGAGGGACTACGACTGGCTTGGTCCGGGTGTCTACTTCTGGGAGGGTGATCCCGGACGAGCCCGCGAGTGGGCCGAGGAGAAGGTCGCCCGCGGCGCCTACGAGAAGCCGTTCGTTCTCGGCGCGGTCATTGACTTGGGCAACTGCCTGGATCTTCTGGTCCGCGAGAACCTTGACTGGCTGAAGATCGCTTATGAGAGCCTTGCAGCTTCGCACGAGAAGAGCGGGTTAGCGCTGCCGCGTAACAAGGACATCAAGGGCAGCACGACCAACGATAAGCTGCTTCGCAATCTGGACTGCGCCGTCATCCGCCGCCTCCATTCCATCTTGGAGCAGAAGGACGACCTGCCTCCCGGCACCGAAGCACTGGCTCCCTTCGATACAGTCCGCGGCCTGTTTACTGAAGGCGAGCCTGTCTATCCAGACGGCGGATTCTATCTGAAGTCCCACACCCAGATTGCAGTGTGCAATGACACCTGCATCAAGGGCCTGTTCCTACCCCGGTGACCTCGAGTCTCAAGCCGCGGGCGTCTAAGAACGCCCTTATGCCGGATCCTTTCGGTTGCCCTTGGCCACGATGAGCATATCGGCATCCGGCAAGGGCCGCTGAAGCTCCCGGGCGATCTCCCACGGCGCCTCCAGCCAGGTGTCCATCTCGTCCGGCGTGGTTAGCAGAACCGGCATCGCCGTAGGGTGGATGGCACCCACCGTCTCGTTCGGGTCGCAGGTCAGGAAGCCGTAGAGTTCGTGCTCTCCCTCAACAGGGGCTGACTTTGGGCCGCGGGTGCCAGTCCACTGGGTCCAGATGCCCGCGAAGGCGAACAGCGGCCGCTCCTCCGAGAGCGCGAACCACACCGGCGTCTTCTTGGGCTTCGTATCTTCCCACTCGGAGAAGGAGGTGACCGGCACCAGGCAACGGTGCGCCGGGCCGAGCCACCGGCGCCAGTGCGGGCTGCGGGTGTTGCGGATGTTGGTCACGGGATGGCCGCCATACTGCTCTGGCCCCGGCATCCCCAGCGCATCATTGTGAGCTCGCGTTCGCCATCCTCGGCTTGGCGCACGACAGGCGCCATGCTGTCCGGATAGATGGCGGGTAACGGCGGCTGGTTGCCGGTGCTGTCACGCGTGGCTCGCGTCAGGTCGAGGATGGCCCGCTGGTTGCTGGTCATCGAGTAGAGATTGCACATCGACCGTCTCTCAGGGCCGCTTCTTTCTGGTCCGCTTCTTCGGCGCCGCGCCGGTCATCGCTGCCGTCCAGAAGTCTGTGACCTGTTTGGCGCTCTGACGCGTCGCAGCCGCCTGCTGGCGCTTGGCTTGGCCGGTCATGATGCCGCGGGCGGCTCCGGCCCAGGCATTGGCGCCGCTCAGCATGATGCTCAGGAACGGGTTCTTCTTGGTCCAGGGATTGGCCATAAGGCCCTCCTCACATAGAGGCGCCGCTACCGAGCACCTTGTCATCTTTTGAAGCGACAAAGCGTTCTTGGAGTTGCCCTAGTCAGGACCCAGGTCCACCTTGGATGCCTCGGTCGACGCTGCTCAGCCGCCAAGTCCAGGGTGCCCGAGCGATGGGAGTCAGCCATGGAAACCTACGCCCCTGCCACCAGCGACGTCCTCTGCATTGCCATAGGTATCGGCCTCCTCGTCTGGTGCTCCTTGGCCGTCTACACAGCGTCGAGGAGCGATAGGCTGCACCAGGAGCACTCGATGGCGAGCCTTCAGAGGTCAATGGAAGACAGCTTGCGAACCCTGCGCCTGCGCAGGGCGATGAAGCGGTCTATTCCCGAGTAATCGCTATGCGTCACGCCGTTCTCCGGAAGGAGGGCAGCGTGAACGCGGGGGTCAATGGGACCTCTGCGCCGATTCGGACCTGAAGTTCCAGGGCTCCTGGCGGCGTCGCACGATCTTCCTTGTCGGGCCCCAAGCGTTCTCTTAATGTTCTTACCTGGAGATGAGGAGGCCTGAGTTGGCCGAGTGCCTGACCCGGACTGCGCCCCTGCGAATAGCGACCGGCCCCGCCGTGCCGCCATCCCGCACTCACGCCAGCAGGGTTCAGCATGCCCAACCCCCATCAGGACTTCGACGAGTCGGAGTTCGAGATCCACGTCAAACGGCTCGGTGACGAGCCGGACTCGGAAGACCCCGCCCGCCAGGTAGACCCGGCGCGAGCGGCTTCTCTCCTTGCCCTCCGCCGTACCTTGGCCGCCCATCAGGTTGATGCCGCCACCCTTCAGGGTGCTGTCATCATCGAGGTGCCCGAGGCCGCCTGGATTGAGCCTGTCAGCAGCGCCTGGACCGACGTGGTCAGCGTGCCCAGCAGCAAGAGCTCCGGCGGCAGATTGGGCGACCTCGCTGTCCGGCCAGGTGAGTGGATGGTCTTCGAGGGTGGCGGTGGATCCCAGCGCCGTCAGCCACCCAGCTACGAGAATGACCTCATCGCGACCAGCCTATGGCAGGGGCAGAACGTCCTCGGCGTGTCCCAGGCGCCAGAACGCTATCTGCCGCCTGACCTGCTTCGTGCGGCTGACCTGCGCCTGGTGCTGGAACCGTTGGATGCTGAGGGTCTGAAGGTGGTCGCCCAGTGGGTCACGAACGGCCATCCAACATCCCTGCCATCGCGAGAGAACTGCGCGCTGATCTCGCCGCTGGCCTTGCGGCTGGCCCGCCGCTCTGGCCAGTCGGCAGATGACTTCCTGGAGCGTGCCGCCCGTATCGCCGCACGCAGCAAGAGTGCGGCAGTCGCTCCTGGCGGTTCCCTCGACAGCCTGCCCGGCATGGATGAAGCGGTAGCCTGGGGACTGGACCTCGCCCGTGACCTCCAGGACTACGCGGCCGGGCGGCTGCTCTGGCGTGACGTCGACCGCGGCTGCCTGTTGGCAGGGCCTCCTGGCACCGGCAAAACGACCTTCGCCAAGGCGCTGGCCGCAACCTGCGGCGTACCGCTGGTCGCCACCTCCTATGCACGCTGGCAGTCGACCAAGGACGGTCATCTCGGCGACCTGCTTCGGGCGATGGCCGCCTCCTTCAACGAGGCCCGCAAGGCCGCACCCTGCATCATGTTCATCGATGAGCTCGACAGCCTGCACACACGGCAAGGAGGCGCCGGAGGCCGGGACTGGTGGACTGCCGTTATCGGCGCCTTGCTGGAGCAGCTTGATGGCCTTCAGGGCCGCGAGGGTGTCGTCGTCGTTGGCGCCACGAACCACCCGGAGCTCATCGACCCGGCTATCCTGCGGGCAGGCCGCCTGGACCGCACCATCACCATCCCGCTGCCCGACCGGCAGGCGCTGGCCGCCATCCTCAGGATCCACCTGGGAGCGGACTTGGCGGGCGCTGACCTGACCCAGGCTGCTCTGTATGCCCAGGGCAGCACTGGAGCGGATTGCGAGAAGTGGGTCCGCGGTGCTCGGCGGCGGGCACGCAACGGCAGGCGCCCGATGGTGCTGGATGACCTGATGGTGGAGATTCGGGGCACTTCAGTGCAGCGCCCGGTTGGCGGTCGTGTGGTCCCGGCGGTCCATGAAGCCGGGCATGCCCTGATCCAGGAACTCGAGCAGCCCGGCACTTTGAAGTACGTCTCCATCCGCGAGGACGCGCTGAGCGCCGGTCACGTGGCCGTCGACACCGTCAGCGACGACCTTACGGAAGCCTGGCTCAGCATGCATCTACGCCGTTTCCTGGCCGGGCGAGCCGCCGAGGAAGTGGTCCTGGGGCATGTCACGGGCGGCTCTGGTGGCCCTATCAACAGTGATCTGGCCCGCGCGACCTGGTTGGCTGTGAATGCGGACACGGCCATGGGCATGTCGCGGCGGCCACTGCTCTGGCTTGGCCTCTGGGATGACCAGCACTTGGCAACCCTGCTGCTGACAAGGCCCGAGCTTGCTCAACGGACTGAGGAGCGTCTGGCAGGCGCCTACGCAGAGGTCTGCGGCCTGCTGCGGGAACATCGGGCCACCCTGAACAAGCTGGCGGCTGAGCTCATCCAGCGGGAGGTGCTGACCGGTGCCGAGGTCGAAGCCATTGTGCGGGCGGAGCGCCAAACATGAGGAGCAGGGCCGACCTGCTGGCGCACCAGTGCGAGTACCTGGACGACATCTTCAGCCTTACGGACGGCGAGGCTGAGACACGGCGCCGCTTTGAGGAGATGGCGGCCGACACCATTGATGCCCTACTGGCGGCAGATGCTCGTCTGGTGGTGCCCTTCTACATTGCCCCGTCGAGCGCCTTCTGCTGGGCGCGGACGACGTGGCAGCACCCCCTGGTCGCTCCCGAGCTCGTCGCACGCTGGATGCAGTGGAAGGCGGATTACCCCGCCGTGCTGACCCGGAACCCCAGGCTCGACCTGCATGATGCCATGCGCTGGTGCGCGGAAACACATGACGCCGCCAGTTGGCCCTATGGCTGGGAGCGCGGGATCTACGACTGGGTCGCTTCGGGCGATTTCGCTGCCCGCCCGTTCAGCGACGGCATGCGGATCGTGACGCCAGAGTTCTTTGAGCGCCTGCGCCACCTCCAGGCCAAGGTCGATGGCTGGCTTGTCTGGTCCGAGGAGGCCGGGCGGGTCGTTCATGTGCCCGGCGATGAATGGCGGCGCCGGTCATGACAGCACCAAGGCCATTCATAGCACTACGGAGACAACGATGATCCCAACGAGGCAGCCGATACCCGGCGTAGGCGACCTGCTTGCCCATCTGCGCTCCTTCTGCCTGCCCTGGCGGGCGCTCACCATCGCCATCGATGGCCGGAATGGCGCGGGCAAGACGTCGGTGGCGCGCTATCTGGCGTGGCAGCTTGGTATGCCGGTGCTGGAGACGGATCTCTGGCTGTCCTCGACGTCGCCTGTGACCCACCGGATCGAAGAGATCAGAGAGGTCATGCGAGCCCGGCATCATCGCGACCGCCCTGTCATCATCGAAGGCGTGATGATGCTGCGGACACTGGAGCTCCTCGGGGTGCAGCCGGACTACCTCATCTTCGTCACCAACGAGGCGTTGGAAGCCGATCCTGAGGAAGATGACGAAGACAGGGGGGGCGCCGCAGTGCCTGTCAGAGGAGGTCGACGCCTACCTGAGGGAGCGCCAGCCAGCGAGGCGCGCGGACTTCCATGTGACTTGGCGGGAGCCGGAGGTGAGGGTCGGCAGGCTGGAGGCGACGGCGGATATCGAGACATCCTGACGGAAAATCTCGTGCACTGCTCTACTTCCAATTGAAGCATGAACTCACGATATATTCCTTGAGGTAGGGTCGCTGTCTTCAACGCCTACTCCCTCTGCCACACACAAGGAATCCGGAGAGCAACGTGACTGAGTTCCTGTTCAACTCTTCTGGTGATTGGATCGCTTTTCGACGCAGCCCCACAGACAAGTTCGTCTTCAACGATGACGGTGATTGGGTAGGCTGGCTTCCCTGGGGTGATACTGACGTCGCAGATACCGATGGGAACTATCTGGGCACCATCGTTGGGAATCGTTTGGTAGCTCTCAACCGCCCATTCCGCGGGTATCCCGGTTACCCTGGATATCCGGGATACCCTGGGTATCCAGGTTACCCTGGTTATGCTGGCTACAAGCCTTTGCCCGCGGGTGCCTCTGACGTACGAAGCTTGAAAAAAACTTAGTTCGTAGAAGCCAATCTGGCCATGCGGTCAACAAACTTCACGGTGTCAACTCACGGCAGCGTACGGCATGCAGACGGGCGGTTGCCTTATCAGTCCGGGATGTCCGGCTCATCTCCCCAGGCAGCCGATCCCGCGCTGTTTGCCGTGGCCGACCCGGCGCGGCTAGACGCAGCGAATGGTGAACTGATGCGTGCGCTATCGGTAGAGCGATAGACAAGGCGGTCACCCGTGATGGTCCCAACGTAGCGTCCGTTTGTACCGAAGACCTTGTCACCACTGATGCGGCCGACGACCTGACCCGAGCGGCTGTAGACGGTATTGCCAGAGACCTGGAGGGGCCGACCGTTCTTCGTGTACAGACTCATGGCCTCTCCCCAGTGCGGTCGGCGGCGCTCCAGGACAGCCGGTGCTGTCGGCTTGGCTACTCGTCGCCCATGGCTCTGGCGACTTCCGCCAGCGCGCTGAATTCGTCGAAGGAAGTGAACCTGGTCATCTTGGATGTGTGCTCAACGGTGACCTCCTTGGCGAGCATCACGTCAGGGTCATCCATGCGCACTCCGTTCACGAGCGGCGCCTTCTTCACCCCGCTGGCCAGCCCCGATAACTCGTCCAGCAGGTGGTCCCTGGTGCCGGGCCGCCTGCACACGATCAGCACCTTGACCGTGTAGACATCATCCCCCGAAAGCTCGCTGTCGGGGCTCCAGGCAATGTAGATCCTGTCGACGTCGGTGTGCACCTTGTAGGCCTCAGTGCCATCCATCAGCATCTGGCCCAAGGCCTTCTCGACTTTCTTATGGAACTGTCGCTTGCGCAGGCGGCGGTCCAATTCGTCGGGCAGAGCAATGCGGGCATAGTAGCGAGCGATCCAGCCCTGGAACGCCTTTAGCGCCCTTTCCGAAACCTGGGCCTGGGCGGGCTTCATCTGCTGAAGATGCGCGCTCGGCAGGATGACGCGGCGGGAAACATCGAGACGGATGCCGCGCCCTGTTGCGCCGCCTTCCAAGGGAAGCTGGAGGAAGCGGGTAATCTTCCCCTTGGCTTCAGGAGCCGCTGGGTTGAACTCTTCAATCAGGCGGACAGCCACGACCTCGAAGGCAGGCTCCGCACCCTTGCCAACCAGTGAGCAGGTCTGCGTGGCGATCAGGAGCAGATCTTTGTCCGGTTCGTAGGCAAGGATCTCTGGCAGGATCGCGGGGTCGGACGGCGTGCAGAGACTGCACTGCCGCCAGTCGACCTGTTCAATCCCGCCGTCCGGCTCGCCCGCCGTTGATTCCGCGTCCGCCATTCCCGGAAGTCCCTGCCAGCCTGTTACCTGGAGCCAACCTCCAGGTACTCGGACAGCAGATCCGCTGGATGAGGCGCTTCATAGGATACCGGACCGCGCGCCCGATCAGAAGAGATGGCAGCGTTCACGGCGGGCCGGAGGGCCTCCAGCGCCGACCGGATCCGCTCAGGCTCCAGGGTCGGCGCCATCAGCACCTCATGCAATGATGAGCCATCCGGCAGCGTGCGCTTCCAAAAGCGGTGAAAGACGCGCAGGGAGCCAGGCTCCTCCTGGGCAAAGGCCTCCACAAGGCGGTGCAGGCGCTCCGCGTTCTCGTGTCCGGCCTCGGACCCCTTCTTCAGCCAGTCGTAGATCGTCTTGCGCTCGACATCGAGCACGTCCGACAGGGCAGTGATCGGGAAGTCGAGCTTGTTGACGAGGATGCCCGCCATGTCCCTGGCAGTGGAGACCGCCAGCTTGGGCGTTGCGAGGACTGGCGCTGCCGCCCGCACCGGCACTGGCGCAGGCAAGGGCGCAGCGACGGACGGGACGAAGACTGTGGCCAATTGGAAGGCGGCATTAGCCACGGCTCCGGCAAACCAGTTCGCCATGCTGCCTCCGGCCTGAAGCTTCGCGATGCTGGGAGAAAAGGCGGGCGGAAGCCTCAAGGCGGGGCTGTATCCCTGTGCGATAACGAGCGTCATCCTGTTCTTCCCCAGACCTCGAATGCGAACGGAGTGGCTGCGGATTCAAACACCTTTCGCGAGGAAAGGTACAAGCCCTCGAATTTTTCACGGAGCTCGACCGGATTCAGCGCGATCGGCGGCTCAAGGGCAGCAAAGTGGTCGATGTCCAGAATCACGAAATCCTCGGCAGTCACCTGCGGGAGCCAGCCGTTGTTCTGGACAAAGGGAGTGGCCAAGTCGGCCGGGAACGACCCTCCCGGACGTCTCAACGCCTGGAAGCGCAGCCCACCATGAGGCGTCGAGAAAGAGGCAATATAGGCCCCCTCGCGCATCTCGATTGCACCATCCCCCATATCGGCCGCGGCGGTGGGCAAGGCCCAGGGGCATAGGTACTGGGCGACTGTTTCCTCATTCCCAGAACGCGGCTCAACCAGGTCGATCACTCGCAGTCCAAGGGCCGTGGCGTGCGTGATTCCCATCCCCGGGGTCTGCATCAGCGCGAAGACCGCATCGCGGAGCCGGTCCAGGAACGGTCCGTGCCCCTCATAGGCCGCACCAGCATGGATGAGCAGGAAGTCAGAGCCCAGAACCAAGGCATACTTGCGCTCCGGGTCGGCGAACTGCCACAGCTTGTCGAGGACCTGGTTGAACCGGACTCCCTCTGGGCCGACCTCAGCCACCAGGCCCTGGTTCATATAGGTGTCTGGCAGGGGGTACTGGTGCCGGATCTGCTCTTGGAAGTTGCCGACATGCGGCTCCATGTTGAGCAAGCGCGGGAACCTGACGATAGCGAGGGAGTAGCGCAGTGGCGCGAACTTCAACCGTTCCATCACGTGTCCCTCCTCCTTCGACTATCCATCTAACTATACAAGCCACTAAACAGTAGGTCCTGTCCATGCTGGCGACAAAGTTTTTCGCGTGATCGCTGTGCCTCTAAAATTAAAACTAATGTTTTCAGTAGGTTACCTTTAGAAGCTCTCGACGGCCGCGACCACCATCGGTTGCGAGCGAGCCCGGCTTGGCTAAAGCTTCCCTAAAGCTCAAAGCATCAGCCCTGAAGGGGTAGGCCCGCCAGCCATCGGTCAGCCCAGCCGGGCGGCCCAGGTCCGCCACAAGGGTTCAGCCTTCTGGCGCGGCCACCGACGACCTAGTTCCGGGGAGAGTATCGCCCCCTGGTAGAGTTTCCGCCTTCCTGGGTTCGCAGTGGAGGTTGAGGACATGCGCCTGCTGACGGGCCTCGTCGATTCCCCACCGCTGGTACCTCAGGCCGGAAGTGTCCCCGCTGCGTTGAGCGAGAGAGAACGGGCCAAGCGGAAGATGGCTTCTCACTAGGAGCCTGGGTGCGCGGCCGTCGGAAAGCTTATGCCCAGAACAAACTCGTCTCTCACAGGATCCGTGCGCTGGAAGCCATACCAGGCTGGTCCTGGGTTGCGCTGCGTAAGCTCCAGTCGACCGTCTCCGCCGGACACCCTAATCTCTCCTGGTGCGCCCAGGAGGGTAAGGACCCCTGGCTCGTCCACAAGGTCGGCCTTGTCGGCGTCAAGGAATCGGGCGGCCGGTACGTCATCAAGACGTCCGCCTCCGACCGGATCGAGGGCCAAGGATATCTGGCGCCGGACTACGAGACTGGTGACATCCGGATCCATGCTCCGGACGGCGAGCTCGAGTACCTGGTCAATGATGGGGGGCTCTTCCACCGCAGTGAGGTGGCGGAGGAGATGGAGCACGGGGCGTCGCAGATGCTTCGCTGAGACGCGGCCGGTGGCTTGGGGCAACAAGATATACGAGGCAACAGCCGACGAGTTGGCGATGACCCGCAGGCCGTCCAGTCGGCTAAGGCTTTGCGTTACATCGCGGGGGGCACCCGGCATCCGAGCAGCCGCAGCGATGCCCCCAGTGCCGTCTCGGCGGCGGAGCAGAGGGTGATCCGTGAGGCCTGGATCTCCGGTGCCTGCTCCCCCAACACGGGGCAATCCGCATAGAAGCGGCTGACCTCGGCAGCCAGGTCGAAAGTCCAGGCCGTGAGTTCGTGGGGCGACCGAGACTTCACGGCCCGATGCACTGCATCCCCAAGGCCGAGACACGCGATCGCCAAGCGCCGCTCAGCCGGATGCTGGAGCACAATGTGCCCGCCAGCCGCCCCGGCCTTGGCCAGGATGGCCCGCAGCCGGACGAGGGCGTAGAGCAGGTAGGGACCTGTCTTTCCCTCGAAGGACACGGCACGGTCGAGATCCAGGATATAGCCCGTCGTCCGATGGGAGGAGAGATCGGCGATGCGAAGCGCGGCAGTGCCGATCGCGTCGGCTGCATCGTCCAGTGCTTCCGACGAGGAATCCTTCAACCGCCCGCCCTCTGCTAGCCGTGCCAGCGCCTTTTCCTTGGCGAGGTCAAGAAGTTCAACGAGGCCCATCGTATTCCCCGCCCGCGTCCGGAAGGGCTTGCCATCCGGACCGTTCACGGTGCCGAAGGCGATGTGCTCGAGAGCAGCTTCCCCGGACAGGCCAGCCTTCACCGCAGCCCGGAAGACTTGAAGGAAGTGCAGGTGCTGCCGTCCGTCGACAACGTAGAGGATGCGATCAGCATTGAGGTCCCGCCGCCGCATCAGGATGGTCGCTAGGTCTGTGGTGGCGTATAGCGCGCTTCCATCGCCCTTCTTCACGACGAGTGGAGGCACCTCGTGCCGGTCCTCAGAGGCCACCACGTCCATGAGCAGGGCGGCTCCATCCCGCCGGGCAGCACCGGTGGCCTCCAAGTAGGCAAGCAGGGCTGGGATCTCCGGCTGGGCGTCGGACTCTCCGAGGGTGAGATCGAAGTGGGCGCCGAGCCGGTCACAGGATTCGAGGATACGGCCCTTGGCCAGCGCCACGATGGACCGCCAGAGGGCTGACAGCCCGGGCTGGCCTGCCTGGAGTGCAGCAGTGGTGGCCCGGGCCTCTTCCATCCGGCTCTCGTCGGCCTTACAGGCGGCCGCCGCTTGTGGGTAGAGGGAGGACAGGTCATCCACGCTGACCGGGAGTTCCTCAGGGAACGGACCTTGGGCCGCCTGATCGAACCAGGGAGCTTCCGGGAACCGATGCCGGATCTCCGCGAGGATCATGCCACTCGGCAGGCCCCAGTCTCCGAGGTGGATATCAGACACCACGTCATGGCCGATAGCCTCGAGCATCCGCCGCAACGCCTCACCGATGACCAGCGACCGGAGATGGCCCACGTGCATGGGCTTGATGTTTGGCCCACCGAAGTCGATGACCACCTTTTCGGGGGCGGGGACGCCGGGGATACCGCATTTTGGGTCGGCCGCCTGCGCCTCCAGAGCCGCGGCAATCGCGTCGTCCGTGAAGGTGAGGTTCACGTAGCCGGGCGGCGCCACCTCTGCCTTGGCAATGCCAGATGCACCCGACATGGCCACTGCGATGTCGGCGGCGATGGACATGGGGGACCGCTTCAGCAGCTTGGCGCCTTGGAGCGCGCTACCGATGGCTGCATGCCCGAGCTCGGGCTTGGGACAGGGAAGTAGGCGCGCGGGAACATCTTGGAGACCGAGAGAGATCAAGGCGGCGCCGAGAGCGTGCTCGGCCGCTTGGTGGAGGACGGTAGTCATGTGCTTTGTTCCTGGCCGGTGCGACGATGGGAGAAGGCGGAAGGGAGCCGTCTCATCTTCGTCGCGCCGCCACGCAGCCGCCCATGGGCGGCTGCGTGGCGGCCAGGAGCACCGTCCTCGGCATACGTGTCCGGACAGAAATGCCTGGGAGCTTCAGAGGCGGGGTAATAGCAAATACCCGGATTCAAAAAGTGTCCGGTCTGCCTCGGAGTCCAAGATGGCAGCAGATACGCTCGAAATTGCTCAGGGCCGCCTGTGGAAGATCCCCGGATGTCCGGCCTGCCCTAACTGGAATACCACCTGAGCCTTTGAACGCCTGCGGGAGGAGAGCTCATCAGCAAGTTGAGCGGCGAGGATGGCGCCAAGTCCCCTACGTAGCCAAGAAATGTCAGCCTTCGGTCGGTGTGTCACTGCCCAGCAGTGGGACCTCATGTAGCCTACCAACCCGCGTCACCGACCGGCCTTGATGGCGGTCATAGGTCCTCAGATAAGATCGGAGAGACGCGAGTTCCTCTTCCAGCCGACTGACCTGCGCCCTCAGGGCGGCGTTCTCCGCATTCAGGATGACGAGATCTCGAGGGAAGGCGCGCTCGAAGGCGATCGCCGCCAGCTTAGAGATCTCGCGAGCCTCAAGCTCCTGGATCTTCACCTTGAGGCGTCTGTTCTCCTGGGCCAACTCGGTCTTCCCCGGCTGGCGCTGCGCCTTCTTGGCTCGAAGTGCCACGACCCGCTCGGCCGCTCGCTGTGCGCGGAGAATACGAACCTCGAACGCCGCATGTTTCGCGTAGAACTGAGACCGTCCGCGCCCAGCCTCGCGCAGCACCCAAGCAACAGTGATCTTCTTGGGCTGCTCTCCCGCAGCAATGATCCCCATGACTTGGCGCTTCACCGCGATGAGACCACGTCTGAGATCCACCTCGAACCGGAGCCATTCAGGATTCCTCGGCGGTTCCGTGATGGCATCCGCCGCATCAGGCAGCGCGGTACCAGGGGCCGCAGCACCGTCCGTCGGCTCACTGTCAAGAATGTCGTCCAGAGACAGGACGAGGGCGTCCATGGACTTCATGCGCAGGCTTCCGGCTGAGCAGCCTGCCGTGTCTCTTGGAGCTCCCGGAGACGATGCTGGATGAGTAGGCACCTTTTCCGCGAGGCCTCCTGGAGAGGCGGTGCCGCGTCCGGGCTCTCGGCCATCTGCCGGTGCAGGACGTACTCTGCCTTCAACTGGCTCTCGTTCGCCTCAGTGCTAACATTGTTGACACATGCCAAGCACATGCCGTCCTGGCGGTTGGCATGGTCAGGCAGGCCCAAAGAGTTCTGGCCGCACAGCCCGCTGGCGGCCGAGACCGGGCTACTGACGCAGTATCCGATGCCAGTCGGCTCGAGGTGCATCTGCTCTCCGTCAAGGCGCCTGCGGACTACCTTCGAAACCTCGGCGACGGTCATGTTCTTCGCCCGGTACTCTATGCCCGCAGCCCGCCACCCCTCAGCATGCTTCCCGCTAGCCGCCGACCGGCCAAGCATGACCCCAGCCATGATTTCCGAGGTCAAATCCTTCTGGTCGTCCCGGATCATCCTGATGATCTCCAGGTCGTCCAGGTAGGCCTCGATCATGCGGTTTGAGATATGCCCCACATGCTGCTGGAGAGCGGGGAGTGTACCCTCGAAGCGCCGGACATAGAGTTGGGCAAACAGCTTCCTGAGTTGGTGGGTCGCGTATGCCCATTCAGGATGCCCCGGCATCCTGCGCTTCGCGAACTGGATCAGCCTCTCCTTGGCAACCCTGGCCTTGAACAGCGAGACCAGGGCACGGTCATGGTCATAGGAAAACAGCAACTCAGTTCGTTCTTCAGACCGATGAGGTGCCGTCAGACGAAGTGCGGTATCAACAGCAGTTCGGACCACCGGGGGAACAACCCGGGCCACGTTACTACCAAGGATTTCGTCCGACGTCTTGATGATGACCGTGTTCGTCCAGGGGCCATCGGGACGCTCGTTGATGCAGCCAACTGCCGGTAGATCTGCCGCTTCTGAGATGCGGAGGGCGCCAAAGGAAGCCAGAAGGATGTAGCAGGCGGTCATCAAGTCGCGATGGAGATCGATCGCGGCCCCAGCCCCCTTTAGCTCATAGGCCTCCATGAGCCTTCCGGCCACAGGGTGCCTTGCTCCAAACCATCGAAGGTGCGCTTGAACGAACGCTGCGACACGCTTTTGGGGTAACTCCCTTCTGGCTTGATAAAGAGCCTGCTGTGCTTCGTTGACGAGGTCATTCACGGCATCGGCGTCGATGGTTTCGACCATGGTCACAGCGGTCGAGAGAAGCGCCTGTGCCGTATCCCAAGGAATAGAGCGCGTACCTCCTGGACCACTGTCTACCAGGTCAGGGTTGTCCACGCGCGCACGCCGGATTACGCGGCGCACAACGACCTTGTCGTCCACCTCAGGGTCGAAAGTGATCCCGTCCGGAATCAAGCTCCAGCGCCGATGCAGGGTATGAAGCACCTTGAGAATGGTCAGCGCATAACGCCGACCCCACCGACCAAGCAGGCTCCGCTGACCGCCTGCATAGAGGTGCTCCTTCAGGCGGACGATGTCATCGGGGCCGAGCATATCCCATCGCCCGAAGCCTTCGCGCGCCATCCACTGGCTTGCCCTGCGCAGCACGTAGAAGGCATTCGGCAGAGAAGATGGCTTCCACGGCTTGCTTCCCAGCCCTTCGGTGCCGAGCAGCCAGATGGTCCAGAGGGCAATCGTTGTCAGGTGCCCGATCTCGGCAACTGTGCAGCGAGCCCCCTCGACCTCGAAAAAAGTCGAGAAGTCGAGCCTTGGCCGCATGGTGGTTGCCTTGTTCTGCACATGCACCACAAAGACGAGCGTCTCGTTCGGCACCGGCACAAGCCAATCCGGGTATGCCTCGCCGCTGACCCATGGCGGCAGGCGCATCGTCGCGCCCACAGTATCGGCTAATAGGTCGACGTGCTGCGGGACCGTCGCTTGCGGGGATCTCAGCATCACCAGACGGCTCCGAAATCAAGACGAAGGCGCGATGCCATCTCCTTGCCCGCGAGTGCCACGTCCGCAGGGAAGTCGGCCAATGCATCCTCGATGACCCGCAACTGTGGTGCGATCCAGCGCTCCCACCGTGCAGGAGCCTCATCGTGCCGCCTCCGCGACGAGAGAAGATGGTCGCGCCAACGGAGGATGCGTGCGTAATTCAAGGGCGTGGCAACGACCACGGCACGTTCGCAGGTCAGGCAGCCGATGAAGAAGTCACATGGGCGACCCTCACGCTGCCCCGGCATTTGGCCAGTGTACCGGTCCCGGCAGGCCGCACCGTGGCCAATGTCCTGGACATTTGGCGGTGCCTCAGCCAAGCCGACAACAAGGTTGTTCTCACGGACCGCCGTCTCCATCGCATCCACAATCCGGCGCGTCTCCTCGGAGTGGATCTGCATGCTTTCCCGGTGGCGGAGATAGTAGGCCGTCGCCCTTGGGCCTTTGTGCTGCGCTGTCGTCTGGACGGCTGCCGGATCCCGCCTGGCGCGTAGATGCTGATGGATCGCGGACACACGAATAGACTTCAAGGTGAATCGCGCTTCCGCCACGCCTGGGATGTCATCGGTTCGCGCCTCAGCGAAGCGCAATCGGAATTCCTCGACAGCACGCGTGAGCGTGGCGAGGCTCGGCTGGTAAACGTTGCCCGCCTTTTCGCCCGGGTACATCTTGTCGGGCCGTGTCAGGAGGAGGGGCGCCTCGGGGTCGTCCTCGCGGTACCCCATGGCACGACGCAATGCAGTAGCGCCGTCCTTGTAGAGCCGGATGACAGCGGGGACAGAGCGTCCCCTGACAGCACGTCCGCGGTCAGGAAGAATGCGGGATACCTCGCCTGTGGCTGAGTCATACGTGATGCTGGGATCGGCCACTTCGTCGTACTGGCGGTCCGCTGCCAAGTCTTCTCCTTCTGGGAACGCCAGACCGTGCATGGCTCCTCCAGCCCGGCGCTTATGCCAGGCCAGGACGTAGACATTCGGGTTCTCGGTTGGGCGCAGGCAACCGGCACGTAGTTCGGCAATCGAGAAGGCGTTCACGTGTGCGGCCGCAAGTAGCACCGCCAGAGCCGCCGCCTCATCCTGGCTCGGGCACAGGACCGAAGGGAAGAGCCCGGGGTAGCTGCCCGAGACGAACTTCATCCTGCGAGCATATCTGCGCTCGGCAGGTGTCAGTCCTCCGTCACGGGCCATCGCATTCGCCGTCAAGGGAATGCCGTCCAGGGCCTCCTGAGCGAACAGGTAGCAGTAGGTGAAGGAGGCCAGACCCATCGCGTCCACTGGAAAGCTGTCCCGCGCCAGTTCAGCCCTGCGGTCGCGAATCAATGCTCCGGCCCAACCAGAGTCCATCTTGTTTCCGAGGCTCTCATCCAGCCGGGGGAGCATGTCTTGGTAGGCCAGCCGCCCCGCCTCCGCGATCTCGGCGGCAAGGGCGCGTTTCCTATTCCACGTCTCGAGTTCGGCATAGGCGAAGTCGACCACAGCCTCCAGAAACTGATGGTCTGAAACCGACGTGTCGGGGTCGATGCCATCGGTCATGCGACGCGGCGGTGGCGTTGCAGCGAGGACCGCCTTGTGTGCGTAGCGACGCGGCACCTTGAATGCGGGGATCGCGCCGTCATCCATCAACCGCTTGGCGATGCCCATCGCACCTCCGTAGAGCGTAGCCTTCGACAAGGGCGCCATGCCTGAGGCCTCAAGCCTCGTGTACAAGGCATCGAACATCGGGCCGTCAATGGTTCCGCCGCGTTCTGAGAGGACGTCCCGGATCACCGAAACATGCGTCCAGACGGTCTGGCCAGTGGACTGCGGAGCAGCGGATACCCGCTCCTCGAAATGCGAGGCCAGTACCTTGCCAATAGGACCGAGGGACAACAGAGACGCGATCTTCTCCGCATGAAGCTTCGCGCGCCGGGAAGGTAGGCGATCATGTGTCGTCATCAGTTCCTCCCACCAAATGCACGGTTGACGGCCATCCCAGCGGTGATGGCATGGTCCCGCATATGCACCATGTGCGTGTACTGCTCGGTCGTCTCCCGGTAGGCATGCCGCAACTGCTTCTGGACAAAGAGAGCGCCGAGTTCGGGGTGGCCGAGGCGATTGAACTCCGACAGCACCCGCGTCGCGTAGGAGTGCCGAAGGGAGTGGAAAGAACCCACTTCTTTCGCGGCTTTGACGGCTGCCAGGAAGTATCGTCCCAGCGTCTCCGGGGTTAGCGGCCTCCCGCCCTCGGTGACGAAAACCCAGTCCGCGTCCGCTCTGGCAAACTCAGTGCGGGATCCGTCGATCCACTCCACTGTGGGCTTCATGAGGGCGCGGGGCACCAGCACTGCACCCCCTTTTGCCCCTTTGGTAGCGGCGGGAACGAGGTCGAGAACAAATCCTTCGGCGGCGGTGGCGGCAAACGCTTCCCCGAGGCTCCTGCCGCGGGCGCGCGGGGGTGCCTCGGCCTCGACTGACCGGCGAAGGTTCCGCACCGACAGGCCACAGACCTCGGCCACCCGAAGGCCTACGCCCCAACCCCAGCGGAACATCAGGTCGACGCGCCGCCTCAAAATGGGGTCGTCCATGACGATGCAGGCCCTGATCCGCTCGAACTGCTCCTCCGTGAAGACTTCCTTGCGGGCCCGGGTGCTTGGAGGCGCCTTGACGACCGGCGCGGGTCCTTCACCCTTCGGATTGACCTTGAACGGCCTGACCCGGACGAAGCCGTGGGTTTCTGCCCACGCATAGAAGTTCTCGACGGCTGCGAGACGCAGCGCGATCGTGTCGGCGTCGTTTCCGCGTGCTGCAAGCTCGCGCTTGAAGCGGACAACGTCGTCCTTGGTCGCGCGCTGCCAGCCGATATTGGGAGCAGCCACCTCCTGGCTGTTCAGGAAGAGGAGCAGGCCCGTGGCGTAAGCCTCCACTGTGTTCAGGCTGTAGCTCCGCTCCCTGACCCCCGCGAGCACCCACAAGGAGGGCACAGCATCAATAAGAGCGTCCCTGGGCTTGAAGAGGGGAAGGCCCGGAAAGGATTCGCCAGAGACGACCAGGTCAGCAGTCGAGGCAACCAAGCGGTACGGCGCGGCGTCCGCTTCTCCCTTACATGGCTCCTTCGGTGGCGCCTCCTGGCGGCCGATTCGAGTCGCCCGACCGGTGCCAGGTCGATGGCGATCTCGGCTCATGGCGTCGGCTCGACAGGGTAGCGGATGGCCTCGACGACCTTGCAGAGGTTCTCCATGTCCACCGCCTTGAGGTAGACGGTCACGCCGACCGACTGACGCTTTGGCCGCCCCTCGTCAGCATCCTCGTCAGCGCTATGCCCCATGAAGGCGTCGATCCAGGCGTCGCGGAACTGGTCCGCGGGCGCATTGGTCAGGATCGTGCGGACCGAGTGCCGGAAGCTGTGGAAGACTGTTCCGGGTCCGATGCCGAGCGCCGCCTTGTACTTGGAGAACTCCCGGGAGAAGTCGGCGCCGTAGCTCTGCTCCTTCCCCCGCGGCGGCAGGTCGTAGAACAGTCGTTGATGACCTTGAGCCGCCCGTCGCTCCACGAAGTCATGGAAGCCGAGCTTCAGCAGTACAGGGTGGACCGGAACAATTCGGGCGCCTGCCTCAGTCTTCGGGCTCCAAACACCCAACTGCTCCTGGACGACAAAGGCAAGCCTGCCGTGGAGGTCCCGGATGTCCTGGCGAATACGGAGCCGGGCAATCTCCTCGACCCGCATTCCCGAGTACATCCCGATGATGGTGATCCACCAGAAGGAGCCGCGCTCGGAGCCGGAGGCAAAGCGGGGGGAGGTGAGGAGGGTCCGGAGATCCTGCTCCGACCACATGTCCCGCCCCTTGCGGCCTTTGCGGACGCCCGGCCACGAGAAGCCGATGAACGGGTTGGCGTCCTCTGGCGCGTAGCCATGGTTAGCCAGCCACTGCCAGTAGGCGCTCAACGCGCTGAAGTGTCGCTTGACCGTCCTGAGACCGACCAGTGCGATGTCCGCCTCGCGCTCCATGTCAGGTGCCAGGGACGCGTTTCGGCCATCGACCTCCGCCTGCCGAGCCCGCGCTCGCTGGATCTCAGCCTCCAGCGAAACGGGTCCGGCTCGGACCGCCTTGCCGTAGGCGGCGGGCAGGGTCCGAAGCAGGATGCGGAAGCGGCGGGCCTCGACCTTGGTGATCACAGCAATTGGCCGGTCCCCCATCAACTCGGCCCAGAGCTCAAGAGTCTTGGTCGCCTGTTTGATGGAGTTAGGCTTCAGGGCGGGGAAGTCGTCGGTGGCAAGCACACGGCTGGCTAGGTAGGCATCGCGGTGCGCAAGGAATGCGAGGCTCGATGCCCCTGTGGTCATCAGAGCGGCGGGCGCAGATTCCTTCCGGCCTGCATCCTTAGGCTCTGCCGTTGCCTCTGAGGCCGGGAGGGCGGCGGACGTCGGGACCTTGGCCGAGCGCTCCTCCTTCAGCATCAGCATGGCAGCCAAGGCCATCCAATGCATATCCCGCCGTTCGCGCTCAGCCATCGTCCGCCGGATCTCGTGGACCCGCGCCTCTGTCTGAGCCGTCTCGGTGGCTTCCTTGAGGACCGCGATCTCGGCGCCATCCAATAGGCGTTCGAGGTGCTCAAGGATTAGGTCTTGCTCTTTGCCAGGATGGGAGAGGATGGCTCTACGCCCCTCGTCGCCGAAGAGCAGATCCACATACCTGGGCTCTAGACGCTCGAAATCCCTGGATAGCTCCGCTCGAGTAGGAGAGTTCTGGACCGCCTCATCGGTCAGCCTGCGCAACAACTCATCAATCTGCGCCCTTTCCAAGGACTTGTTCGCGCGAACCATCCCGAAGACCCTCTCCGTCGCCAACCAAGCGACGCGCGCCCGGAGACCGGCTTCGGCCCGGGAAGAGGTTTCCAACGAGCGGATGATCTCCTTGCGGCCAATCCGCTCCACGAGGGAGTCGGGTACGCGTCGCCTGAATCGATACACGGCGCCGCGTAACTGGAGGTTAATGGCCATGGGTGCCATCCGCGTCCTGCCCAGCAAAAGGGTGGACCGGCCATGTGGACCTTGTGGTCCGCATACCGGGCGGTGGCACTCGAAGACTTTGAAGGATTTGGGAGTGGCTGGGGAACCTGGATTCGAACCAAGACTGCCCGAGTCAGAGTCGGGAGTTCTACCGTTAAACTATTCCCCAGAGGCCGGGTCGGATGTCCCGGTCGCTGACGAGGCGCGAGATAGCATCGGTCCCCACGGCCTGCAACCACCCCAACGCATGAAAGCTCTTGCCCAGGCGCATGGGCTCCCGGATCATGACAGTCCCATGGCGACGATGAGCCACCTCCCGACCTGTCGCCCCGGCTCGGCCTTCGCCGCGCCGGTCCATGCGGCGATCGATCTCGGGACGAACAACTGCCGCCTCCTGTTGGCCGCGCCCGGCGGTCCGGAGGGTTTTCGCGTTCTCGACAGTTTCAGCCGAATCGTGCGCCTGGGGGAGGGGCTGGGCCGGACCGGCAGCCTGACCACCAGTGCCGTGGACCGCGCCCTGGGGGCATTGTCCGCCTGCCGGGACAAGCTGGCCCGCCGTCCGATCTATGCGGCGCGCGCCGTCGCCACCGAGGCCTGCCGCCGCGCCGCCAACGGCGCGGATTTCCTCCGGCGCGCCGAATCCGCCCTGGGCTTGCCGATCGAGGTGATCTCGCCGCGCGAGGAAGCGGTCCTCGCCATGGAATCCTGCGCACCTCTGATGGCCCAGGCCGACCGGCGGATCCTGCTCTTCGATATCGGCGGCGGCTCGACCGAGGTCGCCTGGATCCGCACGCCGCGCGAACCGGGGGAGCAACCCTCGCTCCTCGGCTATGTCTCCGTCCCGGTGGGAGTGGTGACGGTGGCCGAGCAGGCGGGCGCGCTCTGCGACAGCCGCCAGGGTTTCGCTGCCCTGGTGGAGGAGATCGCCTCCCGGCTGGAGCCCTTCAACGCCGTCCACTGCATCCGGCAGGAGATGCGCGCCGGCGGGGTCAGCCTGATGGGCACCAGCGGCACGGTGACCACCCTGGCCGGCATCGCTCTGGACCTGCCGCGCTATTCGCGCCCGCTGGTGGACGGGCAGGTGCTGGGAATCGACGCCGCGGATGCCGCCCTGAACCGCCTGCTGGCCCTGGGGCGGGAAGGCATGGCGGCTCATCCGTGCATCGGTCCGGAGCGGATGGACTTCGTCCTGCCGGGTTGCGCCATCTATGCCGCCATCCGCCGCACCTGGCCGGCTCCGCGCCTTACCGTTTGCGATCGTGGGCTGCGGGAAGGCATGCTGCTGCGGATGATGCGCCATGGCCGCCCCCCCACCGGACGGCGTGGGCGGGACTGGCCGCTGGCACGCGGGATCAGCGCCGCGACGCACTGAGCGCGGGGCACGCGCTTTCGGGCGATGCCGCCCCTGCTCCATCCGTGACGACCTGCTCTATAAGGGCGGCATGAAACCTCCCGCCGATCGCGGCCTCACCGCGCGCCTGCGCACCGCCAAGGGCCGGACGACCGCTTCCCAGCGCTGGCTGGAACGCCAGATCAACGACCCCTATGTCCGCGCCGCCAAGGCCGCCGGATGGCGCTCCCGCGCCGCCTTCAAGCTGCTGGAACTGGATGAGCGCTTCAAGCTGCTGAAGCCCGGGCAGCGCGTGGTGGACCTGGGCGCCGCGCCCGGGGGCTGGACCCAGGTCGCGCTGAAGGTGATCGGCGATCGCGGCCGGGTGGTGGGGCTGGACCTGCTGCCGATCGATCCCATCCCCGGCGCGATTCTGCTGGAAGGCGACTTCACCGAGCAGGCGGGCGAGGATGCGGTGCTGGCAGCGCTGGACGGGCAGGCGGATCTGGTGCTGTCCGACATGGCGCCCAACACCACCGGGCACAACGCGACCGACCATCTGCGGATCATGGGGCTGGTGGAGCTGGCGGCGGATTTCGCGCGACGCGTCCTGGCGCCGGGCGGCGGCTTCGTGGCGAAGGTCTTCCAGGGCGGCACGGAGAAGGAGCTGCTGGCCGCCCTCAAGCGCGACTATGCCCAGGTGCGCCATGCCAAGCCCCCGGCCAGCCGCAAGGACAGCGCCGAGGCCTATGTCGTGGCGCAGGGGTTCCGCGGCTCAAACGACTGAGATCTGGGGCCATCGTACCGCCGCGTCCAGGCCGGCGGCCCTGCGGCGGGCGCGACCCTGCCAGGATCGTGCGGGACAACCTGCACGGGCGGAGATGCTTGCCATCGACCGCCCCGGCAGCGTAGGAGGGGCCGCCAAGGTCGCGCAGCGCCATCCCCCGAGAGGCCCCCGCCCATGGCACCCGATATGCTCCCCCGAATCGACAGCCGCATCACCTTCGAGGAGGCCTTCGCCTTCGACGACGTGCTGCTGGTTCCCGGCTATTCCACCGTCCTGCCCTCCCAGACCGACACCCGCACCAGGCTGACGCGGGAGATCCGGCTGAACATCCCGCTCGTCGCCGCGGCGATGGACACGGTGACCGAGGCCCCCATGGCCATCGCCATGGCCCAGGCCGGCGGCATCGGCGTGATCCACAAGAACCTCTCCATCGAGGAGCAGGCCGCCCAGGTCCGCCGGGTGAAGAAGTTCGAGAGCGGCATGGTGGTGAACCCCGTCACCATCCATCCCGATCAGACGCTGGCCGATGTCCGCGCCCTGCAGGACCAGCACCACATCAGCGGCATCCCCGTGGTGGAGCGGGAAAGCAAGCGCCTCGTCGGCATCGTCACCAGCCGCGACGTGCGCTTCGCCACGGACCCCAACCTGCGCGTCTATGAGCTGATGACGCGCGAGAACCTCGTCACCGTGCTGAACGACGCCACGCCGGAACAGGCGCGCGCCCTGCTGCACAAGCACCGCATCGAGAAGCTGCTGGTGGTGGACGACCAGTACCGCTGCATCGGCCTGATCACTGTCAAGGACATGGACAAGGCCCAGGCCAACCCCTCCGCCGTGAAGGACGCGATGGGCCGCCTGCGCGCCGCCGCCGCGACCGGCACGGGCGAGGACGGGTTGCGCCGCGCCGAGGCCCTGGTGGCGGCCGAGGTGGACGTGATCGTGGTGGACACCGCCCATGGCCATTCCGCCGGCGTGCTGAAGGCGGTGGAGCGCGTGAAGCAGCTCTCCAACAGCGTGCAGGTGATCGCCGGCAACGTGGCGACGCCGGAGGCGGTGCTGGCGCTGATCGAGGCGGGCGCCGATGCGGTGAAGATCGGCATCGGCCCGGGCTCCATCTGCACCACCCGCATCGTGGCCGGCGTCGGCGTGCCGCAGCTCACGGCGGTGCTGGAATGCTCCGCCGCGGCGCGGGAGAAGGACGTGCCTGCCATTGCCGACGGCGGCATCCGCACCTCGGGTGACATTGCCAAGGCCATCGCCGCCGGCGCCGACTGCGTGATGATGGGCAGCCTCTTCGCCGGCACGGACGAGGCGCCGGGCGAGGTGTTCCTCTACCAGGGCCGCTCCTTCAAGTCCTATCGCGGCATGGGTTCGCTGGGCGCCATGGCGCGCGGTTCGGCCGACCGCTACTTCCAGGCCGAGGTACAGGACAGCCTGAAATTCGTGCCCGAGGGGATCGAAGGCCGCATCGGCTACAAGGGCCCGGTCGGCGCGGTGATCCACCAGCTCGTGGGCGGGCTGCGCTCGGCCATGGGCTACACCGGCAATGGCACGATGGCCGAGATGCAGCAGAACTGCCGCTTCCGTCGCATCACCAATGCCGGTCTGCGGGAAAGCCATGTCCATGATGTGGCGATCACGCGTGAGGCACCGAACTACCGAGCCGACGGCTGAAAACCCCTTCGGCCCGGCGACGAGCCGGGCCGGGACCATCCCTTTCCATGCAACCCGCCCCGGGCCGAGGCGCTGCCATCCAGGCGCCTCCCCGGGGCGTCGCTCGTTCAGGCAGAATTCTTGAGATGACCCCCGCCGCCCGTATCGCCGCCGCCGTCGCCCTGCTGGAGCAGCTGGAGGCCCAGCCTCGCCGCCCGGCGGATGCGGTGTCCAACGAGTTCTTCCGGGCGCGCCGCTATATCGGGGGCGGCGACCGCCGCGCGGTGGCGGAGCGTGCCTGGGGCGTGGTTCGGGAACGGCTGCGCCTCGACTGGCACCTGGAACGCGTCGGTGGCCAGCCGACGCCGCGCCTGCTGGTCGCGACCCATATGCTCATGGCCACGGAGGAATCCCTCCAGTCCGTGCTCGCCACCTTCAATGGCGAGCGCCATGCCGAGGCTCCCCTGGAGCCGGCCGAGCGCCGTATTCTCTCCGCCCTGCGGCCGCCGCTCCTGCGGCCGGAGATGCCCGAGGATATCCGGCTGAACATCCCCGGCTGGGCCCTGCCGGGCTTTCGCGAGCGTTTCGGCGCGGAACTGCCCGAGGCGGCGAAGGCCATGACCGGCGCCGCGCCGCTGGACCTGCGGGTGAACCTGCTGAAGGCCACGCGCGAGGCGGCGATCGCCACGCTGGCCGCGGAGGGCATCGCGGCGCAGCCCACGGCCCTGTCCCCCTGGGGCCTGCGGCTGGCGGAACGCCAGCCGATCCTGGCCACCCGTGCCTTCCGGGAAGGAATGGTGGAGATCCAGGACGAGGGTTCGCAGCTCATCGCCCTGCTGGCCGATGCGCGGCCCGGCATGCGGGTCGCTGACTACTGCGCCGGGGCGGCGGGCAAGACCCTGGCCATGGCGGCCGCCATGGGCAATCGCGGGCGGATCGTGGCCTGCGACGTGTCCGTGCCGCGACTCTCCGGCGCCACCCAGCGCCTGCGCCGGGCCGGGGTGGACAATGCCGAGACGCACCTGCTGGTGCCGGGCGACCGCTGGGCCAAGCGCCGGGCCGGCCAGTTCGACCGCGTGCTGGTGGATGCCCCCTGCACCGGCACCGGCACCTGGCGGCGCAATCCCGATGCCCGGCTGCGTACCGGCGCGGGCGACCTGGCGGAGCTCCAGGTGAAACAGGGCGAGATATTGCGCCGCGCGGCTTCCCTGGTGCGTCCCGGGGGAAAGCTGGTCTACGCTACCTGCTCGGTCCTGCCCGGGGAGGATGAGGTGCAGGTGCGGGAGTTTCTGAGCAACCATCCGGAGTTCCGGACGGTGACGCTGGCGGAGGCCTGGGCGCAGGGCTTCGCCGGGTGGGAAGGGGAGGCGGCTCCGGCCAGCCCCGGTGACAGCCTGGGTGCTGGGGAGGACTTCCTGGCCCTGGCGCCGCACCGGCAGGAAACGGACGGCTTCTTCTGCGCCGTGCTGGAGCGGCGGGAGGCCGGGACATCGTGACTGCCATCCGCCGCGCCCGGCCGCAGGATGCCTTCGCCATCGGGGCCGTGCATGTCGCCGCCTGGCGGGATTCCTATGCCGGTCTGCTGCCGGACGACTTTCTTGCCAACCTCTCGCCGCAGAGGATCGGCGCAGGCTATGGCCACGGGCTGATCTCCCGCCGGGAGGGCGAGGCGCTTTTCGTCGCCGAGACGCCGGAGCCGGGCCGGCGCGTGGTCGGCTTCGCCTCCGCCGGCCCGGCGCGGCGCGCCGGGATGGGCACCCGATGGGGGGAAGGCGAGGTCGCCACCCTCTATGTCCTCAGCGACTACCGGGACCAGGGGATCGGCCGCCGGCTGTTGCGCGCCTCGGCCGCGCATCTGGCGGCCATCGGATGCGCCTCCGCCATGCTCTGGGTGCTGTCCGACAATCATGCCCGCTTCTTCTACCGCCATCTGGGCGGGCGGCCGGTGGCCCACGAGGTCATCCAGGTCGGCGGCCGGGCGGTGCAACAGACCGCCATCGCCTGGGACCCGATCGAGACCCTGCTCGACGCCACGGCCGTTTCCTCCCGGGGCTGACCTGCCCCGCGCAGGAAGTGGTTGACGCCAGCCCTCCCGCCGTGCTTCGCGCCGCCATGGCCGACCCCATCGCGACGACTCCCGTCACCCCCGCTCCCGCCTCGGCGCAAGAGGCTGCTGGCGGACATGACCGCATCCTGATCCTCGATTTCGGCAGCCAGGTGACGCAGCTCATCGCGCGCCGCCTGCGCGAAAGCGGGGTGTACTGCGAGATCTGGCCCTTCACCGCCAGCGACGACCGCATCCGCGACTTCCAGCCGCGCGGCATTATCCTGTCCGGCGGCCCCGCCAGCGTGACCGAGGGCGAGAGCCCCCGCGCGCCGAAGGCGGTCTTCGAGCTGGGCCTGCCGGTGCTGGGCATCTGCTACGGCCAGCAGACCATGTGCGCCCAGCTCGGCGGGCTGGTGGAGAGTGGCCATCACCGCGAGTTCGGCCGCGCCTTCGTCGAGATCACCGATGCCTGTGCCCTGACCCAGGGCGTCTGGGAGAAGGGCGCGCGCGAGCAGGTCTGGATGAGCCATGGCGACCGCGTGACGCGCCTGCCGGAAGGCTTCCGCCCCGTCGCCGTCAGCGAGGGCGCGCCGCTCGCCATCATCGCCGATGACAGCCGCCACTATTACGGCGTGCAGTTCCATCCGGAGGTGGTGCACACCCCGCACGGCGCGGCGCTGCTGCGGAACTTCACGCACACGGTCTGCGGCTGCCATGGCGACTGGACCATGGGTGCCTTCCGCGCCGAGGAGATCGCCCGCATCCGCGCCCAGGTCGGCACCGGCAAGGTGATCTGCGGCCTGTCCGGCGGCGTCGATTCCTCGGTGGCGGCGGTGCTGATCCATGAGGCGATCGGCGACCAGCTCACCTGCATCTATGTCGATCACGGGCTAATGCGCGCGGGCGAGACGGAGCAGGTGCTGGCCACCTTCCGCGATCGCTTCAACATCAAGCTGGTGCACCGCGACGCCTCCGAGCTGTTCCTCGGCGCGCTGAAGGGCGTCACCGACCCGGAGGTGAAGCGCAAGACCATCGGCCGGCTGTTCATCGAGGTGTTCGAGGAGGAGCAGGCGAAGATCGGCGGTGCCGATTTCCTGGCCCAGGGCACGCTCTATCCGGATGTGATCGAGAGCGTCTCCGCCACCGGCGGCCCCTCCGTCACCATCAAGTCGCACCACAATGTCGGCGGCCTGCCCGAGAACATGCGCATGAAGCTCGTCGAGCCGCTGCGCGAACTGTTCAAGGACGAGGTCCGCGCCCTGGGCCGCGAGCTGGGCATGCCGGAGGTCATCGTCGGCCGTCACCCCTTCCCGGGGCCCGGCCTGGCCATCCGCATCCCTGGCGAGGTGACGCGGGAGAAGGTGCAGATCCTGCAGCAGGCGGACCTGGTCTTCCTGGAGGAGATCCGCAACGCCGGCCTCTACGACGCGATCTGGCAGGCCTTCGCCGTGCTGCTGCCCGTCCGCACCGTGGGCGTGATGGGCGACGGCCGCACCTACGACCAGGCCTGCGCCCTGCGTGCCGTCACCAGCACGGACGGCATGACGGCGGATGTCTATCCCTTCGAAATCGCCTTCCTGAGCCGGGTTGCCAACCGGATCGTCAACGAGGTGCGCGGGATCAACCGGGTTGCCTACGACGTGACCAGCAAGCCGCCCGGAACCATCGAATGGGAGTAAACCGGCGCTTGTTTGCCGGGCGGTAGCACGGCGACGCTCGACCCACCGGCCTCCGACGGGACGGAGGCCCCTGGGAAGGGTAAGACACGATGCGCATGACGAGCGTCGCGGCGGCCGCCCTGGCCGTCGCCATCTCCGCATTTCCGGCCGCGCAGCAGGCCTCCGCCCAGCCAGCCGCCGATACGATGGGCGCGATCAAGGAGCGCGGCTACCTGCTCTGCGGCGTCGCCGGCAACAATGTCGGCTTCAGCCTGCCCGACAGCCAGGGCGTGATGAAGGGCATCGATTCCGACACCTGCCGCGCCGTCGCCACCGCCATCCTGGGCAATGCCGACAAGGTGCGCTTCGTCAACACCACCGCCACCAACCGCTTCACCGCGCTCCAGTCGGGCGAGGTGGACATGCTGGTGCGCTCCACCACCTGGACGCTGGGGCGCGAGGCGGCGCTGGGCCTCGAATTCGCCGCGGTGAACTTCTATGACGGCACCGGCTTCGCCGTGAAGACGGCCTCCGGCGTGAAGTCGGTGAAGGAGCTGGACGGCGCCTCGGTCTGCGTGCAGCCAGGCTCGACCACCGAGCTGAACCTCACCGACTATTTCCGCTCGAACGGCATGAAGTTCACCCCGGTGGTGATCGAGAGCATCGAGGAGATCCGCAACGCCTTCATCAGCGGCCGCTGCGACGCCTTCACCACCGACGCCTCCTCGCTCGCCTCCTTCCGCTTCAGCCAAGGGGCGAATGCCGGCCAGTACACCATCCTGCCGGAAATCATCTCCAAGGAGCCGCTGGGCTCCATGGTGCGCAAGGGCGACTGGAAGTTCTTCGACATCGTGAAGTGGACGCATTTCGCGCAGCTCACCGCCGAGGAGCTGGGCATGACCTCCAGGAACGTCGAAAGCTTCGTAGACAACAACAACCCCGAGATCCAGCGCTTCATGGGCAGGAGCGGCGACCTCGGCAAGATGCTCGGCGTGCCGGCGGACTGGGCGGTGCAGGTCGTCAAGCAGGTGGGCAACTACGCCGAGGTCTGGGACCGCAACATCACCCCGATGGGCGTGCAGCGCGGCCTGAACAACCTTTGGAACAAGGGCGGCCTCCAGTACCCGCCGCCGATGCGCTGAGCCATGGTGGCCGGGGTGCGGGTCCGTCCCGCGTCCCGGCGCCGCCCTCGCCTGTGGATAGTGTGAATAACGGGGGCAAGAGCCGCGCCCCGAATCGGACACGACCTGTCGGCACAATCCGCCCGCCGGCATTTCCCCAGGAGTTTCAGCGAGTCGCGGGGACCGCACGGGAATTTGGTTTCCCCTACAAGGCCTAGGCGTCTTCGATTGGCCGGACACCAGATGTGGTGTTAAGAAGCCTGTCCGCCCGGGGGGACGACCCTCGGCAGACTCCAGAACACCATATCGCATCACCGGACCCGCCTAAGGAGAGGACCGCCATGTTCGACGCCGTTCAGCTTGAGGGGCATGGCCAGGTCACCATCGACCGGAGCCGCGACGCGCTGCTCACCGATTTCGGCAAGGCGACGCTCGACGACCGCTACCTGCTGCCCGGCGAATCCTACCAGGACCTCTTCGCCCGTGTCGCCTCGGCCTATGGCGATGACGCCGCGCATGCGCAGCGGATCTACGACTACATCTCGAAGCTCTGGTTCATGCCGGCGACGCCGGTGCTGTCCAATGGCGGCACGACGCGCGGCCTGCCCATCTCCTGCTTCCTGAACGAGGCGGATGACAGCCTCGACGGCATCCTGGGCCTGTGGAACGAGAATGTCTGGCTCGCCTCCAAGGGCGGCGGCATCGGCTCCTACTGGGGCAACCTGCGCTCGATCGGCGAGAAGGTCGGCCAGAACGGCAAGACCTCCGGCATCGTGCCCTTCATCCGCGTGATGGACAGCCTGACCCTGGCGATCTCCCAGGGCTCGCTGCGCCGCGGCTCGGCCGCCGTGTATCTGCCGGTCTCGCATCCCGAGATCGAGGAGTTCATCGACATCCGCCGTCCCACCGGCGGCGACCCGAACCGCAAGGCGCTGAACCTCCACCACGGCATCCTGATCCCCGACGCCTTCATGCGTGCGGTGGAGGCCGACGAGGAATGGGCGCTGACCAGCCCCAAGGACGGTGCGGTCATCCGCAAGATCTCGGCGCGCGGCCTCTGGATCCGCATCCTGCTGGCGCGGATCGAGCAGGGCGAGCCCTACATCATCTACAGCGACGCGGTGAACAACGCGCGCCCGGAATACCACAAGCTGGCCGGGCTGGAGGTGAAGACCTCCAACCTCTGCTCCGAGATCACCCTGCCCACGGGGCGTGACCAGCACGGGCAGCAGCGCACGGCGGTGTGCTGCCTGAGCTCGCTGAACTTCGAGTCCTGGTTCGAGTGGAAGGACCATCCGACCTTCATCGAGGACGTGATGCGCTTCCTCGACAACGTGCTGCAGAGCTTCATCGACACCGCGCCCGACAGCATGGCCCGCGCACGCTACAGCGCCATGCGGGAGCGTTCGGTGGGCCTCGGCGTCATGGGCTTCCACTCCTTTCTCCAGGCGCAGAACGTGCCCTTCGAGAGCGTGGTGGCGAAGGTCTGGAACAAGCGGATGTTCAAGCATATCCGTGCGCAGGCCGATGCCGCCAGCGTCAGGCTCGCCAATGAGCGCGGCCCTTGCCCGGACGCGGCGGAATACGGGTTCAACGAGCGCTTCTCGAACAAGATGGCGATCGCGCCCACCGCCTCGATCAGCGTCATCTGCGGCGGCGCCTCGGCTGGCATCGAGCCGATCGCGGCCAATGTGTACAACCACAAGACGCTCTCCGGCTCCTTCATCGTGCGCAACCCGCATCTGAAGAAGGTGCTGGCGAAGCACGGCCGCGACGACGATGACACCTGGACGAGCATCACCGTCAGCAAGGGTTCGGTGCAGCACCTGGACTTCCTGGACGAGCAGGAGAAGGCGGTGTTCAAGACCGCCTTCGAGCTGGACCAGCGCTGGGTGGTCGAGCACGCCGCCGACCGCACGCCCTTCATCTGCCAGGCGCAGTCGGTGAACCTCTTCCTGCCGGCCAACGTGCACAAGCGCGACCTGCACCAGATCCACTTCCAGGCCTGGAAGAAGGGGATGAAGTCGCTCTACTACTGCCGCTCGCTCTCCATCCAGCGCGCCGATACGATCAGCGAGAAGGTGGCCCCGCAGCCTTCGCCGGGGGCGGCCGCCGTGGCGAACGACCCGCAGATCCCGCTGCCGCTGGTGGCGGCGCGGCTGGCGGGCGGCAACACCGACTACGAGGAATGCCTGGCCTGCCAATAGGCACGGCCAGGTCCGGCGCGGCGGGAATGCCTGGCCGCCCGGGATATCGGCGGGCGTGAGGGCGCCGGGGCGGGTCCCCGGCATGGAGGAGGTGCGCCGCCCCTTTCCTCGCGCCGCCAACGAGACAGACCGAAACGCAGCGAGACGCCCCATGCCCGACGGCCACAACCCCACCGACGAGATGCCGACGCATTTCGACCTGCTGACCGCCAACCCGGTCTACAAGCCCTTCCGCTATCCCTGGGCCTATGACGCCTGGCTGACGCAGCAGCGCGTCCACTGGCTGCCGGAAGAGGTTCCGATGGCCGATGACGTGAAGGACTGGCAGAAGAACCTGACCGAGGTGGAGCGCAACCTCGTGACGCAGATCTTCCGCTTCTTCACGCAGTCGGACGTGGAGGTGAACAACTGCTACATGAAGCACTACGCCCAGGTGTTCAAGCCGACGGAAGTGCTCATGATGCTGTCGGCCTTCTCGAACATCGAGACGGTGCATATCGCGGCCTACAGCCATCTCCTCGACACGATCGGCATGCCGGAGACCGAGTACCAGGCCTTCCTCAAATACAAGGAGATGAAGGACAAGTACGACTACATGCAGAGCTTCTCGGTCGATTCGAAGACCGAGATCGCCAAGACGCTCGCTGCCTTCGGCGCCTTCACCGAGGGGCTCCAGCTCTTCGCCTCCTTCGCGATCCTGCTGAACTTCCCCCGCTTCAACAAGATGAAGGGGATGGGCCAGATCGTCACCTGGTCGGTGCGCGACGAGACGCTGCACTGCCTTTCCGTGATCAAGCTCTTCCACACCTTCGTGCAGGAGAATCCGGAGATCTGGACGGCGGAGCTCCGCCGCGACATCACCGAGGTCTGCGAGACGATCGTCGAGCACGAGGACGCCTTCATCGACCTCGCCTTCGAACTGGGCGACGTGCAGGGGCTGACCGCGCCGGAGGTGAAGCAGTACATCCGCTTCATCGCCGACCGCCGCCTGCAGCAACTCGGCCTGGAGCCGGTCTACCGGATCGAGCGCAACCCGCTGCCCTGGCTCGACGAGATGCTGAACGCCATCGAGCACACGAATTTCTTCGAGAACCGCGCCACGGAGTATTCCAAGGCTTCTACAACCGGAAGTTGGGAAGAAGCCTTCGAGGATAGCGTCTTCAATACGTCCACCGGGGAGGCCAAGATGCCTCCTTCCCGGAACGGCCCCGTCGCTGAGTGAAATCGGCTGAAATTGATGGGACATCGCCCGGGATTGAGGGCGATGTCTCAAAATTAGAGTTTCCTTGACAGGAAATGGCGGTACAGTGGCGGGGTTTCATGGCACGCTTGCAACGGATAGATTGTGCTGCGTGTATTCGTCGAAATGGCGTCAATCTGTCCGATCATAGCGTGGGGTGCCGGCCTCGACATGGCTGAGAACGATAGCAGCGAGACGACGAAGCCGGGGACACGCCCCGGCTCGGCCCCGAGGCAGACGCGCCGCCTCTCGGACAAGATCCTGATCGCCTTTCACCATGCCTGCGATCAGGAGGATTTCGAGGTCGCGGAGGATCTCCTGCGGCTTCTCGAGGTCATGCTGACCCGCAAGCCGGTGCATCCGGACGTCAACCGGCGCAAGAACATGGAAAGCCTCGTGGCGGCGCATGAGCGGCTCTGGCTGCTGCGCCATCCGGAAGCGCAGGGCTGACACGAGCGGCCGCGCCGCTCAGCCGGGCAGGGCGGCCCCGTGCCGCAGCACGGCCTCCGCCCCGGCGGACCAGCCCGGGCCCTCATGCAGCACCAGCCCGGGCAGAACCCGGTCCGGCCCCCGCCGCGCCAACCAGCCCTGCAACATGACCCGCTTCGCCTCCCGTCCGGCCCTCGGCCAGAGCGGGAAGAGCGAGACAGCCCCGAAACCGGCCTCGCGCAAGGCCGCCCAACCCTCGCCGTGCCGGTGCGCCGGCAGGATCAGTGTCGCGGACCCGCCCGGACGGACACCCCTGGCCAGGACCTTTGCCCAGAGAAGCAGCGGCGCCGGCTCCGCCTCATGCATCGCCGCCGCCCGGCGCGGGTCGGGCGAGGCGGTGCCGCCCGTCCAGTAGGGCGGATTGGCGAGGCCATGTGCCGCGAAGCCCTGGCCAGGCAAGGCGTCCGGCCGGGCGATATCCACCGTCCGGATCTGGGCGCGGCCTGCCCAGCCGTTCCGGTGCAGGTTCTCCGTCGCCAGGGCCGCGAGGCCGGGGTCGCGCTCGATCCCGATGCCTTCGAGGCCCGGAACGCGGGCCAGCAGGCAGAGCAGCGCGGCGCCGCTGCCGCAGCCGAGTTCCAGCACCTTCTCCCCGGGCCGGGCCGGAACATGTGCCGCCAGCATCACGGCATCCAGCCCCGCCCGCAGCCCGTCGGATGGCTGGTGAAGCAGGACGCGGCCGTCGAGCAGCCGATCCTCGGTGAGGGTGGGGTCTGCCGTCACGCGCCCGCTTCCCCCGCCTCCCGCAGCACCGCCTCGGCGGCGCGGGCATCCTCCTGCCGGACCGCCAGCCGGCGGGGGAAGGCACCGATCCCGCCCTCCACGGCGCTGACATGGGCGTCGAGGACGGTGGACGGGATGCCCGCGTCCCGCAGCAGGGCCTGCAGGAAGCTCAGGCGGACCGGGTCGAGACCCGTGGCCAGGATGTGCATGCGTGCTCCGGCAGGGTTGTGGGCGTGCGCGCCTTGGCGTGGCTGCCCGTCATGGCTATGTTGCCGGCCGGTCTTCTAAGGTCATTTCCTGCTTGAGCGTAGCCGTCACGCCGACGCCCGACGACGAGAATCCCGAGGCTGCGCTCGTGGTTCTGACCGAACTGGTCCGCGACGACCTGGAGCTGTGCAACCGGCTCATCGTCGAGCACATGGACAGCCCGGTCTCCCTGATCCCGCAGCTCGCCGCGCATATCGTCGCGGCCGGGGGCAAGCGCCTGCGGCCGCTGCTCACCCTGGCGGCTGCGCGGATGTGCGGCTACCGGGGGGAGCGCCATGCCGCGCTGGCCGCCTGCGTGGAGTTCCTGCACACCGCCACGCTGCTGCATGACGACGTGGTGGACGAAAGCTCCCTGCGCCGGGGCCAGGCCAGCGCCAATGCGCTGTTCGGCAACAAACCCTCGGTGCTGGTGGGGGACTTCCTGTTCGCCCGCGCCTTCCAGCTCATGGTGCGCGACGGCTCGCTGCGCGTGCTCGCGATCCTGAGCCAGGCCGCCGCCACGATCGTGGAGGGCGAGGTGCTGCAACTCGTCATCCAGAACGACACGGCCACGACCGAGGAGCAGTACCTGCAGGTCATCGCCGGCAAGACCGCCGCGCTCTTCGCCGCCGCCACCGAGATCGGCGCCGTGGTGGCCGACCGGCCGGAGGCCGAGGCGCAGGCGCTGCATGCCTATGGCCGCGACCTCGGCATGGCCTTCCAGCTCGTGGACGATGCGCTGGACTATTCGGCGCGGCAGGCCGAACTGGGCAAGACGGTCGGCGACGACTTCCGCGAGGGCAAGATCACCCTTCCGGTCCTGCTGGCCTTCCAGCGGGGCGACGAGGAGGAGCGGGTCTTCTGGCGCCGGGTGCTGGAAGAGCGGGAGCAGGGCGAGGACGACCTGGAACATGCCCTGAACCTGATGCGCCGGCACGACACCCTGGGCGCCACGCTGGCGCTGGCCGAGGACTATGGCCGCTCGGCGCAGCGGGCGCTGGACCTCTTCCCGCAGGGGCCGGAGCGCCAGGCCCTGTCCGACATCATCCGCTTCTGCATCGCCCGCGCCCGCTGAGGCGCGAGGCAAGGGCAGGAAGGGGGAGGGCGGTGTCCTCCCCGGCCGCCGGTTTCAGCCGCGCCCGACGAAGGGCATGGCGGTGGCCATAATGGTCATGTTCTGCACATTCGCATCGAGCGGCAGCGCGGCCATATGGGCCACGGCGCGGCCGACATTTGCCACGTCCATCCGCGGCTCAACCATCATCCGCCCATCCGCCTGCGGCACGCCCCGGGTCATGCGCTCGGTCATCTCGGTCGCGGCATTGCCCACGTCGATCTGGCCGCAGGCGATGTCGTGCTTGCGCCCGTCCAGGCTGATCGACTTGGTCAGGCCGCTGATGGCGTGCTTGGTGGCGGTATAGGGCGCGCTGCCCGGCCGGGGGGCATAGGCGCTGATCGAGCCGTTGTTGATGATGCGGCCGCCTTTCGGGTCCTGCGCCTTCATCATCGCATAGGCGGCGCGGGCGCAGAGGAAGGCGCCGTTCAGGTTGGCCGCCACCACGCCGAACCAGTCGGCATCGCTGATCTCGTCGAAATCCACGGCGGGGCTGCCGCGCCCGGCATTGTTGAACAGCAGGTCCAGGCGCCCCCAGCGCTGCTTCACCGTGGCGAAGAGCGACTCCACCGAGGCCGCGTCGGTGATGTCGGTCGGCACCGGCAGGCAGCGGCCGCCATGCTCGCCCGCCTGCGCCACCGTTTCCTCCAGCGCATCGCGCCGCCGCCCGGCCAGGGCCACCGACCAGCCATCGGCCAGCAGCGCCAGCGTGGCGGCGCGTCCGATCCCCGAGCCGGCGCCCGTCACCACCGCGATCCGCGATTCCGTCATCTCGTCCCACTCCCTGGAATGCGGGCGCAGCCTGCGTCGCCTGCGGCCATGCGGCAAGACGAGGGGGACGTGTCATCGAACGGCGGAATGCAGGCCGCCGGACACGTCACGGGCCAGGGCCTTCCGTCACGCGTGCGGTGCCGGTTCTTTAGGATTTTAGCATTTTAGGGTTTTAGCCCTTTATCCGACCGGGCGGACGCAGGGCCGTGCCCGGTGTCGCGAACCGGGGGAGTGCCCGGACGCCTGCTTCAGGGGCCGGTGATGCAACGGCGGGAGTTGATTTTATTCCTATAGCCCGGGCGGGCTTCGGGAAGCAAGGGGCGTCGGGGGACCGTGCCGGACAGCATGGCTCCCCGGCGATGGCTGGTGCCATGCGCACGCCCATGGATGGGCGCATTCCGCCGTCCGGATCAGTCCTCGCCGACCGGCGCGAGATCCACGCCCACTTCCAGCTTGTGCCGCCCGCCGCCCAGGATGATGCCGCGCAGCGGCGAGACATCGCCGAAATCGCGACCCCAGCCGAGCAGCACATGCTCCTCCGAGAGCAGGATGTTGTTGGTCGGGTCCAGGTTCAGCCAGCCGAGCTCCGGTCCCAGCCAGGCGCCGACCCAGGCATGCGACATGTCGGCGCCGACGCGGCGGGGCTGCCCCGGCGGCGGATAGGTGCGGATATAGCCGGAGGTGTAGCGCGCCGGCAGGCCAAGGGCGCGCAGGCCGGCGATCATGACATGGGAGAAGTCCTGGCAGACGCCCTCGCGCCGGCGCAGCACCTCGTCCACCGGGGTGGCGATGCCGGTGACGCCGGAGCGGAAGCGGAATTCCTTCTTGAAGCGGGAATTCAGGTCCAGCAGCCCTTCCAGCACCGGGCGGCCGGCGGGGAAGGAGGGGGTGACGAAGTCCCGCGCCGCCTCGCCCACCCGGACCATGGGGCTCGGGAAGGTGAACTCCGCCGCCTCCGGGTCGCGCCGCGCCATGGCCGCCACCGCCTCCCAGGGCAGGGTCGCGGCGGCCGGGGGAGGGGGCAGGAAATGCACGTCCACCACCGCCTCGGTCACCACCTCGAAGCGTTCGTGCGGGCTGTCGAGGAAGAGCCAGGTGACGTGGTTGCCGAAGTGGTCCCGCCCGATGGTGGTCCGGGCGGCCTCCGGCGTGCTGGTCAGCGTCGTGCTTAGCACGCGCTGCGCGGGCAGTTCGCGCGGCGTCAGGCAGAGCATGTGCGTGGCCATCTCCACCGGATGGCCATAGGCATAGCTGGTGACGTGCCGGACACGCAGGATCATGCCATCCCCCGTCCGATGACCGGGACCAGAGACCGTGCCTGCGGCAGCAGGGTGAAGTACTGGCGCGAGATTCCCTCGGCCAGCTGGCCCGCGCGTTCCTCCACGCCCCGCAGCCGCCCGGGGACCTCGCCCACCGGTCCCTCGGCGATGGCGAGGGTCTCGTTCGACAGGGCTTCCGCCTCCCGGGCCAGGGTGTCGTCGCGGCCGGCCAGGTTCTCCAGCAGTTCCTGGGCGCGGGCGAACTGGAAGCCCAGCCCGCGGGGGTTGCCGGAATCAGCCAGGACCAGCGCCAGCACCGGTTCCGCCTGTGGCGCGGCCAGATAGCGCGTGCGGTAGGTGATCACGGAATCGCACAGCTCCAGCGCGAGGCGCAGCCCGGCCTCCAGCCGCGCGGGCGGCTGGTCGAGCGCCATGGACAGGGCGGAGGCGACGGACTGGGCACGTTCCACCCGGCGCCCGAGATCCAGGAAGGTATGGGCGCCGCCGCGCACCATGTTCTCCGCGGCCACCCCGGCCACCCCGGCGGCATAGCGCATGGCGGCGCGGTGCAGGCGGGACAGGGATTGCAGGTCGCGCACCCGGGACAGCTTGTCCCGCATCTCCCGCAAGGGCTGGAGGAAGGCGTCGTGCATGTCGCCGGTCTGCCGGTCGCGCGTGGCCTCGGCCAGCCGGGCGATGCGCCCGAAGGCGCGGGACAGCGATTCATCCGGCCGGGCGGCGCGCAGCAGCGCCCGCCGCAGCGGCCCGGCATCCCCGGCGACAGGGAAGTCCTCCACCTTCACCAGCCCGGCGGGCACCAAGCAGCGGGCCAGGGTGTGCAGCTCCGCCAGCTCATGCGGCAGCAGGGCGTCGCGCTCCAGCCGCACCAGGGCGGCGCGCGACAGGCGGGCGGCGGTGTCCAGCCGCTCCACGTAGCGGCCCAGCCAGAAGAGGTTGTCCCCCGCCCGCGACGGCATGCCGGCCGCCATCCGGCGCAGCGCCAGCGGCGGCGACTGGAGGGCGGGGGGCAGTCCGGCCTCCGCCTCGTCCTCCAGCACCCAGACATCCTTGGACAGCCCGCCTTCCGGCACCCGGGTGAAGGCATGGGCGCCGTCCTCCAGGATATGGGCGAAGCCGCCGGGCAGGACCCGCCAGCCGGGGGCGCCGCGCGCGTCGCCGTCCGCATGCTCGCCGGCCAGGAACATGCGCAGCCGCACGGGAAGCGGCACCTTGGCGCCGGTCCCGTCCTCCCCCGCGCCGCTCACCCAGCAGGGCACCTGCGAGGGTGGGGAAAGCTCCGTGGCGGCCCAGCCCTCCGGCCGGTCCTCCAGACGGGCGAGGAGGGCGCTGTTCGCCGGGTCCAGCAGCACGGGTGGGCTGCGCGGATCGGTGGCCGAGCGGAGCATCCACCGCTCCGGCGTGGCGCGGACCTCCGCCAGCGCGGCGGGATCGCCCAGCCAGAGCGTGCGCAGCCCCGGCAGGCGCAGCGCCTCGCCCAGCAGCACCTCGCAGAGGCGCGGCAGGAAGGCGGCCAGGGCCGGGGCCTCCGCCATGTCGGCGCCAGGGTCGTTGACGATCCGCACCTCGCCGTTGCGGGCGGCGTCCATCAGCCCGACCACGCCGCCGGCGGCGGGGGCATCGGATTCCAGCGGGTCCAGCAGATGGCCCTGCATCCGCCGCAGCAGCGCGCCGATCGGCTGCAGCCCGCGCAGCGTCTTCAGGTAGAGCCGGCCCCGGCGCACCGTGAGATCCCCCGGTTCCACGGGGATGCAGTCCAGCGCCTGGGTCAGCACCACGTTCTCGGCCCAGCTCGGATCGCCCACGGCGGGGGTGAGCAGGGCGATGGCATCCTCCGCATGTCCGGGCGGCAGGGCATGGCGGAGCGAAAGCTGCCAGGCCTCCAGGAACGGGCGCATCGGCCGCAGCGGCACACGGCGGAAGAGTTCCGGCATGGTGCGGGCGAGCAGGCGGCGGTTCTCCAGCGCCTGCGCCAGCCCGGCCATGCGGGCGATGGAATCCCCGGCCACGCGCCATTGCCCGTCCAGCCCGCGTTGCAGGTCCGTCGCCAGCACGCTGAGCATGGCGGGGCGCGGCACCGGGCCGGTGGTGCGGCAGGCGCGCAGGAAGGCGGCGTTGTTGAAGACCAGCTCGGCCGGCAGCAGCCCCTCGGCCAGCAGCCGCTGTGGGCCGTAGACATCCTCCAGCACCAGCTCCAGCAGCCGGGCCCGCTGTGCCAGCCCCTGCTCCAGATGGGTGAACTCCGCGGCCGGGATGGGCATGGGCAGCAGGTCGCAACGCCAGGCCGTCACCCGCTCCTCGGAGGGCAGGAGGGAGGCGATCCCGTCCTCCTCCAGCGCCCGGTGCAGGCTGAGCGCGCGGTCCGACAGGTCGGGGGCGGACAGGCCGGACAGGGCGCCCAGGATGCTGCGCCAGTGCGGGCGGATCCGGCGTTGGCCGTCCACCATCTCGTCGGCGGCGACGCTCATCCCGGACAGGGTCCGGCGGGCATGGCGGTGGCGGGCGGGCGTGCGGCGCTCATCCCTTCATCTAGCCGGGCTGGCACCTGCTGCGCCAGCCGCCCACCCGGCCCGGCGCGGCGATTCCGCCGGGGCGGCTGACTCCGGGGGCGGAAGCGGGCAGTCTGCGCCGCCCCGTCCACCCGTTCCCCCCCCGATCCGGAAGGAATCCCGGCATGACCGCCGAACAGCGCAGCATCGTCATCTTCGACCTCGGCGGCGTGCTGGTGGACTGGGACCCGCGTCACCTCTACCGCCGGCTCTTCCCCGGGGACGAGGCGGGGATGGAGCGGTTCCTAGCCGAGGTCTGCACCAACGAATGGAACCTGCAGCAGGATGCCGGGCGGAGCTGGGCCGAGGCCACCGCCCTGCTGCGCGCCCAGCATCCGGGGCAGGAGGAACTGATCGACGCCTTCCACCGGCACTGGCCGGAGATGATCCGGGGGGCCATCGACGGTACGGTGGAGATCCTGCGCGAGCTGCGCGAGGGCGGCGTGCCGCTCTATGCCCTGACCAACTGGTCCGCCGAGACCTATCCGGTGGCGGAGGAGCGCTTCGACTTCCTGGGCTGGTTCCGGGGTGTGGTGGTGTCCGGGCAGGAGAAGCTGATCAAGCCCGATCCCCGGATCTACCGCCTGCTGCTGGAACGCTTCGGGGTGGACCCGCAGGCGGCCGTCTATATCGACGACAATCCCCGCAACGCGCGGACGGCGGGCGATCTCGGGATGCACGGCATCCACTTCACCTCGCCCGAGCATCTGCGGGCGGAGCTGGTGGCGCTGGGGCTGCCGGTGGCGCCGCCCGCCTGACGGGAGGAGCTATGGCGCCTCGGGCATGTCCCGCAGCCAGGCGTCGAGATCCACCGCCGCCACCTGCCGCCAGAGCTCCGCCATGCGCCGGGCGGCGAAGTCCAGCAGGGCCCCGCCCAGCTCCGCCGTGGCCTTCGTGGCATCGCCGACCGCCCCGGCCGGGTTCAGGTCCTGCGCCTGCCAGGCCAGGCTGGCGCCCAGGGCGGAGGCGATGGCGGGGGCGGTGTCCTCCAGCCGTTGCTTCGCGCTGGGGAAATCGGCCATGGCGGCGCGGTCCACATCCTGGGGCGAGAGGCGCAGCATGAGGGCCGTCTCGTCCCGCCCGGCATGGATGCCGTAGCGCGCCTCCACCGGATCGGCGGAACCCTCCGGCCGGCCCATCCGGTCCCAGTGGCTGCCGATCGCCAGGATGCGGTTTTCGGCGCGGAGGCGGCGGCAGGCGACCTCCAGCATCGCGGCGTTGCCGCCATGGGCGTTCATCACCACCAGCCGCCGCACCCCGGCGCGCGCCACGCTGGCGCCGATCCCGGTGACGAGGCGGAGGAAGCCTTCCTCGTCCAGCGTCAGCGTGCCGGGAAAGGCCAGGTGCTCCACCGAGAGCCCCACGGCCTGATGGGGCAGGACCAGCAGCGGCAGTTCCGGCGGACAGTGGGTGAGGGAACGGGCCAGGATGCCGGCATTGATGGTCTGGTCGGTGGAGACGGGAAGATGCGGCCCGTGCTGCTCCGTGGCGGCGATGGGCAGGACCGCCACCGTGTTCTCCGGCAGGTCCCGGAATTCCGGCCAGCGCAGCTCGGCCCAGAAGCGCGTGCGGATCGGCATGGTGGCATCCTCCCTTTTCCCGGTGATGGCAACGCCGGAACCGGGGTTCCGGCGTCGCGCCGGCCTTCAGGCCGGAACGGGCTCCGTGCCCAGCGGCAGGGCCGGGTCGCGCACCTCGCCCGTGCCGCCGTCGGTGATGCCCAGATCGGTCGGATGCGGGCCGGGGTTGCAGGCCAGCGAGATGCCGGTGACGCCGCGGAAGACGCGGAAGGGCGGCTTCCACGGCATCACCGCATCGGCCGCGGCGCGCAGCCGGGCGAAGCTGGCGGCGGTTTCCGCGGGCGGCGTCTCGGCCAGCAGCCCGGCGATGGGCAGCGGCATCACCCCCGTCACCCGGCCGCCCGCCGCCACGGCCATGCCGCCGCCGCAGGCGATCAGCGCGTTGGCCGCCGCCGCCATGTCCGCCGGGTCGCGGCCCAGCACCAGCAGGTTGTGGTTGTCGTGGCTGATCGTGGTGGCCACGGCGCCCTCCGGCTCGCCCCAGCCATCGGCGAGGCAGAGCATGGGCGCCGGGTCGCGCCGCCCATGCCGGTGGAGGATGGCGATCAGCGCATGGCCCGGCGGCAGCGCGGCGATGCCGTCGCGCACCGTGACCTCGGCCTCGGCCCAATGGACCACGCGGGCGCCGCCGACCACGGGCAGGCGTGCGTTTCCGTTGTCGATGCCCTTCACCCGCAGGCGGAAGGCCTCCGGCGCCTGGGGCTGGAGCTTCACCGTGTCGCGCGGCGCGCCGGACAGGTCGCGGGGCAGGGCTTCGAGCATCCGGCCCCCCTCCGCCACGAGGCGCCCGGCCACATAGACCCGCTCCACCACCATGCCGGGCAGGTCGGAGAGCACCGCGATCTCGGCGCGCCGCCCGGGGGCGATCAGGCCGATATCGTCGCGCTTCAGCCGCAGCGCGGCGTTCAGCGTGGCCATGCGGATCGCCAGCACCGGGTTCAGACCGCGCGCCACCAGCCGTGCGAGCGTATCGCGCAGGCCGCCCTTGGCCACCAGCTCGTCCGGGAAGATGTCGTCCGTGCAGGCCACGAGGCCGGCCGGGAAGACCGGCAGGGACAGGATCGCCGCCACGGCGCCCGGCAGGACAGTGTCGTGGCTGCCGCGCAGCTCCACCGTCAGCCCGGCGCGGAGCTTGGCCAGCAGGTCCTCGCCCGAGGTGATCTCGTGGTCCGAGGTCACGCCCGAGGCGGCATAGGCCTGGAGGGCGGCGCCCGCGAGGTCCCGCCCATGGCCGTTGACGTTCTTGCCCGCCGCCATGCCGGCGCCGACGATGCCTTCCATCCGCGCGCTGCCGGCGAGCACCCCGGCCATGTCCATGACCTCGGCCACCCCGGCGACCTCGGGCCAGCGGAGCATCTCGCGCATCTCCTCCGGCCCGATCTCGGCGCCCGCCACCTCCAGCCCGGGGGCGGAGGGGACGCAGGACGGGGCGGCGACCAGCACGCGCAGCGGCAGGCCCCGCGCCGCCTCCACCGCCCAGCGCACGCCCGGCACGCCCAGCACATTGGCCAGCTCGTGCGGGTCCCAGACCGTGGTGGTGACGCCGTGGGGCACGACGGTGCTGGCGTAGTCCACGGGGGCCATGAAGGAGGATTCGAAATGCAGGTGGTTGTCCACGAAGCCGGGCGCCAGGAAGCGGCCCGCGAGGTCATGGAATTCCGCCGCGTCGGCGCGCGTGCCGGGCGGGTGCACGGAGGCGATCAGCCCGCCGACCAGCCCGACATCCGCCGCGCGCAGCTCGCCGGTCGCGACATCCACCAGCGTACCGCCGGTGAGCAGCAGGTCGAAGGGTGCCTTGCCCTGCGCCGCCTGGACGGCGCGGCGGCGGGTCTCCGCGGCGATGGGGGCTTCGGGGGCGAAGCTCATGGTGCCTTGCTCACGCTGGTGGCGAGCGTCATCTCGTCGGTGCGGGCCTCGTAGCGCAGCCCCTTCCGCATCGCCCAGGTGTTGGTCTGGAAATAGAGCGGGATCAGCGCCTGCTGGTCGAGGATCGCCATGCGCGTAGCCTCGCGGCTGATGCGCTCGCGCTCCTGGTTGTCCATGGTGGTGCGGGCCTGCTCGATCAGCCGGTCGATCGCGGCATTGCTGAAGCGCCCGCGATTGGCCGGGCCGAAGCCGCGCGACGGGTCCACCGTGTGGATCAGAGCCTCCAGCATCCCCAGCACCTCCGGATTGGGCGAGAAGCCGGACAGGTTCACCGAGTATTTGAGCTGCGCCGACTCGCTCAGCCAAGTGCCGCGCGGCTTCGTTTCCACCGTGGCGGCGAGGCCGGCGCGGCTCCACATCTGGCCGATCGCCTGCACCACCTGCTCGTCATTCACGTAGCGGTCGTTCGGCCCGTTGATCTGCACGGCGAAGCCTTCCGGATAGCCTGCCTCGGCCAGCAGCTTCTTCGCCGCCGCGAGGTCGAAGGGCTGCGGCTTCGCCAGTTCGGGCGAGGCGCCGAAATAGCCCGGGGGGGCAAGGTCGTTGCTGGGCAGGCCCTGGCCCTGCATGACGCGGGAGACGATAGCCTCCCGGTTGATCGCCATGGACAGCGCCTTGCGCACCCGCACGTCCCGCAGCGGGTTGGGGATCGGCTTGCCGTCGCGGCCCGCGATGTGCGGCGTCACCTCGCGGTCGCTGTCCAGCGTCAGGAACATCAGCCGGTTGGAGGGGCTGGCGGCGGTGGCGAAGCTCGCGTCCTTGGCGAAGCGGTCGAACTGGTCGGTCGGCACGATCTCGATCAGGTCCACATCGCCGGCGCGCAGTGCGGCGGTGCGGGCGCCGGCATTGGCGATGGGGCGGAACTCGACCCGCTTGAAGGCGGGCTTCGGCCCGGCGAACTCCTCGTAGCGTTCCATCACCGCCACGCCGCCGGGCGTCCAGGAGACGTAGCGATAGGGGCCCGTGCCGACCATGCCCTTGCCGGCGTTGAAATCGGCGGTGGAGAGCCCCTCCGCCGCATGCCTGGCCAGGATCATCACCATGGACAGGTAGTTCGCCATCAGCGGCGTCGGCGCATGGGTGTGGATGCGCAGCGTATGCGCATCCACCTGCTCCACCGACTTCACCGGCCGGGTATAGGTGTTGAGCGAGGAGGGCGAGTTCGGCACGTCGCCGGCGCGGGCGATGGTGAAGGCCACGTCGTCCACCGTCACCGGCGTGCCGTCCTGGAAGCGCGCCGCCGGGTTCAGCCTGATCTCCCAGGTCAGGTCGTCCACCGCGCGCCATTCGGTGGCCAGCGCCGGGCGCAGCACCTGCCGCGCATCCTGTTCCATCAGCGGCTGGAAGTAGTGGCGGCCATAGGCGTAGTTGGTGATCACGCTGGCGAAATGCGGGTCGATGCTGGTCGGCCCGGCCTCCATGCCGATGCGCAGCGTGTCGGAATCCTGGGCGGCGGCCGGTGCCGCGACCGCCAGCGCCGCACCAGCCAGGAGGGTGGAGGCGAGCAGGGCGTCGCGAAGGCGGGGGAGGCGCATGGCGGGTGGTCCGGTGGCAGTGATTTCTGGCGCGTGGCATGATACCGCCCGGCGCCGGAAAGCAAGCCCGCTATCCAGTCTGGAGACGAATTATGCCCTCACCGGAGGATCTCGCCCCTCTCGCCCCGGCCATGACCGCCTGGCGCCGCGACATCCATGCCCATCCGGAACTCGGCTTCGACGAGACGCGCACCGCCGCGCTGGTGGCGCGGGAGCTGCGCGAGGCCGGGATCGAGGTGACCGAGGGGCTGGGCGGGACCGGCGTGGTCGGCACGCTGCGCGGCAAGGGGAGCAGCGGCGGCGGCAACCGGGCCATCGGGCTGCGTGCCGACATGGACGCGCTGGCGATGGGCGAGGTGACGGGGCTTCCCTATGCCAGCACCAGGCCCGGCACGATGCATGCCTGCGGCCATGACGGGCACACCGCCATGCTGCTCGGCGCCGCGAAGTGGCTGGCACGGAATCCGGACCGCTTCTCCGGCACGGTGCAGTTCATCTTCCAGCCCGCCGAGGAGGGACTCGGTGGCGCCGACCGCATGATCAGGGAGGGGCTGTTCGAGACCTTCCCCGTCGATGCGGTCTATGGGCTGCACAACATGCTCGACATGCCGGTGGGCAGCATCGCCGTGCCGCGCAGCCGCGCCCTGGCCAGCGCCGATACCTGGGAGGCCGTCTTCACCGGCAAGGGCGGGCATGGCGCGCGGCCGCATCTGGCGGCGGATGCCACGCTGGCGGCGGCACAGTTCATCACCGCGCTGCACAGCATCGTGGCCCGCAACATCGACCCCTTGCAGAGCGGCGTCGTCAGCGTCGGCCATATCGCGGCGGGCGATGCCAAGGCGCCGAACGTGATCCCGGCGAAGGTGACGGTGCGCGGCACCGCTCGTGCCTTCCGCAACGAGGAACGCGCCCTGCTGGAGCGCCGCATCCTGGCCATCGCGGAGAATACCGCCGCGACGCATGAGGTGTCGGTGGAGGCCCGCTACATCCACGGTACGCCGCCCACGGTGAACCATGCGGAGCAGGTGCAGGTCGCGCTGCGCGCCGCCCGCGCCACGGTGGGCGAGGCCTTGGTGGATGACGACCCGGAGCCGATCACGCCGGGCGAGGATTTCGCCTTCATGCTGCTCGAACGTCCCGGCGCCTTCGCCTTCATCGGCATGGGTGCGCCGCGCCATCCCGAGGGCTACCAGCACAATCCGCATTACGATTTCAACGACGAGATCGTCGCGCATGGCGCGGCCTACTGGTGCAGCCTGGTCGAGGTGGAGCTGGGATGACCGCGCCGCGCACCACCGTCATCGATTGCGACCCGGGCACGGATGACGCGATCGCGCTCTGGCTGGCCCTGGCCTCGCCGGAGCTGGATGTGCGGCTGGTGACGGTCTGCGGCGGCAATGTCGGACTGGAGCGGACGCTCGCCAATGCCCGTGCCATCATCGGGCTGACCGGACGGGCCGTGCCGGTGGTGGGCGGGGCGAGCCGCCCGCTGCTGGGCGAGTTCCGCTCCGAGACGGCGGTGCATGCGGCCGATGGCTTGGCCGGGGTGAGCCTGCCGGAAGGCCCGCCAGTCGCGCCCGGCCTGGCGGCGGATGCCATCCGGGACCTGCTGCGCCGCTCGGCCCCGGGCGAGGTGACGCTGATCGGTCTGGCGCCGGCCACGAACCTCGCTCTGGCCCTGTCCGCCGAGCCGGAGCTGCGGGACCGCGTGCGCGAGATCGTGCTGATGACCGGCGCCTGGGGCGAGGGGAACTGGACACCCTCGGCCGAGTTCAACGCCGCCTCCGATCCCGAGGCGCTGGCCGCCGTGATCGCCACAGGGCTGCCGGTCAGCCTCGTGACCCTGGACCTCACCGCCCAGGCCTTCGTCACGCCAGCCGTGGTGGAACGGCTGGCCGGGGCGGGGAAGGGGGCCTGCCTGGAGGCTGCCTGCGCCATCCTGCGGGGCGTGCCGGCCTCCCGCCGCTTCGGGCATCGTGGCTTTCCGCTGCACGACCCCTGCGCCGTGGCGCTGGTGCTGTGGCCGGAACTCTTCGGTCTTCGGGAAGCCTGGGTGGAGGTGGAATGCGGCACCGGCATCGGCCGGGGGCGCACGCATATCGACCGCTGGAACCGGATGCGGCGAACGCCGAATATCCGCGTCGCGGAAACACTGGCCGTGGAGCCGTTCTTCGAGGCTTTGGCCGGGCGGCTGGCCTCGCTGCCATGAAGCATGGCGGCCCGCCGCGCGGGAAGGGCGGAGGCTGGGCCTCAGTTCGGCCGGGCGGCGCGCGGCATGGGCAGGTCCACCTGCTGACGCAGCCAGGAGGCGGCGTCCGGCGGCAGGCCGTCCGTGGCGATATCCTCCGCCATGCGCATGACCAGGATCGGTCCGGCGATCCCGTTACGCCGCAGGGCGCCGCGAAGGTGCTGGGAAAGATAGCTCACCGACATGTCACTCGAAACGAAGAGAGCATTCGCGTTGGCGACCCAGTGGCTTTCCGAGACCTCCCAGATCGCCTGTTCCAGAACCTCGGTCGCGCCTTGTGGCAAGTCATACAGAACCAGAATGAGCGACATCTCACCACGTTCCACGCTTCAGGGCAGGTGAAGATAGGAATAGGCCCAATGCGCATCCAGTTCCACCCTTTCAAGAAGACGGGAGACAATACCGCCCATGACAAAAATCATCGGCCATCGAGGCGGTGCATTTTTGTGGCCGGAGAACAGTATTGGTGGGTTCCGCCATGCATCACAGCTTAAGGTTGAATATTGCGAGTGCGATATACACCTTTCGGTTGATGAGCAGCCAATCGTGCATCACGACGCCCGGCTGGAAAGGACCTCCGAGGGGCAGGGCCTCCTGGCCGAGCATCCGGTCGAGGAGCTGACGCGCCTCCGCCTGCGCGGCGCGGGCGGGGAGTGCATCCCGCATCTGCGCGATGTCGTCGAACTGGTCGCTTCCTCCGCCTCCGGCCTGCAGGTCGAGCTCAAGACGGATGTGCGAGGCAGGCCCTATCCGGGCTTGCTGGACGTGGCGCTTCCGATCCTGGACCGGCATGGAATGCGGGGGCGCTGCGGCATCATCGCCTTTCACGCGCCCACCGCCGCCGCGGCCCAGGCGGCGGGCGGCTTCGACCATGTCGCCTGGCTCTTCGACCCGGCCATGCTGGAGGGGCTGGGCCTGCCGGGGGTGATCGGCGTGGCGAAGGCCCATGGGCTTTCCATGGTGGAAACCCATGCCAGCGTGATGGATGCGGAACTGGTGGCGGGGCTGCGCGCGGCCGGACTGCGGATCGCCGTCTGGGGCGGCAACCACGCGGACAGCATCGCCCGCATGCTGGATCTGGGCGTGGATGCGATGGCCAGCGATGATCCCGTGCTGGCCATGCGGATGCGCGGCGAGCGGGGATAGGGTCCAGGCGCCCCGTTGCCGGAGCGCCTGGAAACTTTACTCCGTGGAGAAACGGAAGGCGCCACCCGCCGGCGTTGCCGCCGGTTCGGCCGCCGCCGCGGCGCCCTGCTGTTGCTGCTGTGCCTGCCGGGCACGCGCCTCCAGCTCCTGCAGCAGCCGCGTGACGCTGCCGATCAGGTTGGGCAACTGGGTCAGCGGCAGGACGAGCTGGCCCGCCGGGGCGAGCTGGCCGTCCGTTCCCGTCTGGCCCAGGGTGAAGCGCGCCACGCCATGGCGCACCTGGGCGTCGATGACCCCGTCGCTGAAGATGCAGGGAAGTGCGGCCGGGGCCGGCTTGTTGTTACTGCTCACGGAAGGCCCTGTGGAAGCTGTCGATCAGAGGCTGCATCATGTAGCGGAAGAAGCTCCGGTCGCCGATCTTGATCTGCGCCTCCACCGGCATGCCGGCCTTCAGCGAGACGTTCTCCAGCTTGGCGATCTGGTCCGGCTCGATCACGATCTGCGCGCGGTAGTATTCGGTGCCGCGCTGCGGCTCCTGATTCACGTCGCTGCCCACGAAGGTGACGTGCCCGTGCAGATAGGGCACCAGCCGCTGCTTGAAGGCCGGCAGCCGCACTTCCGCCTCCAGCCCGTTATGGACCACGTCGATGTCGGTGGGGGAGACCTTCACCTCCGCCACCAGCCGGTCGCGGTCGGGTACGATCTCCAGCACCGTGTCGCCGGGCTTCACCACGGCGCCGGGGTTGAAGAAATGGCTGTTGAGCACGACGCCATCCACCGGCGCCAGGATCTCGCGGCGCGTGGACACGTCCTGCGCGGCGCGGATGCGCTCCTGCAGTTCCCGCAGCTTGGTATCCACCTCCCGCGCATCGGTGGAGGCTTCCTGCACGCGCTGGTCGCGCGTGTTGCGGAGCTGGTTCCGGGTCTCGGTGATCTGGGCCTCGGCCCGTTCGACCTGCCCCTGCAGGTCGGAGATGTTGCCTTCCGCCGAGGCGATCTGCCGTTGCAGGCCCAGCAGGCGGGGCATCCGCTCCAGCCCCTGCGCCACCAGGGCCCGCACATCCGTTTCCTCGCGCCGCAGCAGGTCGAGCTGGCGCTGCTGGCTGGTGATCTGGGCGCGGGTGGAGAGGATGGAGGCGCCGTACTGGCCCAGCCGGGCCTCCAGCACCTGGATCTGGCTGGCCAGGCTGGCGGTGCGGCTGGCGAAGAGGATGCTCTGCCCCGTCATCGCCTCCCGCGCACGCGGGTCGTCGGAGGAGACCAGCTCCGCCGGATAGGCGACGGTCGTGGCGCCCGCCACCTCGGCCGCGTCCCGGGCCGCCTGCGCCATCAGCGCCCAGCGGGTGCCGCGCGAGCTTTCCAGCGTGGCGTCGGACTGGGTGTCGTCCAGCCGCATCAGGACCTGCCCGGCCTTCACCTCGTCACCGTCGCGGACCAGGATCTCGCGCACGATCCCGCCCTCCAGGTGCTGCACGGCGCGGCGGTTGCCCTCGGCCTTGATGACGCCGGGGGCGATGGCGGCCTCGCTCAGGGGGGCGGTGAAGGACCAGGTGCCGAAGCCGCCGACGAACAGCGCGATGCTGGCGATGCCGAGCAGCATCGGACCGCGCGTGCGGGGGCGCGGCAGGTCGAGCACCAGCTCCGGCAGGCCGGGATGGCCCGCCGGGGTGGGGGTCAGGGGACCGCCAAGGGGCGGCAGGGCGATATTCGCGCTCATGCGGCAACTCCAGGCTGGCCGGGCAGGGAGGCGGGATTGCGCGGCGCGGCCACGGCCGGACGCGGGCCCATGACGCGGTTCAGCACCTCCTGCCGCGGGCCGAAGGCCTCGATCTGCCCGTCGCGCAGCAGCATCACCTTGTCCACGCCCTGGACCAGGACGGGACGGTGGCTCACCAGCACCACGGTGGTGCCGTGCTCGCGCAGTTCGCGCAGCGCATGGAGCAGGCGTGCCTCGGCATCGCCGTCGAGGCTGCTGTCGGGTTCGTCCAGCACCAGCAGCTTCGGCCGCCCGAAGAGCGCGCGGGCCAGGCCCACGAGCTGGCGCTGGCCGCCGGAAAGCTGCTGCCCCGCCTCGCCGACCTCGGTGTCGTAGCCCTGCGGCAGGCGCAGGATCATCTCGTGGCAGCCGGCCAGCTTCGCCGCGGCGAAGACGTCCTCCGGCTCCGCCTCGCCCATGCGGGCGATGTTGCGGAAGACGCTGCCCTCGAACAGCTCCACATCCTGCGGCAGATAGCCGAGATGGCGGCCGAGATCCTCACGCAGCCAAGTGGAGACATCCGCCCCGTCGAGCCGCGCGGCCCCGGCGCTGGGCGCCAGCGTGCCGATCAGCAGGCGGACCAGCGTGGTCTTGCCGGCGGCGGAGGGGCCGATGATGGCCACGCTCTCCCCCGCCTCGATCGCGAAGTTCAGCCCCTTGATCACCGCGGCCGTCTGCCCTGGCGGCGCGTAGGCGAGGCGTTCCGCCACCAGCCGGCCCTTGGGCTCCGGCAGCGGCATGCCCGCCGGCCGCAGGCGCGGCAGCGCCAGGAAGGTCTTCAGCCGCTGCAGCGCCTGGCGCACCTGCACCAGCCCCTTCCAGCCGGCGATCACCTGTTCCACCGGCGCCAGGGCGCGGCCCATGATGATCGAGCCGGCGATGGAGGCGCCGGAGGTCAGCTCCTGCCGCAACACCAGCCAGGCACCGAGGCCCAGGATGGCGATCTGCAGGGCCAGACGGGTGAACTTGGTCACCGACATCAGCAGCGCCGCCCGGTTCGCCGCGCGCTCCTGCTGCGGCGTGCCGTCGGCCACGGCCTCCCGCCAGCGGCGCAGCACAGCGGGGGCCATGCCCATGCTGTCGATCACCTCGGCGTTGCGGATCAGCATCTCCGCCCGGCGGTTGGCGAGCAGGCTGGCCGTGCCCGCCTGCTTCAGCAGAGGGGAGGTCACCGCCTCTCCCAGCAGGGTCAGCAGGAAGAGCAGGACGGCACCACCCAGCGCCACCGCCCCGAGCAGCGGATGAAGCAGGAAGATCACCGCCAGGTAGATCGGCACCCAGGGCACGTCATAGAGGGCAAGCGCCGCCGGGCTGCCGAGCCAGTTGCGCGCCAGGGACAGGTCCCGCAGCGCCTCCGTGCGGTAGGTCCGGCCGCGAAGCTGTGCCTCCAGCGCGCGCAGGAACCCCTCGGGGGCCACCCGGGCCTCGATCCAGCCGGCGGCCCGCTGCATCACCTGCCCGCGCACACCCTCCAGCACCGCGAGAAGCAGGATCGCGCTGCCCGCGACCACGGTCAGCCAGAGCAATGTGTCCGTGCTGCGCGTCGCCAGGACGCGGTCGAAGACCTGCATCATGTAGAGCGAGATCGTGAGCTGCAGCACGTTCACCACGCCGCTGAACAGCGCCACGCCGACGAACTGCTGCCGGCAGGCGGCCAAGGCCCGCGATAACACCGTGTCCTTTTCCCGGATCTCCTTGGGAGGCGTCATGCGGAATTCCTTTCCGGGGAAGAAACGGGATCACGGCGGTATGCGCGGTAGTCCAATACCAACGAACAGGTTCCCAAAGGTTAACGAGTACAACCGCTAGTATAATAAGCGATCGCGGAAGTTTGTATTAATTTTGTGATGGAATCAATATCGTGACGGAATCGAAAGATAAGCCATGCGCTTGGCCTCCCGCCGCCCCTGGGTGACGGTGTCGAGGATCAGGCCGCAGGCGATCGAGAGCCAGGCCAGGATGGTCAGGCCGACCGATGCCAGGAAGCTCGGCATGCGCGGCACCAGGCCGGTTTGCAGATAGGTCTCCAGCACCGGGACCATCAGCAGCGCCGCCAGGAGGAGGAGCAGGGCGGCAAGGCCGCCGAAGAAGGGCAGGGGGCGTTCCCGCCGCACCAGGGCGGCGATGGTGCCCAGGATGCGGATGCCGTCGCGGATCGTGTGCAGCTTGGAGGCGGAGCCCGCCGGCCGCTCGCGATAGGGGGTCGGCAGTTCTCCGACCGGCAGGTGCAGCTCCAGCGCATGGACGGTGAATTCCGTTTCCGTCTCGAAGCCATGCGCCAGGGCGGGGAAGGATTTCACGAAGCGCCGCGAGAAGGTGCGGTAGCCCGAGAGCATGTCGGTGATCCGGTCGCCGAAGACCAGCCGGACCATGCCGGTCAGCATCAGGTTGCCGAAGCGGTGCCCGGGGCGGTAGGCGCCGACGCTCTCGTCCACCCGGATGGCGGTGACCATGTCCAGCCGCTCCTCCAGCAGTCGGCGCACCATCTCCGGGGCGGCCGAGGCGTCGTAGGTGCCGTCGCCATCCACGAGGACATAGGCGTCGGCCTCGATGTCGGCGAACATCCGCCGCACCACGCTGCCCTTGCCGGGCTGGCTTTCCGAACGCACCACCGCCCCGGCGGCGGCGGCGACCTCCCGCGTCCGGTCGGTGCTGTTGTTGTCGTAGACATAGACGGTGGCGCCGGGCAGGGCGGCGCGGAAGCCGCGAACCACCTCGCCCACGGCGGCTTCCTCGTCCCGGCAGGGGACGAGGACGGCGATGCGGGGTTCCGTCATCGGTCGGTGAAGACGAAGCGGCGGGACAGGACGAAGTTCCCGCCCATGCCGGCCAGCGCGCCGGCGGCCACGCCAAGCACGGGGTGGGCCGCGACCAGCGGCAGGTTGGAGAGGAGCAGGGCGTAGGTTCCGTAGTTCAGGGCAAAGCCGACGAGGTTCACCAGGAGGAAGCGCACCCATTGCCGGTGCGCCGGCCCGGCGCCGCGGCCGCGGAAGGTCCAGGCCCGGTTCAGCGCCCAGGTGGTGGTGGCCGCCGCGAGATAGGACAGCACCCGCCCGCCATAGGGGCCGGCGCCGAGGGCGATGGCGGCCATGAGCACCGCGGAATCGACCACGAATCCGATGCCGCCGACCACGCCGAAGCGCCACATCTGCCTTAGCACGGCCCGGATCTCCGGTCCGTTTCGGTCGGTCGTGGCAAGGCTGGCCTCCATGACGCAGGGCAATAGGCGAGCGGCGCGCGAAAGCCAAGCGGCGGGCCGGTGGCGGGGAATGCGATCCGTTACGGGGGCGGGGGCTTGCGCCGCGTCCGGGGGCGGGCTTCCTTTCCCGGCAAACCCGACATCTGGAGAGGTTGTCCGATGTTTCGCCGTGATCTGCTGGCCGGCGTCGCCCTGGCCGGAATGGCCTCCGCTCTGCCGAAGGACGGCCATGCCCAGGCAGGCAAGCCGGCGGCCACGCCCGCTGCCCCTGCCGCGGCGCCCGGGACGGCCGCCACGCCGCGCGTGCTGAAGTTCATCCCGCAGGCCGACCTCGCCGTGGTCGATCCGATCGTCACCACCGCCTATGTCACCCGCCACCATGGCTACCTCGTCTGGGACACGCTCTATGGCTATGACGAGGACTACAAGCCGCAGCCGCAGATGGCCGAGGGCCACAAGGTCGAGGAGGATGGCCGCCGCGTCACCATCACCCTGCGCGACGGGCTGAAGTTCCATGACGGCCAGCCGGTGAAGGCGGTGGACTGCACCACCTCCATCCGCCGCTGGGCGGCGCGCGACGCGCTGGGACAGGCGCTGATGGCGGTGACCGAGGAGCTCTCGGCGCCGGACGAGAAGACCATCCTGTTCCGGCTGAAGAAGCCTTTTCCGCTGCTCTTCGACGCGCTGGGCAAGCCCTCCACGCCGATCTGCTTCATCATGCCGGAGCGCATCGCCAAGACCGACCCGGCCACGCCGGTGAAGGAGATCGTCGGCTCCGGCCCCTTCCAGTGGGTGGCCGAGGAGCGGGTGCCGGGCTCGAAGATCGTCTACAAGCGCTTCGAGGGCTATGTGCCGCGCAAGGACGGCACGCCGAGCTGGACCGCCGGGCCGAAGGTGGCGAACTTCGACCGGATCGAATGGACGGTGATCCCGGACGCGGCCACGGCCTCCAACGCCCTGAGCAATGGCGAGATGGACTGGTGGGAACAGCCCACCGCCGACCTGCAGCCGGTGCTGCGCAAGGACCGCAACATCGTGGTCGAGATCCCCGACCCGACCGGGCTGGTGGCGATCTGCCGCTTCAACCACCTGCATCCGCCGTTCAACAACCCCGCCATCCGCCGTGCCCTGCTCGGCGCGGTGAACCAGGCGGACTACATGACCGCCGTGATCGGCGACGACCGCAGCCTGTGGCGCGACAATGTCGGCTTCTTCCCGCCCGACACGCCCATGGCCAGCGATGTGGGCATGGAGGCGCTGACCAGCCCGCGCGACTACGACAAGGTGAAGGCCGATCTCAAGGCGGCCGGCTACAAGGGCGAGAAGATCACCCTGATCGCCGCCTCGGACTTCCCCTCGCTGAACGCGCTCGCCCAGGTCGGCGCCGACATGTTCAAGAAGTCGGGCATGGAGGTGGAGTTCATCTCCACCGACTGGGGCTCGGTGGTGCAGCGGCGTGCCAGCCGCGAGGCGCCGTCCAAGGGCGGCTGGAGCGTCTTCTTCACCTTCTGGGCCGGGCTCGACCTGTTCAACCCGGGTGTCAGCCAGTCCCTGCGCGGCAATGGCGACAAGGCCTGGTTCGGCTGGCCGACCGCGCCGAAGCTGGAGGAGCTGCGCGCCGCCTGGCTGGAGGCGCCGGATCTGGAGGCGCAGAAGAAGCTCGCCGCCGAGGTCCAGAAGCAGGCCTTCGAGGACGTGCCCTACCTGCCGCTGGGCCAGTACTTCCAGGCCACCGCCTATCGCCGCACACTGAGCGGCGTGCTGAAGGGCATGCCGCTGTTCTGGAACGTGCAGCGCACGGCCTGACCCCCGGCTTCCGGCCTTTCCACGGAAAGGCCGGAAGCCGTACCTGAGATGGCCGGCGCCCTCTTCATGTCATCCGGGCAGCCGCCCGCCTTGTCACTGGACGGCGGATGAGGAGACCGCTTCCGGATCTCAATCCGAGAAGAAAATTCGGTTTTCCGTCACGTTCGTGCAATATCTTCGACATTTTTCCGTGATGCGGAGCCCGTTTTCCTCTCGCGGAGACCGGGGCGTCTCGTGTTAGGCTCCCGGCAAGGAAAATGACGCTTCTCCGGCCTAGCGACCGGTCCAGGCGACGGGAGGTCCGGGAGTGGCATGCATTGTGCAGGCACGCGGTGAAGTTCCAACAGGTACGGCGTCCGCCGTTCCTGCACGGAGCCTTTGCCACATGGCCGCTCTCCCGGGCGCCGCTTAGGAGATTCGTTTCCGATGCATCGACGTTCGCTCCTGAGGACTGGCGCCGGATTAGGCATCGCTGCCGCGACGGCGGGCCTTTCCGCCCCCGCCCTGGCGCAAGGCGCGGCTGCGAAGACCCTGCGCTTCGTTCCCCAGGCGAATCTCGCCAATTTCGACCCGATCTGGGGCACCCAGTACGTGGTGCGGAATGCCTCCACCCTGGTCTGGGACACGCTCTATGGCGTGGACAGCAAGCTGCAGCCGCAGCGGCAGATGGCGGAGGGCGAGGAGGTCACGCCGGACGGGCTGGTCTGGACCTTCCGGCTGCGGGAAGGGCTGAAGTTCCACGACGGCTCGCCGGTGCTGGCGAAGGACGTGGTGGCCAGCCTGAACCGCTGGGCGGTGCGCGACCCGATGGGGCAGATGATCCGGGCGCAGCAGAACGAGCTGGTGGCGGTGGATGACCGCACCATCCGCTGGTCGCTGAAGAAGCCTTATCCGAAGATGCTGCTGGCGCTGGGCAAGGTGAACGCGCCCTGCTCCTTCATCATGCCGGAGCGGATCGCGAAGACCGACCCCTTCGATCAGATCAAGGAATACATCGGCTCCGGCCCCTACCGCTTCGTGCGGGAGGAGTGGGTGCCGGGCGCCAGGGCGGTCTTCGTGAAGTTCGCCGACTACAGGCCGCGCCAGGAGCCGGGCTCGTGGCTGGCGGGTGGCAAGCAGGCGCTGCTCGACCGGATCGAGTGGATCATCATGCCCGATGCGGCGACGGCTTCCGCCGCCTTGCAGAACGGCGAGATCGACTGGTGGGAAAGCCCGATCAGCGACCTGATCCCGGTGCTGAAGGCCAACCGCAACATCTTGGTCGATATCGCCGATCCGCTCGGCAATATCGGCAATTTCCGGTTCAACCACACCCAGCCGCCCTTCGACGACGTGAAGGTGCGGCATGCGGTGATGACGGCGCTGAACCAGGAGGACTACATGAAGGCGATCGTCGGCGACGACGACAGCCTGTGGAAGCCGATGGCGGGCTATTTCACGCCCGGCACGCCGCTCTACACCGAGGCGGGCGGCGAGATGCTGAAGATGCGCAACATCGAGGCGGCGAAGAAACTGCTCGCCGCATCCTCCTATGACGGCCGCCCCGTCACCTGCATCGTCGCGCAGGACCAGCCGATCACCAAGGCGCAGGGCGACGTCACCGCCGACCTGTTGCAGCGCATCGGCTTCAAGCTCGACTTCGTGGCGACGGACTGGGGCACGGTGGGCGCCCGCCGCGCGGTGAAGGGGCCGCCGGGCCAGGGCGGCTGGAACATGTTCCACACCTGGCATGCCGGCGGGGACTGCATCAACCCGGCGGCCTATACGCCGATCCGCGCCAATGGCGACGGCGCCTGGTTCGGCTGGCCGAAGTCGGATGCGGTCGAGGCGGCGCGCGACGAGTGGTTCGCCGCGCCGGATTTCGCGGCCGAGAAGGCGGCCATCGACAAGCTCAACATCGCGGCGGTGGAGGCGGGCCTCTACGCTCCCACCGGGTTCTTCCTGTCCTACCAGGCATGGCGGCGGAACGTTTCCGGCGTGGTGCAGGCGCCGTTCCCTGTCTTCTGGGGCGTTTCCAAGGCATAAGGGTCCATGTTCTCGTATATCCTCCGCCGAATCGTGGCGACGATCCCCGTGATGGTGATCGTCGCGCTCTTCGTCTTCTCGCTGCTCTATTTCGCGCCGGGCGATCCGGCCGCGGTGATCGCCGGCGACCAGGCGACGCCCGCCGATGTGGAGCGCATCCGTGCCACGCTTGGCCTGGACCGTCCCTTCCTGGTGCGCTTCGGCGAATGGGCCTGGCACATCATCCAGGGTGACCTCGGCACCTCGATCTTCACCAACCTGCCGGTCAGCACGATGATCGCGCAGCGTATCGAGCCGACGCTGTCGCTGATGGTGCTGACGCTGCTGATCGCCATCACCATCGCGGTGCCGATGGGCGTGGTCGCGGCCTGGAAGGCGGGGTCCTGGATCGACCGCTTCGTGATGGGCTTCGCGGTGCTGGGCTTCTCGGTGCCGACCTTCGTGGTGGGCTACCTGCTCGCCTATTTCTTCGCGCTGCGCCTGGATTGGGTGCCGGTGCAGGGCTACACGCCGCTGTCCCAGGGCATCGGCCCCTGGTTCGCCAACCTGATCCTGCCCTCCCTGGCGCTGGGCAGCGCCTATATCGCGCTGATCGCCCGCATCACCCGCGCCACCATGATGGAGGTGCTGCAGCAGGATTACGTCCGCACCGCGCGTGCCAAGGGTGTCGGCCAGACGGGCATCCTGTTCCTGCACGCGCTCAAGAACGCGGCCGTGCCCATCGTGACGGTGATCGGCCTGGGCATTGCCCTGCTGATCGGCGGTGCGGTGATCACCGAGAGCGTCTTCGCCATCCCCGGCCTCGGCCGCCTGACGGTGGATGCGATCCTGCGCCGCGACTACCCGATCATCCAGGGCGTCGTGCTGCTCTTCTCCTTCACCTATGTGCTGGTCAATCTCTGCATCGACCTGCTCTACACCCTGTTCGATCCGAGGATCCGCTATTGAGCACCTCCGTCCTCGAGCCGCGGAGCACCGCGGCCGCGCCGCAGATGCCGGACGTCATGCCGGTCGCGAAGGTCCGCAAAGGCGTCATCGGCTTCATCCGGCGCCATCCGACCATCGCCCTGGGCAGCTTCCTGCTCGCCCTGCTGGTCTTTGTCGCCGTCTTCGCCCCCTATCTCTGGACGGTGGACCCGACCGCCCTGGCCCCGGCGCGCCGCACGCGCGAGCCCTCGGCCATGTACTGGTTCGGCACGGACATGCTGGGGCGCGACGTCTATTCGCGCGTGCTCTACGGCACCCGCGTTTCGCTGATCGTGGGCTTCGCCACCGCCTTCTTCGCCTCGGTGATCGGGCTGGCCATCGGCCTCTTCGCCGGCTTCGTGCGCTGGGCCGACAGCATCATCATGCGGGTGATGGACGGGCTGATGTCCATCCCTTCCATCCTGCTGGCCATCGCGCTGATGGCGCTCAGCCGCGGCTCGGTCGGCAACGTGGTGCTCGCCATCACCATCGCCGAGATCCCGCGCGTTTCGCGCCTGGTGCGCGGCGTGGTGCTGTCGCTGCGCGAGCAGCCCTATGTGGACGCGGCCATCGCCTCCGGCACCCGCACGCCGGTGATCATCTGGCGCCACATCCTGCCCAACACGATCGCGCCGATGACGGTGCAGGCGACCTATATCTGCGCCGCCGCCATGCTGATCGAGGCGAGCCTGAGCTTCATCGGTGCCGGCACGCCGCCGATCATCCCGTCCTGGGGCAACATCATGGCCGAGGGCCGCGCGCTCTGGCAGGTGAAGCCCTATATCGTCTTCTTCCCGGCCCTGTTCCTGTCCATCTCCGTGCTGGCGGTGAACCTGCTGGGCGACGGCCTGCGCGACGCGCTCGACCCGCGCGCGGCCAAGAGGATCTGACCTGATGGCCCTTCTCGAAGTCGAGAACCTCCAGACCCATTTCCGCACCCCCGACGGCGGCGTGAACCGCGCCGTGGACGGGCTGAGCTTCCACGTCAATGCCGGCGAGACGGTGGCGATCGTGGGCGAGTCCGGCTGCGGCAAGTCGGTCACCTCCATGTCCATCCTGCGGCTCATCCCCGAGCCGCCGGGCCGGATCGCCGGCTCCATCCGCTTCGAGGGCAAGGACCTGCTGAAGCTCCAGGACCGCGAGATGCGCGACATCCGCGGCAACGAGATCAGCATGATCTTCCAGGAGCCGATGACCTCGCTGAACCCGGTGCTGACCATCGGCAAGCAGATCGGCGAGAGCCTGCGGCTGCACCAGGGCATGAACCGCCGGCAGGCCGAGGTCCGCGCCATCGAGATGCTGAAGCTGGTCGGCATCCCGGCGCCGGAGCGGCGGGTGAAGGAGTATCCGCACCAGCTTTCCGGCGGCATGCGCCAGCGCGTCATGATCGCCATGGCGCTGGCCTGCAACCCGAAGCTGCTGATCGCCGACGAGCCGACCACGGCGCTCGACGTGACCATCCAGGCGCAGATCCTCGACCTGATGCGCGACCTGAAGCACCGCGTCGGCGCGGCCATCGTGCTGATCACCCATGACCTCGGCGTGGTGGCCGAGGTCGCGGAGCGGGTGATCGTCATGTATGCCGGCCGCAAGGTGGAGGAGGCCGAGGTGGGCGAGTTGTTCCGCGCGCCGAAGCACCCCTACACCCAGGGCCTGCTCGGCGCCGTGCCGAAGCTGGGTTCCTCCCTCACGGGAGAGACGGAGCGGCTGGCCGAGATCCCCGGCCTGGTGCCCAGCCTGAAGCAGAAGATCCAGGGCTGCGTCTTCGCCGGCCGCTGCTCCTACGCCACGGATTTCTGCCGCAAGGTGGCCCCGGCGCTGGAACTCAAGGCGCCGGGCCATCTCGCGGCCTGTCACTATGCGGAGAAGGAGGCGCTCGCGGCATGAGCGGCACGCCGGTCCTGGAGGTCGTGGACCTCAAGAAGCACTATCCCATCCGTGGCGGCCTGCTCGGCGGGGTGAAGGGCTATGTCTATGCCGTGGACGGCGTCTCCTTCTCGGTGAACCGGGGCGAGACGCTGTCCGTGGTGGGCGAGTCCGGCTGCGGCAAGTCCACCGTGGGCAAGGCCATCCTGCGCCTCTTCGACATCACCGAGGGGCAGGTGATCCTGGATGGCCAGCGCATCGACGACATGCCGCTCGGCACGCTGCGGAAGATGCGGCGGCGGATGCAGGTGGTGTTCCAGGACCCCTTCTCCTCGCTGAATCCGCGCATGCGGGTGCGCGACATCCTGGCCGAGCCGATCCGCAACTTCGGCATGGCCAAGAGCGGCGACGACCTGGAGAAGCGGCTCTACAAGCTGATGGACACGGTCCGCCTGCCGCGCGACGCCATCAACCGCTGGCCGCACGAATTCTCCGGCGGGCAGCGGCAGCGAATCGGCATCGCCCGCGCCCTGGCGGCGGAGCCCGACCTCATCATCTGCGACGAGGCGGTTTCGGCGCTCGACGTGTCGGTGAAGGCGCAGATCGTGAACCTGCTGCAGGATCTGCAGAAGGAGCTCGGCCTCGCGCTGCTCTTCATCAGCCACGACCTCGCCATCGTCGAGCACATGACGCACCGCGTGGCGGTCATGTATCTCGGCAAGATGGTGGAGGTGGCGCCGCGCCGGCAGCTCTTCGCCGCGCCGAAGCACCCCTATACGGAGGCGCTGCTTTCCGCCGTGCCGGTGCCGGAGCCCGGCGCGGGGCGCAAGCGGATCGTGCTGAAGGGCGACGTGCCGAGCCCGATCAACCCGCCCTCCGGCTGCCGCTTCCACACGCGCTGCCCTTATGTCTTCGACCGCTGCCGCATCGACGAGCCGCGGCTGAAGCCGACGGACAGCGGGCATTTCGCGGCCTGCCACCTGCACGACCTGCCGGAAGCGCAGAACCCGCTGGCGCGCAACGTGCCGGCCTATGCCTGAAACCGGGCCGGGGTCTCGTGGCCCCGGCGCCTTGTGCAGCGGGGGGAGGGCCTTGGGTCCTTCCCCCGTTTTCTGTTGTCACCCGGGCGGATTCCGGCGCCACGGGCAGGTGCATTGCCCACCTGAGAATCGTTCTCAATCAATGCCCTGCTTGACGTATGCCATCCCGGGACGGACTCTTGCGGGAAAGCCGGGATCTTCGCCGGCCATCGCCGATGGCGACTTGTCGATCCGACGCAGCTGGGATGGGGAGGGGTGCGATGCCTCAGGTGTCACTGACCGTGAACGGCACGGCGCATACGGTGGAGGTCGAGGGCCGCACCCTGCTGGTGGAGCTCCTGCGCGAGAAGCTGCGCCTGACCGGCACCCATGTCGGCTGCGACACCAGCCAGTGCGGCGCCTGCGTGGTGCATGTGGATGGCGAGAGCGTGAAGTCCTGCACCGTGCTGGCCGTGCAGGCGCAGGGCAGCGAGGTCACCACCATCGAGGGGCTGGCCGGGCCGGACGGCGCGCTGCATCCGATGCAGGAAGCCTTCCGCGAGCATCATGCGCTCCAGTGCGGCTTCTGCACGCCGGGCATGGTGATGTCGGCCATCGACCTGGTGAAGCGCCATCCCGAAGGCCTGTCCGAAGCGGAGATCCGGCATGGGCTGGAGGGCAATCTCTGCCGCTGCACGGGCTACCATAACATCGTGGCGGCGATCGACGCGGCGCAGCAGGTCATGCACGGCCGCCAGCCGGCCCTCGCCCCGGCGGCCGAGTAAGGGGAGGGGAGGCCATGTACGATTTCGCCTATCACAAGCCGTCCTCGCTCGCCGAAGCGGTGAAGCTCCTGGCCGATCCGGAGGCCAAGGCGCTCTCGGGCGGCCAGACCCTGCTGCCGGCGCTGAAGCACCGGCTGAACCGGCCCTCCGCTCTGGTGGACCTGACCGGCATCGCCGAGATGAAGGGTATCCGCCTGGAGGGCGATACGCTCGTCATCGGCGCCCTGTCGCGCCATGCGGATATCCAGGACAGCGATGTGGTGCGGCAGGCGATTCCCGCCCTGGCGCGCATGGCAGGACATCTGGGGGATACGCAGGTCCGCAACCGCGGCACCATCGGCGGCAGCCTGGCGAATAACGATCCCGCCGCCGATTACCCGGCCGCCGCCCTGGCGCTGGGCGCCCGTTTCGTGACCGACCGGCGGGAGATCGGGGCCGACGAGTTCTTCCAGGGCATGTTCACCACGGCGCTGGAGCCGGATGAGCTGGTCGTCGCCCTGCGCTTCCCGGTGCCGGAGAAGGCGGGCTATGCGAAGATGCGCAACCCGGCCTCGCGCTATGTGCTGACCGGAGTCTTCGTGGCGAAGGGGCCGGCCGGGGTGCGCGTGGTGGTGAACGGTGCCGGCCCCGGTGTCTTCCGGCAGCCCGAGATGGAGGCGGCCCTGGCCGCGAACTGGAGTCCGGACGCCGTGGCGGGGATTCGCCAGTCGCCGGACGACCTGCTCAGCGACATCCATGGCGGGGCGGAATACCGGGCCCATCTCGTCACGGTGATGGCGAAGCGCGCTCTCCTGGACGCCGGCTGAGGCCTTCCACGGTGACCCCCTGGCGCAGCACCGCCGGGGGGCGCCGCCCGGCGCCCGGGCCACCGCGGGGGTGATCGGGCGTAAAATTGCATGTCCTTACTCCGCATTTTGTCGTTTCGGCTAGATTTCCGCATGAGTGCGTGCGACCATCATCGCACCGGTCCTGCATTCCGTCGGGCCGTGGAAGTTGCGTAGGCGAAAGAGACAGTGTTTCCCGACAACGACCCCCAGGGTGGCACCGGCGCCGTCGAGGCCGAGGTGAAGTGGTATAACGGGCGTAAAGGCTTCGGCTTTGTGCTTGGCCCCGATGGCCAGGACGTTTTCTTCCACGCATCGGCCCTGACCGAAGCCGGCATCGAGCCCCCCGAGACGGGCGACAAGCTGGTTTGCGAGATCGGCACGGACCGCCAGGGACGCCGCCTGGTGACCCGCATCACCGAGTTGAAGAAGGGCCCCGGCGGCCATGCCGGTGGCGGCTTCGGCGACCGTCCCCCCCGCCGCGACTTCGGCGACCGTCCGCCCCGCCGTGACTTCGGCGACCGTGGCGGCTTCGGCGGTGGCTTCGGCGACCGTGGCCCGCCGCGTGGCGGCTTCGGCGATCGCGGTGGCTTCGGCGACCGTCCGCCCCGCCGTGACTTCGGCGACCGTGGCGGCTTCGGCGGTGGCTTCGGCGACCGTGGCGGCCCGCCGCGTGGCAATTTCGGCGACCGTCCGCCGCCGCGCCGTGACTTCGGCCGCGACGAGGGTGGCCCGACCTACGCCGTCGGTGGCACCGTCAAGTGGTTCGACCAGGTGCGCGGCTTCGGCTTCGTGACGCCGGACGATGGCGGCCAGGACGTGTTCCTGCATTCCTCCGTTCTGCAGCGCGCCGGCGTGCAGGATGTCCAGCAGGGCCAGAAGGTCGCGCTGGAGGTCCGTGACGGACAGCGTGGCCGTCAGGCGGTCGTGCTCAAGGACAGCTGATCCGTCCTTTCTCGGATCTGGAAGACCCCGGTGCCGCAAGGTGCCGGGGTTTTTTCATGCCTCCGCTCCTGCAGGAGCGCGGCCTTCGGCGCTGCGGTGCCCTTGTGGCGCCCGGCTGAAGCCATGATAATCCTTCTCTGACATGTCAGTCGGAGAGGCAGCGTCATGACAGAGCCCACCCTGGACCCGCCGCAGGCCTCGCTGACCCGGCAGGCCATGGATCGGCTGCGCGGGGAGATCATCGACTGCCGCCTTCGCCCGGGCGAGACCCTGGCGGAAGGCAGCACCGCGCAACGCCTCGGACTCGGCAAGGCGCCGATCCGGGCTGCCCTGGCCCGGCTGGCGGAGGAGGGACTCGTCGAGGCCGTCCCACGGCGTGGTTGGGTCGTGTCGCTGGTGACCATCCGCGACATCCACGAGGTCTTCGACCTGCGCCTGTTGCTGGAGCCGGAGGCGGCACGCCGCGCGGCCGGGCGCGTGGCGTCGGGCGACACCGCGCTGGCGGAGGCGCGGCAACGCTCCATGGCGGCGGCGACACTCGTGGAACGGCTGGAGGCGCGGCATGACTTCCACCGGCGCGTCGCGGCACTGTCCGGGAACGAGCGCCTGGCGCAGCAGATCGGCCGCCTGCTGGATGAATCGCGCCGTATGATGCTGCTCCGGCCGGGACAGGCCGGCTCGGATGCGCCCGTGGGGGAAAGCCTGCTGCTGGCCATGCTGGAAGGCCGCGCGGCCGATGCGGCCCGCGCCATGCACGAGGCGGTCTGGACGTCCCGCACCGGCGTGCTGTCCGCCCTGACAGCACCGGAGGCCGGTACCGCCCTGTGACGGATGTCTCATGACATCGACGCTTGCGCGCGGATTGATGTAACGGGGATTCGGTGACAGACAGTTTTTGAAATGCAACTTGCGGTACTCACGCTCCCGGTACGAAACTTCATCGAGGATGCTTCCTCCGGCCGGCATGACGCCATCCCGCACCATGGCGGCCGGTCGCTTTCCTGCTGCCGGAGGCATAGCGGATGAATCGGCGCGCCTGGCAGGATCGGACCGGCACGTCTCGTCCCGTGGCGTTCCTGCTGGCGGGAAGCCTGGCACTGGCGCTCGCCATCGCGGCCGGCACCGTCCTCCTGATGCGGGACCTGCGTGACCGGGCCATCGACAGCGGGACTCAGGATCTGGAGCGCCTGGCGCTGGCCCTCTCGGATCAGGCGGACCGGGCTTTCCAGTCGATCGAGCTGATCAATCTCAGCATCACCGATGGGCTGCGCGAGCGTGGCGTGGAGAATGTGGACGATCTGGCGCGCGCCAGCGTCGCGCCGGAGCTGATGCGCCGCCTCAAGGACTGGGTCGCCGGCCTTCCGCAGATCGAGACCATCGGAGTCTATGACCGCTCGGGCCATGCCGTCGTGGGCGTGGGGGGAGCGGAACTGCCGCGCCCGCCCCTGTCGCGGGACTGGATCGTCAGCGTGCTGTCCTCCGAGGAGGAGGACCGCATCATCGGCGACCCACTCGACACCCCGGACGGAAATCGCCGGCGGATCTGGATCGGCCGCCGCATCCTCGGCGCCCGGGGGGATCTCCTGGGCTTCGTGCTGGTGGCCATGCCGTTCAGCTATTTCGAGAGCTTCCACGCCAAGCTGGCCACGCTGCCGGGCATGGCCATCACCCTGGTCCACCAGGACGGCTCGATCCTCTCGCGCTTCCCGCCGCTGGATGCCGGAGCGGACGGCGTCAGGACGGTGCGGACGGAGCGGGTGCCGGAGCCCGGCGAGACACGGCTCCTGCCGGAACAGGCCGGGCTGGACGGGCGGATGCGCGTGATCGTCCTGCGCTCCCTCGACCTCAATCCCCTGATCATCGCCGTCAGCCGCACGCGCGACGCCATGCTGGAGGGATGGCGGCGCCAGCAATGCCTTCTTCTGGGCTCGGCTCTGCTGCTGGAGGCGGGCGTGCTGGGCGTGGCGCTGCTGGGGCGGCGGCAGCTTCTCAACCAGGCCCGCATCGCCCGGGCCCAGGCGGCGGAGAGCCGCGCGGAACTGGAACTGCTGCGGGAGCGCGAGCAGGCGGAGCATGAGCGCGCCCTCCAGGCGATGCGCTTCGGGGTCGCCCTGGACAACCTCGTGCAGGGGATCTGCATGCTGGATGCATCGCGCATCCTGCAGGTGGCCAACCAACGCCTCCTCGCGATCCTGGGCCTGCCGGACGGGTCCGATCTCGTCGGGCATCCGGTGTCCCGCCTGTTCGCCGTGGCCCTTGCCGGCGGCGCCCTGACCCGGCGGGACCTCCGGAGCTTCCGGTCGCATCTGCGGGAGGACCCGCAGCCGAACGCGCCGGCGGAGGACAGGGCAGCCCGCCGTGCCCGCTGGACCTTCTCCTGGGAGCTGGAGGATGGCCGCTTCCTGTCGGTCAACCTGCGCCAGATGCCCGATGGCGGCTGGATCGCCACGCTGGAGGACGTGACCGCCCGGCGTTCCGCCGAGGCGCGGATCGCCCATATGGCGCGCCACGACGCGCTCACCGACCTGCCGAACCGCAGCCTTTTCGGCGAGCGGCTGAGCGCCGCCGTGGCGCGGGCGGGGCGCGGCGAAGGTTGCGCGCTGCTCTATCTGGACCTCGACCATTTCAAGGAGATCAACGACACGCTGGGCCACCCCGTCGGGGACGCGGTGCTGCGGGAGGCCACGGCGAGGCTGCGGCGCTGCGTGCGCAGCATCGATACGGTGGCACGACTCGGCGGCGACGAGTTCGCCGTGCTGCAGACGGGGCTGGAGCGCGCGGAGGATGCCGCCAGCCTGGCGGAGCGCCTGATCGCGGAGCTGAGCCTGCCCTGCCGCCTGGGCGGGGAGACCCTGCGCGTGGGAGTCAGCCTGGGCATCGCGGTGCTCCTGCCCGGCGAGGAGGAGGGCGAGGACACGCTGATGCGCAAGGCCGACCTCGCGCTCTACCGGGCGAAGGCGGAGGGGCGCGGGCGCTTCCGCTTCTTCGAGCCGGAGATGGAGCGCGCCATGCAGTCCCGGCGGCAGCTCGAAGCCGATCTGCACCGCGCCCTGGCCCGGCAGGAGTTCGAGCTGTTCTACCAGCCGATCCTGCGCCTCTGCACCGGCGAGGTGGTCGGCTTCGAGGCGCTGATCCGCTGGCGCCATCCGCATCGCGGGCTGGTTTCCCCGGCAGAGTTCATGCCCTTCGTCGAGCAGAGCGAGCTGATGGTGCCGATCGGCGCCTGGGTGCTGGAGGAAGCCTGCCGCCAGGCCGCGTCCTGGCCCGCGCCTTTGAAGATCGCGGTGAACCTGTCGGCCACCCAGTTCGCCGCCGGGGAGGTGCTTGTGCAGCAGATCCTCGGTGCCCTGGAAGGTTCGGGCCTGCGGCCGGACCGGCTGGAGCTGGAGGTGACCGAGACGGTGCTGCTGGAGGATACGCAGGACACGCTGTCCGCCCTGCACCAGATCCGCCGGCACGGCGTGCGGGTCGCGCTGGACGATTTCGGCACGGGCTATTCCTCGCTCAGCTACCTGCGGAAATTCCCCTTCGACAAGGTGAAGATCGACCAGTCCTTCGTCCGCGACATGGGCGGGCGCGAGGATTGCGCCGCCATCGTGCGCGCCGTGACCAGCCTCGGCGCCAGCCTGGGCATGATCACCCTGGCCGAGGGGGTGGAAACCCCGGAGCAGCACGAGATGCTGCTGCGCCAGGGCTGCGAGGAAGGGCAGGGCTACCTGTTCAGCCCGCCCCGCCCGGCCGGCGAGATCGCCGCGATCCTGGCGGAGCCTCCCTGGGCGAGGGTCGATCCCGCGGGGTGATGCCGGGGGTGGTCCCGGAGGGCGATCAGAGGGCCGGGCAAAGGTCGGCGAAGCTGCCCTTCCGGATCAGGCGCGAGACGGCGGCGATATCGGGTGCCATCTGACGGTCGCGTTCCCAGGGTTCGGCCACCCCGCGCACCAGGACATGCGCCCGTTCCAGCACCGGCGAGGAGCGCAGCGGCCGGTGGAACTCCACCGCCTGGGCGCCGCAGAGCAGCTCGATGGCCAGGATGTCGGTCAGGTTGCGCGCCATCTGCGCCAGCCGCAGCCCGGCGCCGGTGGCCATGCTGACATGGTCCTCCTGGTTGGCGCTGGTCGGCAGGCTGTCCACGCTGCGCGGCGTGGCCAGGGCGCGGTTCTCCGCCACCAGCGCCGCCGCCGTCACCTGGGCGATCATGAAGCCGGAATTCAGCCCGCCCTCCTTGACCAGGAAGGCCGGCAGGCCGGACAGGACCGGATCGACCAGAAGCGCGATCCGCCGCTCCGCCAGGGCGCCGATCTCGGCCAGCACCAGGGCGAGGTGATCGGCCGCGAAGGCCACGGGCTCGGCGTGGAAGTTGCCGCCGGAGAGCACGTCTCCGTCCTCCGTCACCAGCGGGTTGTCGGTGACCGCATTGGCCTCCCGGGCCAGGATCTTCGCCACATGCTCCAGCGTGTCGAGGCAGGCGCCCATCACCTGTGGCTGGCAGCGCAGGGAATAGGGGTCCTGCACGCGCGGATCGTTGTCGCGGTGGCTGTCGCGGATGGCACTGCCCGCCATCAGCGCGCGCAGGATCGCGGCGCTGTGGATCTGCCCCTCCTGGCCGCGCAGCGCATGGATGCGCGGGTCGAAGGGCGTGTCGGAGCCGCGCGCACCCTCGGTGCTGAGCGCGCCGGAGATCAGCGCCGTCCGCCAGAGGTCCTCGGCGGCGAAATGGCCGGCGAGCGCCAGGGCGGCGGAGACCTGGGTGCCGTTGAGCAGCGCCAGCCCCTCCTTGGGCCCCAGGGGCAGCGGCTTCAGCCCCAGCCGCTTCAGCGCCACGGCGCCGGGCACGGTGGCGCCGAGTTCCATGGCCTGGCCCTCGCCGATCAGCACCAGCGAGAGATGGGCGAGGGGGGCGAGGTCGCCCGAGGCGCCCACCGAGCCCCGCGCCGGGATCACCGGCAGGACATTGCCGTTCAGCAGGGCGAGCAGCGCCTCGACCGTCGAGGGCTGCGCCGCCGAGGCGCCGCGCGCCAGGGACAGCGCCTTCAGCGCCAGGACGAGCCGGACCACCGGTTCCGGCAGCGGCTCGCCCACCCCCGCCGCATGGCTGCGGATCAGGTTGAGCTGGAGCTGCACGAGGTCCGTGTCGCTGATCCGCGTGCTGGCGAGCTTTCCGAAGCCGGTGTTCACGCCATACATCGTGTCCCCGGCCGCCAGCCGCGCGGCGAGCGCGTCGCAGGAGGCGCGCATCGGCGCCTCCCAGCCGGCGGGAAGCTCCAGCACGCCGCCGGCCATGACGGCGCGCAGCGCGTCGAGATGGATCTGCCCCGGCGTGATCATGGCTTGCCCTCCAGCATCGGCAGGTCCAGCCCCTGTTCCCGGGCGCAGTCGATGGCGATGTCGTAGCCCGCATCGGCATGGCGCATCACGCCGGTGGCGGGGTCGTTCCACAGCACCCGCCGCAGGCGCCGTTCCGCTTCCGGCGTGCCATCCGCCACGATCACCATCCCCGCATGTTGCGAATAGCCCATGCCGACTCCCCCTCCGTGATGCAGGGAGACCCATGTGGCGCCGGAGGCGGTGTTGAGAAGGGCGTTCAGCAGCGGCCAGTCGGAGACGGTGTCGGAGCCGTCGCGCATCGCCTCGGTCTCCCGGTTCGGGGAGGCGACGGAGCCGGAATCGAGGTGGTCGCGGCCGATCACCACGGGGGCCTTCAGCTCGCCCTTCGCCACCATCTCGTTGAAGGCGAGGCCGAGCCGGTGACGCTGCCCCAGCCCGACCCAGCAGATGCGGGCGGGCAGGCCCTGGAAGGCGATCCTCTCCCGCGCCATGTCGAACCAGTTGTGCAGGTGCGGGTCGTCGGGGATCAGCTCCTTCACCTTGGCATCGGTGCGGTAGATGTCCTCCGGATCGCCGGACAGCGCCGCCCAGCGGAAGGGGCCGATGCCGCGGCAGAAGAGCGGGCGGATATAGGCGGGCACGAAGCCCGGGAAGCCGAAGGCGCCTTCCAGCCCTTCGTCCTGCGCCATCTGGCGGATGTTGTTGCCGTAATCCATCACGACGGCGCCCAGGCGCTGGAAGTCCAGCATCGCCTGTACATGCGCGACCATGGAGGCCTTGGCCGCCGCTGCCACGGATTGCGGATCGCGCTCCCGCCCGCGCTCCCACCGGTCCAGCGTCCAGCCGGCGGGGAGGTAGCCGTTCGCCGGATCATGCGCCGAGGTCTGGTCGGTGACGATGTCCGGCACCACGCCGCGCCGCACCAGCTCCGGGAAGACCTCCGCCGCATTGCCGAGCAGCCCGACGCTGATGGCGCGCTTCTCGTCGCAGGCCTTGCGGATCATCGCCAGCGCCGTATCCAGGTCGTCTGCCTTCTCGTCGAGATAGCGCGTCTGCAGCCGCTTCTCGATGCGGGAGGGCTGGCATTCCACCGCCAGCACGCAGGCCCCGGCGAAGACGCCGGCCAGGGGCTGCGCGCCGCCCATGCCGCCGAGCCCGGCGGTCAGGATCCAGCGGCCCGCGAGGCTGCCGCCGAAATGCTGCCGCCCGGCCTCGGCGAAGGTCTCGTAGGTGCCCTGCACGATGCCCTGGGAGCCGATATAGATCCAGGAGCCGGCCGTCATCTGGCCGTACATCATCAGCCCCTTGCGATCGAGCTCGGAGAAGTGCTCCCAGTTCGCCCAGTGCGGCACGATGTTGGAATTGGCGATCAGCACGCGCGGCGCGTCGGCATGGGTCTCGAAAACGCCGACCGGCTTGCCCGACTGCACCAGCAGGGTCTGCGTCTCGGTCAGCCGGCGCAGCGTGGCCACGATGGCCTCGTAGCAACGCCAGTCCCGCGCGGCGCGGCCGATGCCGCCATAGACGACCAGCTCTTCCGGCCGCTCCGCCACCTCGTCGTCGAGGTTGTTCATCAGCATCCGCAGCGCGGCCTCGGTGGTCCAGTGGCGGGCGCTGATCTCCGGCCCGCGCGGGGCCCGGATGGCCGGCGCGTTGCGGAAGCGGTGGTTGCCTGCGGCGGAATCCGACATGGGCGAGGGGTCCCTTCGCGACGTTGGGAAAGAGGCTGGGCGGCCTTGCCGTCAGCCCTGGGCCGTCAGCCCTGGGCCGTCAGATCTGGGCGGCGGCGAGGCGCTTGCGGTAGCCGAAGGCCTGGTCGAAGCGGTTCAGGATGTGCTGCCCGGCGGTGATGGGCTCGTAGCGCGCGTCCTCCCTCGCCACGCCGAGGGCGCAGGGATCGACCATGGCGCCGAAATCCGGGTCGTAGAAGCTGGCGATGGAATAGCGCTCCCGCCCCGAGCGGTTGATCACCCGGTGCGGGGTGGAGGCGAAGCGGTCGTTGCTCCAGCGCCCCAGCAGGTCGCCCACATTCACCACCAGCGTGCCGGGCAGGGGCGGCGCGTCGATCCAGCCGCCGCTCTGCCGCTCCCGCACCTGGAGGCCGCCGTTGGCATCCTGCCACAGCAGGGTCAGGCAGCCGAAATCCGTGTGCGGCGCCACGCCGAACTCGTCCTCGCCCGCGCCTTCCGGACGGGGCGGGTAGTAGATGGCCTGGGTCCGCTGCAACGGCTTGCGGTAGGAGGCCGCGAAGAAATCCGGCTTCAGGCCGAGGCTCGCCGCCACCGCCGAGAGCAGCGCCGCCCCGGCGAGGCTGATCTCGCGGAAATAATCGGCGAAGGCCGGCTGCATCTGCGGCACGAAATCCGGCCATTGGTTCGGCCCGCGCAGCGGCTCGCCCGCCCGCACCAGGGGATCGCTTTCCGGCAATTCCAGGCCGATGGAGAAGAACTCCTTGCGGTCGGTGTGCTTCGCGCCCTCCATCAGCGCCCCGCCCATGGCGTGCCAGCCGCGATGCAGCCTGTTGGCGGCGACCTGGCGCTTGGTCTCCTCGGGCAGGGCGAAGAAGGCGCGCGCGGCCTCCACCGCGGCGGCGATCACGCCCTCATGCACCCCGTGGCCGCGGATGTAGAAGAAGCCCGGCCCGGTGCAGGCGGCGTTGATCTCCGCCGCCGTGCTTTCCAACGCCCCGGGCCGGCCCGCGCGCAGCCCGGCGATGTCGATGACGGGCAGGGAGGCGGGCATGGCGGAGGCGGACATGGGAGCACCTTCGGAAAGCTTCCGGCACGGAGCTTTACGAGGCGGGCAGGGCAGGTCAACCTGCATCCCGCAAAGACGGCAGGAACGCCGCGGCACGGCTCGATCTGGGATTCTCGGAAGCCTCCCCGCAGGGAAGCGCGCCTCTTGCCGCGCGCCCCGCATGGCGGAGGCCCGTATGGAGATGTGGCATGACGGATCTTCCCACCCGGCCGTCCCCGGCCCTCCCCGATGGGGCCCGCGCCGATGGGGCCCGCGCTGATGGGGCCGCCGCGATCGGCCGGCGCCCGCTGGCGCTGCTCGGGGTTGCCGCGGCCTTCACCCTGGCGGCGCCGCGCCTCGCCCGGGCGCAGGACGCGCTGGCCAAGGCGAAGAGCGCCGGGGTGCTGCATGTCGCCTCGGAATTCCACTTCGCCCCCTTCGACTTCACCGAGGGCGGCAAGCAGGTCGGGCTGAACGCCGATACCTTCGCCGAAATCGGCAAGGAGCTGGGCGTGAAGGTGGAGTTCCAGGACCTGCCCTGGGAATCCGTGCTGCCGGGCCTGGATGCCGGGAACTACGACATGGTGGCCGGCCCCGCGACCATCACCAAGGCCCGCTCCGAACGCTACCGCTTCACTGCCCCCGTGGCGGAGGCGACGGTCGCCTTCCTGAGGCGCGCCAGCGAGAAGGGCATCGCGAAGCCCGAGGACGTGGCGGGCAAGGCGGTCGGCTCCGGCAAGGCGACCTCGCAGCTCGCCCAGACGCAGGAGTTCGTGGGCAAGCTGCCGGGCAAGACGGAGGTGCGGGAATACGTCTCCTTCTCGGAGGCCTATGCCGACCTCGCCGCCGGCCGGATCGTGGCGGTGGGGAATTCCCTGCCCAACATCGCCTATACCGCCAAGCAGCGCCCGAACGTCTTCGCGGTGGTGCTGCCCACCTTCGGCGCCAAGACCTATTTCGGCTTCCTCGGCCGCAAGGACGAGGCCAGCAAGCCGCTGCTCGACGCGGTGGACGCGGCGCTGGACAAGATGCGCACGGATGGCCGCCTGGCGAAGATCCAGGAGAAGTGGTTCGGCCAGAGCTTCGACGTGCCGGCCCGCGTGACCGATCCCGCCGTCTGATCCAGGCGGCCTGACAGCTTGGACGCCGCCTTCCTGGCGGAGGCCTGGCCCGCCCTGTTGCGCGGGGCGGGGAACACCATCCTGGTCTCCCTGGCCGGCATCGCCATCGGCTTCTCGCTCGGCGCGCTGATCGCCGCCGCCGCCACCGCGCGCTCGGCGGGGGCGCGGCTCTTCGCGCGCCTCTACGTCTCCTTCTTCCGCGGCGTGCCGCTGCTGGTGCAGCTCCTGCTCTCCTACTACGCGCTGCCCTTCCTGGGCCTGCACCTCTCGCCCTGGGTGGCGGCGGTGGGCACGCTCGGCCTGTGCTGTGCCGCCTATGCGGGGGAGATCCTGCGCGGCGGGCTTTCCACCGTGCCGAAGCCGGCGCTGGAGGCCGCGCTGCTCGCCGGGCTGACGCCGCGCCAGACCTTCCTGCGCATCCGCCTGCCCATCGCGCTCGCCGCCATGCGTCCGGCCCTGGTGGGGGAGGCGACGATGATCCTCAAGGCCTCCGCCCTGGTCTCGGTGGTGGGCATCTCGGAGATCACCCGCAATGCCCAGGCCATCGCCGCCAGCACCTTCATGCCGCTGGAATCCTATGCGCTGGCGGGGCTCTTCTACCTGGCGCTGAACCTCGTGCTGCTGGGTGTCGGCGCGGCGCGGAGAGGCGCGGCGTGAGCGTCCTCCAGCAATCCTTCGTCGCGGCGCTGAACGGCCTGCCGCTCACCCTGCTGGTCTGGCTGGGTGGTGCCGCGCTGGGCCTCGTGCTCGGCCTGCTGGTCGCCTGCGGCCGGCATCTTGGCCCGCGCCCGCTGGGCTGGGGGCTGGCGGTGCTGGTCGAGGTGATCCGGGGCACGCCCTTCCTGGTGCAGTCCTTCCTGCTCTACTACGGCGGCCCCTTCATCGGGCTGGACCTGTCGCCGGTCCTGGCCGGGATGCTCGCGCTCACCGTCTATGGCGGCGCCTATTATTCCGAGGTCTTCCGGGGCGGCTTCGTCGCCGTGCCGCGCGCGCAGATGGAGGCCGCGCGGCTCGCCGGGCTGAACGGCGCGCAATCCGTGATCCGCGTGCTCCTGCCGGGGGCGGCGCTGGCCGCGTTGCCGGCCCTCGTGAACCTGACCGTGATCCTGCTGAAGGAGACGGCCGTGCTGTCGATCATCACCGTGCCCGAGATCACCTTCCGCGTGACCGGCGTCGGCAGCGCCACCTTCGCCTATGCCCCGGCCATGGCGGTGCTGGCCGTCTTCTACTGGGCGCTGGTGGAGATCATGGCCGAGGCCGGACGCCGCGCCGAGCGTGTCACCGCCCGGCTCCTCGCGGCCTGAAGGAGAGGAAATGAGCGAGCTTCTCCGTGTCGAGAACCTCCAGCGCCGGGTCGGCGATGTGGAGATCCTGCGCGACATCGGTCTTTCCGTGGCGAAGGGTGAGGTGCTGGGCATCATCGGTCCCTCCGGTTCCGGCAAATCCTCGCTGCTGCGCTGCATCGCCGGGCTCGACCCGCTGAGCGGCGGGCGTGTGACGGTCGAGGGCAAGGTGGCCCGGCCCGGCGATGGCGCGATCAGCATGGTGTTCCAGAACTTCGCGCTCTGGCCGCATCTCTCGGCCGAGGAGAACGTCGCCATGCCGCTGCGCGTGGCGCGGAAGATGCCGCGCGCCGAGGCGCGGGAGATCGCGCAGCGCATGCTGGCCCGGGTCGGGCTGGCGCAGCAGGCCGGACGCAAGCCCGCGACCCTCTCCGGCGGGCAGCAGCAGCGCGTGGCCATCGCCCGCACCCTGGCCGCGCGGCCACGCCTGGTGCTTTTCGACGAGCCCACCGCGAGCCTCGACCCGGAGCTGACCACCGAGGTGCTGGACGTGATCCGCGACCTCGCGAAGGACGGGCTGACCATGCTCGTGGTCAGCCATGAGATGGGCTTCATCGCCTCCGTCGCCACGCGCGCCCTGTTCATGGAGGCGGGGAGGGTGCTGGTGGACGGGCCGGCGCAGGAGGTCTTCACCCATCCGGCGGAGGAGCGCCTGCAACGCTTCCTCGCCACCTATCTCGGCCGCGTCGCCTGGGCGGCCGGGTAGCCAGGGAGGAAACAGGACATGTCCGCCACCGACACCCTGCCGGCGGGACTCGCGGCCCAGCTCGACGCGCTGCGCGGGGATTACGAGCGCGACGGCGCCGTCTGCGTCCGCGGCGCCTTCGGCCCCGAATGGCTGGCGATGCTGGACCGGGGGATCGAGCGGAACATGCGGGAGCCCGGCCCGATGGGGAAGCGCTACACCCCCGAGGGCAAGCCCGGCATGTTCTTCGCCGATTACTGCAACTGGCAGCGCATCCCGGAATACGGGGAATTCCTGTTCCATTCCCCGGCCGCCGGGGTCGTCGGGCGGCTGATGGGCTCGCGCAAGGTGAACCTCTTCCACGAGCATGTGCTGGTGAAGGAGCCCGGTACGCTGGAGCCGACGCCCTGGCACCACGACCAGCCCTACTGGACGGTGGACGGCGCCCAGGTCTGCTCGCTCTGGATGGCGCTGGAGCCGGTGCCGAGGGAGGCCGGGGTCGAATACGTCGCCGGCTCGCACCGCTGGGGCCGCTGGTTCCGCCCGAAGCGCTTCGCCGACCAGCAGGACCATCCGACCGACGAGTTCGAGACCATGCCGGACATGGAGCAGGTGAAGCGGGAGAACCGGCTCCTCGGCTGGGACCTGGAGCCGGGCGACTGCGTGGTCTTCCAGGGCCTCACCCTGCACGGCGCGCCGGGCAACCACCTGCCGACCCGGCGCCGCGCCGTATCCTCCCGCTGGACGGGCGACGACGCGACCTATGTGCTGCGGAACGGCTTCATGTCGCCGCCGCCGCTGCCGGGGGCGCCGGAACCGGGCGGGCCGATGGACAGCCCGGTCTTCCCGGTGGTCTGGCGCGGCTGAACGGCGCCGCGCGGCGGCGCCTCAGGGCTGCCGCCGCGGCACCTGGGCGAGGAAGGATTGCAGCTCCGCCGCCCAGAACTTCGCCATGCCCGTGGTGCCGTGGCCGCGCGTTTCCGTGCTGGCGGGGATCAGGAAGACCCGCCCGTTCGGCACCCGCTTCATGGCCTCGGCCATGATCCCGGTTTCCGGCGGGTTGCGCTCGTCATCGGCGGAATTGATGGCGAGGACCGGCGCCTCGATCCGCTCCAGCTTCCCGGACGGGTCATAGTTCGCCGAGGCGTTCCACTGGTAGATGAAGTCGTTGGCGTCGCGCGGCGCGGGCAGGGCCAGCCTTTCGTCCACATACTGGTCGGCCCCGGCATGGGTGGTGCCGCGCGCCTGGAGGTTCAGCGTGCCGCCATTGGTGGCGATGTCGAAGAAGGTGTTGGCCATCCGCAGCGAGGCCGGCTGCGCCGTGTAGTTGCCGCCCTGGTAGGACGGGTCGGCCCGCACCGTCTCGATCAGCATCCGGCGCAGCATCCAGTTGCGCCCGGCCATCGGCGTGGGCTGCGAGGCCATGGGCACCAGGGCATCCATGAAGCCTGGATGGGTCACGCCCCAGGCCCAGCTTTCCATGCCGCCCATCGAGTTGCCGATGACGAGGCGCAGGTGGCGGATGCCCATCCCCTCGGTCAGCAGCCGGTACTGCGCCTGCACCATGTCGCCATAATCGTAGGAGGGGAAATCCGCCTTCAGCCCGTCCGAGGGTTTCGAGGATTTCCCGGCGCCGATCGCATCGGGCAGGATGACGAAGTACTTCCGCGCATCCAGGGCCTGCCCGGGGCCGAACAGCTCCCCCGCGAAGACCGGGCTCAGCAGCCCCGTGCCGGAACCGCCCGTGCCGTGCAGCACCAGCACAGGCTCGCCCGAAGGATCGCCCAGCGTGGCGTAGTGGACACGCATCTCCGCCATGGTCCGGCCATTGCTGAAGCGGAAGTCGCGGGCGATCCAGTCCTTCTCCTGCGCCGCCGGGTAGTCGGCGGCCCGGGCGGCACCGGGCAGCGACCAGGACAGCAGCGCCATCGCCCCCAGGGCCGCGATGCGCGCGACCTGCCTGCGTTCCGGCATGAACCTTCCTCCCTCGTCCCGGTCCGGCCATGGGAGCCGCCGGTCTTTCCGGGAGGGTGCGCCTGGCGCCGCGCGGCGGTCAATTCACCCCCGGGATGCCCCCGCCGCGCCGCTGTCAGGCGAAGGCGATGCCGTGTCCGGAGGCGCTGCCCGTCATCTCGGCCGTCAGCATCTGGTGCTCCGCGCTTTCCGAGAAGGCGAGCAGCACTTCGGAGCGGCTGAGGAGATGCGCGTCGAGATTCGCGGTCCAGTTCGCCAGCCCGCCCGCATCCGGCGCCCGGTGCAGGGCGTTCTCGTAGAGGCGGGTGACGAAGCCGGCATTGTCCAGCCCGGCATAGCCCGCCTGGAATTCCGCGCTGCCCTCGAAGCCCTTTGCGACGCCGGCGAGTGCCAGGGTGCCGCCCTCGATGTTCCCCGTCCAGAACTCCAGCCCGCCCACATCCGGATGGCGGCCGAAGGTGGCGTCGTAGAGCCGGGCGACCTGCAGGGCGGTCTCGTCGGCATCCCAGATCCCCGCCTGCACCGTGGGCGCGGTGCGGGCGATGTTCTCCGGGCTTTCGGAGAAGGCGACGAGCAGGTTCTCGCGCGACATGCCATGGGCGAGGTTGCCGGTGTGGAAGGCCAGCCCGCCGGCATCGGGCGCGCGGCCCAGCACATTGGCGTAGAGACGGGCGACGAAGCCGCTGTCGTCGAGGCTGCCGTAGCGCGCGGCGAATTCCGGGCTGTTCAGGAAGCCGGTGGCGATGCCGGTCAGGCTCTGCCCGCCATCCAGCGCATCGATGAAATGGTTCAGCCCGGTCTGGTCCGGTGACCGCCCCAGCGCCGCGCCATAGAGGCGCATGACCTCCGCCGCCGGGTCGTGCAGGTCGAAGACCATGCGGCCATCGGCGAAGCGCACCTCCTCCACGTCGCGCAGCACCGCTGTCTCGCCGCCCGCATGCAGCAGCAGCGTGCCGTCCGCCTGGACCGCGACATCGCTGCCGCGAAGCCCGATGGCGCCCAGGTCCAGCCGGTCGTGGCCGGCGCCGCCATCGACATGGTTGAGGGCATAGCCGCCGAGCGTCAGCCGGTCGTCGCCCGCGCCGCCCTGGACCAGATGCGCAAGGCCGGGATCGCTGTCGCTCAGCCCGATCTGCGTGCCGCCATGGCCGTCGCTGCCGGCCGTGACGAAATGGCCGGAGCGCAGTTCGGCGAGGGTCAGCACCGCGACCAGCGCGCCCGCCTGCGCCCCGCTGCCATAGAGGCTCATCGTGCCGTTGGCATTGAGCATGCCGAAGCCGATGCTCTCGTTCATCAGGTCGATCGTGTTGCCGATGCCGAAGCCCGCGACGGAGGCGTGGAAATCGCCGGCTTCCTCGATGCTCAGCACGCCCGTCGTGCCCAGGAAGCGCATCGTGACATCCGTGCCGAGCGTGCCGATCCCGGCCATCGCGTTGTCCGCCACCCGGTCGCCCAGGCTGAGCTCCGCCCCTGCCTGGATCGCGAAGCCGCCCGTCCCGGTGATGCTGGCGCTGTCGATCACCAGCGTGCCGCCCTGCGCGGTGATGGTGCCGTTGTTCACCACCGTCCCGCCGAGGCTGCCATGGCCGGTGAAGCGGCCGGTCGCGCCGATGGTCAGCCCGGCGGAATCGAAATCGCCGCCGCCGAGCAGGATGCTGCCACTGTCGGCGATGGTGTTGATCGAGTGGAAGTCGCGCCCGTTCAGCAGCTCCAGGCTGCCGGCGGTGCCGAGGCCGGTCAGCCCCATCTGGTTGATGTTGCCGTTGTAGCCGTTGATTCCGTACTGATCGACGCCTTCCAGCGTGAAGCTCACGGGACCGGAATACCAACGCGTGCCCTTGATGGCCGAGGTCTCGCCATCAAGCACGATATGCGCGTTCGCATCGATGAAGCCGCCGGCCGTCAGCGTCGCGCCGTCATGGGCGATCAGCGTGCCCTTGACCACCGAGTTGGTATAGAGCGCGAGTGAGGCGCCGGACTTCGCCTCCAGCGTGCCATTGTTGGTGAAGGTCTGGGCATAGACCGTCAGCGTTCCGCCCTGGGCCGCGATGGTGCCGTTGTTCTCGATCGTCCAGAAGGCCGAGAGCCCGCGCGCGAAGGTCGCGCCACCGCCGACCGTACCACTTCCCTGCAACGTGCCGTCCACGGTGATCGAGGGGTTCTTGGAATAGCTCTGCGGCGCGATGAAGTTCCCGCCGGCCAGAAGGGCCCAGGCCAGGGAACCGCCCGCCAGCGTCACCACCCCGCCATCGGCCACGTGGAAGCGCCCGTTGGAGATCGTGGCCGTCCCGGCGATCTCCAGGCTGCCGCCGATCTCCGCGCTGTCCGTCCCGCCATTGTGCGCGAGTTCCAGCGTGCTGCCGCGCGGCAGGACCAGATGCCCCGCATCCGCCAGCGATCCCACCGCCACGGCGCCGCTGATCGTGACCGTCCGGCCCGCCGCGATGTCCAGCCGGTCGTCCGTGCTGATGGGGCCGGTCAGGATGGTCCCCTCCGGGCTGAAGCTGCTTGCCATGGTATCACCCCCGTCACGGACCCCGTCGCCCGGCGGTTATCGGGAAAGAATCAGCAGGCGGCCAGATCGAAAACGAAAGAATTCAAGGGGGAAATTCTATTTTTAACAGCAACCTATAGTTGCATTTTCACACCCCGCCGGAGGATTGCGGACAGGCCGGGATCGGCATTCCGGATCCTCCGGCCTAGGATCGCCACAGCACGACAGGGTGGAGGGTTCCCATGGAATATCGCAGGCTCGGCCGCAGCGGCCTGAAGGTGTCGCCGCTCTGCCTCGGCACCATGATGTTCGGCGGCCCCACCGAGGAGGACGTCGCCGGGCGCATCACAGCCCGTGCGCGGGAGGCCGGGATCAACTTCATCGACACGGCGGATGTCTACAATGACGGCCGTTCCGAGGAGATCACCGGCCGCCTGATCCGCGGCGAGCGCGACTGGTGGGTGCTGGCCACCAAGCTCGCCAATCCGACGGGGCAGGGACCCAACGACCGCGGCCTGTCGCGCCGCCACTGCATCCTGGCCGCCGAGGCCAGCCTGCGCCGCCTGGGCGTGGAGGCGATCGACATCCTCTATCTGCACAAGGAGGACCACGCGACGCCGCTGGAGGAAACGGTGCGCGCCATGGCGGACCTCGTGCGCGCCGGCAAGATCCGCCATTTCGGCGTGTCCAACTTCCGCTCCTGGCGCCTGGCGGAGATCTGCCGCCTCTGCGACGCGGCAGGCATCGACCGGCCCGTGGTCAGCCAGCCGCTCTACAACGCGCTGAACCGCATGGCGGAGGTGGAGCACCTGCCGGCCTGCGCCCATTTCGGCCTGGGCGTCGCGTCCTACAGCCCTCTGGCGCGCGGCGTGCTGACGGGCAAGTACCGCCCCGAAGCCGCGCCGGAGGCAGGCACGCGTGCGGAGCGTGCCGACAAGCGCCTGATGGAGACCGAATGGCGGCGCGAGAGCCTGGAGATCGCCCAGCGGATCGCGGAGCAGGCCAGGGCACGGGGCGTCACCCCCGGCCAGTTCGCCATGGCCTGGCTGCTGCACAACCGGCTCGTCACCGCGCCCATCGCCGGACCTCGCACCGAGGCGCAGTGGGAGGAGTATCTCGGCGCGCTGGACTACCGCTTCACGGCGGAGGACGAGGCGCTGGTGGACCGGCTGGTGCCGGCCGGGCATCCCTCCACCCCGGGCTACACCGACCCGGCCTATCCGGTGGAGGGACGCGTGACTGGCTGAGCGGCCCGGTCCGGCGATGGCTTGGGTGGCTTGCGCCCGGGCGGCGCCGGGGCCAGCTAGGGACCCGGCCCGCCCTGGCGCGGGCGCCGCGCCCGCCGATTCCGGCGCCGGGGGCATCCGGGGCGGCCTCCGCCCCGCCCTGGAAACGCGAAAACACGGAAACGCGGCCCCCGCTCCGGCGCTGAGACGCCATAGAATGGAGAGACCCCGGATGTCCGGACGCTTCCTGCACACCATGATCCGCGTCGGCGACCTCGACCGCAGCGTGAAGTTCTACACCGATCTGCTGGGCATGAAGGAGCTGCGCCGCAACGACGTGCCCGCCGGCCAGTACACGCTCGCCTTCCTCGGCTATGGCGAGGGCAACAAGGAGAATGGCGGCGAGATCGAGCTGACCTACAACTACGGCGTGGAGAAGTACGAGATCGGCACCGGCTTCGGCCATCTCGCCGTGGGCGTGCCCGATGTGGCCGCGGCCTGCGAGAAGGTGCGCAACGGCGGCGGCAAGGTGACGCGCGAGGCCGGGCCGGTGAAGCACGGCACCACCATCATCGCCTTCGTCGAGGACCCGGACGGCTACAAGATCGAGCTGATCCAGCGCCCCTGATCCAGCGGTGAGCCCATCGCCCCTGGACGTGCTGACCGGGACGCCCGGCCGCCTGTGGCGGGACGTCCTGGCCGGGACCGAGGATGCCGCCCGCTCGCTCGCCGGGCGGGACAAGGTGCGGCTCGCCGTCACCGGCCTGTCGCGGGCCGGCAAGACGGTGATGCTGACCTCGCTGGTGGCCAACCTGCTGGCGGCGGGCTCGCGCGCCCGCACCCTGCCGGCGCTGGAGGAGGCGGCCGGCGGCCGTCTCCTCTCCGTCCAGCTCGTTCCCGCCGGCACCGAGAACACGCCGCGCTTCGACGCGCTGGCGCATCTGGAATCCCTCGCCGCCGACCCGCCGCAATGGCCGGCGCGGACCGAGGACCTCTCGACCCTGTCCCTGGCGCTCACCATCCGGCGCCGGAACTTCTGGGGGCAGCTCCTGCCCGACCGGCAGGTGACGCTGGAACTGCTGGACTATCCCGGCGAGTGGCTGTTGGACCTGCCGATGTTCAACGGCAGCCATGCCGGCTGGTCCGATGCCACGCTGGCGAGGCTGGAACGCATCCGGGCCGAGCCGGTGCGCGCCTTCCTGGATTTCGCCCGCGCCCTGCCGCCCGCCGCCACGGCGGAGGAGGCGCTGGTCCGCCGTGGCTGGGTGCTCTACCGCGACGCGCTGCGCCACTGCCGCGACGAGCTGGGCCTGCGCTTCCTCCAGCCCGGCCGGGTGCTGAATCCCGGTCCGCGCGGGGAAACGCCGCTGCTCTGGTTCTTTCCGCTGCCGGAGGCCGCGCGGGGCGGGGAGATGGCGGCGCTGCTCGCCCGCCGCCACGACGCCTATCTCCAGGACCAGCGGGCGCATTTCTTCGAGCCGGTCTTCCGCCGCTTCGACCGTCAGGCGGTGTTGGTGGATGTGCTCGGCGCGCTGCATGCCGGGCGCGAATCCTTCGACGACACGGCGGAATCCCTGGCCGCCATCGCCGAGAGCCTGCGCTATGGCGGCTCCTGGCTCGACTGGATCACCGGGGCCGGCGTGTCCCATGTCGCCTTCGCCGCGACCAAGGCGGACCATGTGCCGGAGGCCTCGCGGGAGAACCTCGCGGCGCTGCTGGGCGACCTCGTCTCCGCGCCGCGCGCCCGCGTCCTGGCGGCGGGCGCGGAGGTCTCGGTGCAGGCCATCGCCGCGCTCCGCTGCACGGAGGACACGCTGGCTGAGCGCGATGGCCATGCCGTGCCCGCCGTGCGCGGCGTGCTGCTGGAAACCGGGCGCTGGGCGCGGGTCGATCCCGGGCAGGTGCCCGCGAAACGGCCGGACGAGGCCTATTGGAGCGCGCCCTATTTCGCCATGCCGGTCTTCCGTCCGCCGAGGCTGGAGCCGGGCGGCCATTCCGGCGTTCCGCATCTGGGGCTGGACCGGTTGCTGGCCAGCCTGATCGGAGACCTGCTGTGAGCGACCCGAGGACCCCGCCCGCCGGCCCGCGCGTCATCCTGGAAGACGAGGCGCCATCCCGCCCCGACGAGCGCCTGGACCTGCGCTGGGAACAGGCGGTGGTGCCGGTGGCGGAGCCGCGTATTGGCGGCTGGTCCAGCCTCAGCCTCGCGGCAACCGGCGTCTCCTCGCTGATCCTGGGCCTGTCGATGCTGGACGCGGCGAATTTCGTCGCCTCGCAGTTCGCGCGCGGCCCGGTCCTGGGCGGCCTCACCCTGCTGGTCGCGGTCTTCGGCTTCGGCCTGATCTTCTGGGCCGGGCTGCGGGAGGTCCGCGCCCTGGCCGCGCTGGACGCGGTGGACCGGACGCGGGAGGCCCTGGCCACCGGCGACCTCGGCCGCGCCAAGGCGGATGTGATCCGCTGGGCGGCGCGGGTGCCCGCCGCCCGTGACATCCTGCCGGCGCTGCGCGAGGCGCCGGACATCCCGACCCTGCGCGCGTTGCTGGAGGCCGGGCCGCTGCGCGCCCTCGATGCCCAGGCCATCAGCCTGGGCCGCACGGCGGCGGTGCAGGCTTTCGCCGCCACCGCCATCAGCCCGTCCCCCGCCTGGGATGCCCTCGTCTTCGGCTGGCGCGCGGTGCGGCTGGTGCGGCAGGTCGCGGCGCTGCACGGGCTGCGCCCCGGCATCGCGGGCACGGTGGCGCTGCTGCGCCGCTCGGCCTTCTCCGCTGCCACGGTCGCGGCCACCAACGTCCTGGCCGATGCGGCGACGCGCGCGGTGGTGTCCAACCCGCTGGTGGAGAAGCTGGCGGGCGAGGCCGCCACCGGAGCCGTCGCGGCGCGGCGCATGCTCTCCCTGGCCCGTGCCGCCGCCGCGGCCTGCCGCATCGTGCCCGCGCCCGGCTCGCCCTCGCCTGCCGCCGGAGGGCAGGGGGAGCGCTGAGGCGCCAGCCTCCGAAGCGTTCCGCCCCGTCCGGCGTTCCGTTGGGAATACCACCGCCGCCGGGACGCGGCCGCGACAGGAGCCGACCGCCCATGACGCTTCGACGCCATCTCCTCCTCGCCCTGGCCGGAGGGGCCGCCGCCGGCGGTCTCGCCGCCCGTGCCCTGGCCCAGCAGGGTCCGGGCCAGCTCCCGGGCATGGGGCCGCAGCCGGACCTGCCCTCGCCGAACACGGCGCACCGCGTGGTCAACCGCTCCCATGGCGGCGGCTGGCCCGCCGGGCGGACGCCACGGGCGCCCCAGGGCTTCACGGTGGCGGCCTATGGCACCGGACTCGACAACCCGCGCATGATCCTCCCGCTGCCGGGCGGCGAGGTGCTGGTGGCGGAGGCGCCGCGCGCCAACCGGATCACCCTGCTGCGGGGCCAGGGCCGTGACGGCGCCGCGGCGGAACGCCTGGTGCTGCTGGACGGGCTGAACCGCCCCTTCGGCATGGCGGTGCTGGGCGACACGCTTTTCGTCGCCAACACCGACGGGCTGCTGCGCTTTCCCTGGAATGGCGGGCGCGGGAAGATCACGGCGCGGGGCGAGAAGATCCTCGACCTACCGGCCGGCGGCTACAACAACCACTGGACGCGCAACCTGCTGCCGGCGCGGGACGGGCGCAGCCTCTTCATCAGCGTGGGTTCCGGCAGCAACGTGGCCGAGCACGGGCTGGAGAACGAACGGCGCCGCGCCTGCATCCTGCGGGTGGACCTGGACGGCTCGAACGAGCGCCTCTTCGCCAGCGGGCTGCGCAACCCCGTCGGCATGGCCTGGGAACCCGGCTCGGGCGAACTCTGGACCGTGGTGAACGAGCGCGACAACATCGGCGACGACCTCGTGCCCGACTACCTGACCCATGTGCGGCAGGGCGGCTTCTACGGCTGGCCCTACAGCTATTTCGGGCAGCACGCCGACCCGCGCCTGCGGGATCGCATGGGCAACCGGGAGCGGGAGATGGTGGCCCGCGCCATCGTGCCGGATTATGCGCTCGGGCCGCACACGGCCTCGCTCGGGCTGGATTTCTCGGCCGGCAGTGCCTTCCCGGCGGAGTGGCGCGGCGGTGCCTTCATCGGCCAGCGCGGCTCCTGGAACCGCGCGGCCTTCGCCGGCTACCGCGTCATCTACCTGCCCTTCGCCAACGGGCGCCCGAACGGCCCGGCGCGGGATTTCCTCACCGGCTTCATGGCCGATCCGGAAACCGGGCAGGTCAATGGCCGCCCGGTCGGCGTCGCCATGGATGCGGCGGGCGCCCTGCTGGTGGCCGATGACAGCGGCAACACGGTCTGGCGCGTCACCGCCACGGGCTGACGCGAGGGGGGCAGGGCACCCCCAGCCCGCTCACCCGAAGCGGAAGCCGGACAGCGCCTTGCCCATCACCCGGTCGTGGTAGTCGCGCTGGCCGATATCCTCCCCGGCGGCTCCCGCGGCGAAGAGCAGCGGGATCAGGTGCTCCTCGCGCGGGTGGCAGGCACGGGCGCCGGGGGCCTGTTCCCACCCCAGCAGCAGCCGGTCGCGCTGCGCGGGCGCCGCGGTCACGGCCTCTCCGAGCCAGTCGTCGAAGACCACCGAGACCTCGTCGTTCACGCCATCCGGCCGCATGAAGTGCCGCAGGTTGTGATAGGTCATGCCGGTCGCCACGATCAGCACGCCCTCGTCCCGCAGCGGCGCCAGTGCCCGGCCCAGGGCGAGATGCTCCGCCGGGTCCAGATCGTCGCGCACGGACAGTTCCACCACCGGGATCTCGGCCTCCGGGAAGGCCAGCAGGAACGGGATGAAGACGCCATGGTCGAAGCCGCGCGCGTCATCTCCGGCGGATTCGATCCCGGCCTGCCCCAGCAGCTCCCGCACCCGCGCCGCCAGTTCCGGCGAACAGGGGGCCGGGTAGCGCAGCTCGTAGGTATGCGGCGGGAAGCCGTAGTAGTCGAAGATCAGCGGCGGCCGCGTGCCGGTGGTGACGGTGGGCATCGCCGTTTCCCAGTGGCCAGACACGACCAGGATGGCCTTCGGCCGCGCGGGCAGGCGCTGCGGGATGCCGCGCAGGTGCTCCGCCATCCGGTCCCAGGTCTTCGGCCAGTCCATGAAGAAGCAGGGGCCGCCGCCATGCGGGATGAAGATCACGGGCTGGCGGGGGGCAGGGGTGGTCATGATGATCCGTGTCTCCGTATCCGTGGGGGACGGGCCGCCGGGGAAGGCAGCCCGCACCCCCGTTTCATCAGGCATGCGCCGGCAGGCGCGCCGCGGCGGGCAGCGGGGTCGGCTTCAGCGCCAGGGCGCCATCGCCCAGCAGGGCCTGGGCGAAGAGGGCCAGGGCCCAGAAGGCGGGAAATTCCCAGCCGCCGCCGGCATTGGTGAAGAAGAACCCGTTGGCGCCGTGCACGCTGAAGATGGCGCCGAGCAGGACGGGGATCAGCACCAGCGCCGCCAGGCGGGCCCAGACGCCGAGGATCAGCGCCACGCCGCCGAGCACCTCGACAGTCATGGTGGCATAGGCGAGCGCCGGCGGCAGGCCGAGCTTGCCGAAAAAGGCGGCCGTGCCGGCGGGGGTGAAGACGAAGATCTTCAGCCCGGCATGGGCCAGGAACAGCACGCCGAGCGATAGCCGGAGCAGGAGGGCGGCCCAGGGGGCGGTGCGGGCGTCGGTCATCAGGGGAGGGGTCTCCGTTGGAGGATCGTTGCCGGGGGAGATGCACCCTCGCCAGCCGTGCGATAATCCCGCTATTCCGGAACTCACTTCATACCAGGAGAGTGAGATCCATGCTGGACCGCGTGACGGGGATGGAGGTCTTCGCCCGGGTGGCTGGGATGGGCAGCTTCTCCGCCGCCGCCCGCGCCCTCGGCCTTTCCCAGACCATGGTGACCAAGCATGTCGCGGCGCTGGAGGAACGCCTGGGTGTGCGGCTCCTCCACCGCACCACCCGCCGGCTCTCCCTCACCGAGGCCGGGCGTAGCTTCCTCGATTCCTGCCTGCGCCTGCTGCCGGAGATCGAGGAGGCCGAGCGCGCCGTTTCCGCCGACCGGCTGGAGCCGCGCGGCCTGCTGCGGCTGAACGCACCGGTCTCCTTCGGCACGCGGCATGTGGCGCCCCTGCTGGCGGCGTTCGGCCGCCTGCATCCGCGCGTGACCGTGGAGTTGGGCCTGAACGACCGTCTGGTGGATCTGGTGGAGGAGGGTTGGGACCTCGCCATCCGCATCCGCCGCCTGGGCGACAGCAGCCTGGTGGCGCGGCGCCTGGCGCCGGTCCGCATGATCGTCTGCGGCGCTCCCTCCTACCTCGAAGCGCGGGGCATCCCTGCGCGCGTGGAGGAACTGCGGCGCCATGCCTGCCTCGGCTACACGTTGTCGGAGGCGGTCGGAGCGGAACGCTGGGTGTTCGGCACGCGCGGGGAGGTCTCGGTGCCGGTCGGCGGCAGCCTCCGCGCCAACAACGGCGATGCGCTGCGCGAGGCGGCGATCGCCGGGCAGGGGCTGATCTACCAGCCGGTCTTCCTGCTGGACGAGGCCCTGCGGGATGGCCGGCTGGTCGGGATCGCGCTGGACCATCCCCCCATGGGCTGGCTTGGCATCCATGCGGTGCAGCCACCCCTGCCGGCGGGGGCGGGGCGGCAGGCGCCCGCCAAGACACGGGCCATGGTCGATTTCCTGGCCCGGGCCTGGGTGCCTGAGCCACCCTGGGAGCGGAACCTGCCGCCGATAGTGGACTGAACCCACCCGGAAAAAGACGGCACCGGGTGCCGGCGGTTTGCTCGCGTCCCCAAATGACGCATCCGGCAGATGACTTGGTGGCGTGGCTCATTCGCATCGCGGTTTTTACGTGTTCTTTATGCGGGCAGCCCATGCGGCGAATATCGTCTTTACGCAGCCAGACCTATTCTTCCCTCATGCCAAACACACGCATGGCGGCGCCCGCGCCCCGGCCCTCCCAGGCTTCCACGCGCCCGGAGGCTCCGCTTCCCCTGGCTCTGCTCAGCCGTCCCGCGCGGCTGCGGCGCATGATCGCTCCCGGCGCGGCGCCGGCCGGCGATCTGCTCGACGCGGTGGAGACACAGCCGCATGACCGCGTGCTGATCATCGGCGGCAGCAGCGCGGATCTGCTCTGTGCCACGGTGCGCCGGGGCTGCCGTTCGGCCACATGCCTCACCGACCCCCCGGCGTATCCCGCCGCGGCCGAGGTCGTGGTGGCGCCCCACCTGCACAGCGAGGACGAGGCCCTGTCGGTGGCCCGGTCCGCCCGCCACGCCCTGGCCGATGGCGCGTCCGGTGGCCGCCTGGCCCTGCGCCTGCTCGGCGAAAAGGCGCGGAGCGCGGCCCTCTCCCTGGTCCGGCGCCTGCGCAGCGATGGCTTCAGGGCCGTGCATGCCGCGTCCGGGCCGGATGGTGCGGTGGTGGTGACCTGCCGCCTGCACACGCCGCTGTCAGGCCGTCCGCCGGTCCGCTGAGGAATGACGATGATGCGTCAAGCCTCAGCACATCTCCTGCCCCGTCTGGAGGGCTGGATTCCAGCCCTGGCCACGCCCTTCCGCCCCGGCGACGGGGAGCTGGACGAAGCGGCCCTGGCCCGGCTGGCGGAACGCTGCGTCACGCGCGGCGCCTCCGCCGTGGTGGTCTGCGGCAGCACCGGCGAGGCGGCCGCGATGACGCCTGTCGAGCAGGCCAGGGCGCTGCGCGTCGTGTCCGAGGCGGTCGGCCACCGGGCGGAGGTGGTCGCCGGCATCGGCGGCGGCTGCACCCAGGCCGCGGTGGAACTCGCCGCCACCGCAGCCCGGGGCGGCGCGACGGGCCTGCTCTGTGCCGCTCCGCCCTATATCCGGCCAAGCCAGGATGGCATCCGCGCCCATATCCGGGCCGTGGCCGCCGTCAGCGGCCTGCCGCTCATCCTCTATGACGTGCCATCGCGGACGGGTGTCGCCATCGCCGACGAGACCGTGGCCTCCCTGCGCGACGACGGGCTGGTCCAGGCCTTCAAGGACGCCACGGCGGATATCGGCCGCCCGGCGCGGCTGCGCCGACTCTGCGGCGGGGATTTCCCGCAGTTCTCGGGCGACGACGCCACCGCCGTGCCGCATCTGCTGGCGGGCGGGGCGGGGTGCATCTCGGTCACCGCCAACCTGCTGCCGGCGCTCTGCACCGCCCAGTACCGGGCCTGGACGGCCCGTGACACCGGGATGCTCGCCGCGCTGCACCAGAGCCTTTCACCGCTGCACGAGGCGCTTTTCGCGGAAAGCAATCCTGTGCTCCTGAAGGCGGGGCTGGAGAGGCTGCGGCTATCCGACAGCCGGCCGCGCCTGCCCCTGATCCGCGCCCGCGCGGAAACCCGGATGGTGGTGGAGCGGCTCCTCGGCGCGCTTCTTCCGCACGAGGAACTGCTCGCGGCCGGGGACATGCCTTTCCCGGCGTCCTGCCCCGTCCATCCGGGCGGGGATGCGGGCATCGGCAGGCTCCACTAGGAGCGAGGCTGCGCGGGGGCCTGCCACACACACGGGCGCGCCATCCCTCCCGGCAGAGGGGCGGGAGGGATGGCGCGGTTCAGGCGGCCCGGATGCGGCGCAGGCTCTCCTCGCGGCCCAGGGCCAGCAGCACCGCGTCGATCGGCGGCGACTGGGTGCGCCCGGTCAGCGCCGCGCGCAGCGGCTGCGCCAGGGCACCGAGCTTCACGGCCTGCGCCTCGGCCTGCTCGCGCAGCAGCGTTTCCAGCGCCGGGCCGTCCCAGGCCACCGTCTCCAGCGCCCCGGCCAGGATGGCGAGCCGCTCCCGCGATTCCCCGGTGAGCTGCCCGGCCGCCTTCGCGTCGGGCTCGGGACGCTCCAGCACGAAGGCGGCGCCGTCGGCCATCTCCTCCAGCGTGCGGGCGCGGGGCTGCAGGCTGGGCACCAGGGCGCGGACCCGTGCCGCGCCGGTGTCGTCGATCGGCAGGCCCCGCCGGGCGAGGCGCGCCATCACCTCCCGCGCCAGCCGGTCGGGATCGGCATCGCGGATATAGACGCCGTTCACATGCGCCAGCTTGGTATAGTCCATGCGGCTGGCCGAGCGGCCCACATCGCTGAGCTCGAAGAGCGCGATGGCGCGGTCGCGCGGCACGATCTCCTCGTCGCCATGGCCCCAGCCGAGGCGAAGCAGATAGTTGCACACCGCCTCCGGCAGCAGCCCCTGGTCGCGGAACTCCAGCGCGCCCACCGCGCCGTGGCGCTTGGACAGCTTCGCCCCGTCGGCGCCATGGATCAGCGGGATATGCGCGAAGTCCGGCCGGTCCCAGCCCATCGCGTCATAGATCATGATCTGGCGGAAGGTGTTGGTCAGGTGGTCGTCGCCGCGGATCACATGCGTGATCGCCATGTCGTGGTCATCGACCACCACGGCATGCTGATAGGTCGGCGTGCCGTCCGAACGCAGGATGATCATGTCGTCCAGCTCGGCATTGTTCACCCGGACCTCGCCCTGCACGAGATCGCGGATCACCGTCTCCCCTTCGCGCGGCGCCTTGATGCGCACGGCACCGGCCATGCCCGGCGGCGCCTCGGACGGGTCGCGGTCGCGCCAGCGGCCATCGTAGCGGGGCGGGCGGCCCTCCTTCATCGCCTGCTCGCGCATCGCGGCCAGTTCCTCGGCCGTGTCGAAGGCGAGATAGGCCTTGCCCTCGGCCAGGAGCTGCCGCGCCACCTCGGCGTGCCGCGCCTCGCGGGCCGACTGCATCACCGGCGGCTCGTCGGGCGAGAGGCCGAGCCATTCCAGGCTTTCCAGGATCTGCCGCACCGCTTCCGGCGTGGAGCGTGCCTTGTCCGTGTCCTCGATGCGCAGCAGGTACTGCCCGCCATGGTGCTTGGCGAAGAGGTAGTTGAACAAGGCGGTGCGGGCGCCCCCGATATGGAGGTAGCCCGTGGGGGAGGGCGCGAAGCGCGTGCGGACGGTCATTCCGGCTGATTAGCACCCTGTCCGGACGGGTTTGAAGACGGCGCGCCGCTGTCGCTGGAATGCGGCGCGGACGTGACGGCCCTGGGCCGGGCCGGAGGTGATCCGATCACGGAGAGTTGCGCTCTGACCCGGAATGAAACAACCTTGGGTTGTTGTCCTCCACCTTTCTCCTCGCCCCGGACCGGCAGGCCCGGACCGGCCTCGCCACGCGCCTGCGCGACGGGTTCCAGGCCCTGTTGCAGGCCGAGTGGAGTCGCGTGCCACCCTGGTTCGCCGTCGCCCTCGGCACCGGGATCCTCCTGTACTTCGCCCTGTCGCGGGAACCTTCCGAGGCCTGGCTGTGGCTGCCCGCGCCCCTGCTGCTCCCGGCGCTCTGGCTGCGTCGGCGGGCGCCGCTGCCCGCCCTGCTGCTGGGCCTGGCCGGGACCGTCGCGCTGGGCTTCTCCATCGCCCTCTGGGCCCGGGTCAGCCTGCCGCCCGTGCCGGACCTGCCGCGCCGGGCGGTGATCCTGGTGGGGAGCGTGGATTCGGTCGAACGCCTGCCGGGCGGAAGACGCGTCCTGCTGACCGGGGCGACCCCCGGCGAGGGACAGCCGGCGCTGGAGCGCAGCCTGCGCCTCCGGCTGAAGAAGGGCGACGAGACGCCGATCTCGCCGGGCGACCGGCTGCGGGTGCGCGCCCTGTTGCGGCCGCCGCCGCCGCCCTCGGCCCCCGGTGCCTGGGACTACCAGCGATCCGCCTTCTTCGACGGCAGTGCCGGCAGCGCCTCGGCCCTGGCGCCCGTGGAGCGGCTGGAGGCGGCGCCGTCCTCACCGGGCGGGAGCGGCTTCTCCGGGCTGCGGAGCCTGCTGGAACAGCGCGTCCTCGCCGTGCTTGGCAGCGGTGCGACGAGCACCGTGTCCAGCGCCATGCTCACCGGCAGCCAGACGCCCATCCCGGACGAGGCCGTGGCGGCGATGCGCGACAGCGGCCTCGCCCATCTGCTCTCCGTGTCCGGCCTGCACGTGGCCATCGTGATCGGCCTGGGGATGAGCGTGGTGCGGCTGCTGGTGGCGCTGGTGCCGCCCCTGGCCCTGCGGGCGGACAGCAAGTCCGTGGCGGCCGCGGCGGGGCTGCTGCTCGGCACGGCCTATACGGTGCTCACCGGATCGCAGGTGCCGATGCTGCGTTCCCTGGCCATGGCCGCCCTGGCCACGGTGGCGGTGCTGCTGGGGCGGCGGGTGGTGTCGCTGCGCGCCTTGGCCCTGGCCGCCGCGCTGGTGCTGGCCTGGCAGCCGGCGGCGCTGCTCGGCCCCTCCTTCCAGATGAGCTTCGCCGCCGTGCTGGCGCTGATCGCGGGGTGGGAGGCGATGCGCGGGCCGCTGGACCGCCTGCGGGGGCAGGGCGAGGCCTGGCGGCGGGGGCTGGTGGCGGTGCTCGGCCTGACCCTCACCTCGCTGCTCGCCGGGCTGGCCACCACGCCCTATGGCCTGCACCATTTCGGCCGGCTCCAGCTCTATGGCGTGGTGGCGAATGCGGTGGCGGTGCCGGTGACGTCGCTGCTGGTGATGCCGGCGGGGATGCTGGCGGTGCTGCTGATGCCCTTCCGCCTGGAATGGCTGGCGCTGGTGCCGATGGGCTGGGGCACCGACCTCGTGCTGGCCACGGCCCGCCGCGTCGCGTCCTGGCCCGGCGCCACCGCCATCGCGCCGCCGATTCCCGCCTGGGGCCTGCTGCTGGCGAGCTTCGGGATGATCTGGCTCTGCCTCTGGCGCACGCGCTGGCGCTGGGCGGGGGTGCCGCTGATCCTGTTCGGCCTGTTCTCCGCCCCGCTGGTGCCGCGGCCCGACCTGCTGGTCTCGGCCGATGCGCGGCTGATCGCCTATCGCAGCCCCGAAGGCGTCTTCCTGGCGCGTGGCTCGGGCAGCAACGGCTTCACCCGTGACAGCTGGTTGCGCGACTGGGGGGAGGCGGGCTTCGCGCCGCTGCCGGAGGAAGGGGAGAACGTGGCGGCCGGGCTGAGCTGCGCCGCCGGCCACTGCCTACTGCGGCCCCATCCGGGGGGGCCGGCGATCGCCCTGTTGCGCAAGGTGAAGACGCGCCGGGGCGTGGCGCCGCCGCCGATCCGGATGGAGCCCTGGTGCGACAGCGTCGCGGCGCTGGTCTCGGCCGAGCCGATCCGGGGCCGCTGCCGTGCCGGCCGGACCTCGCCGCTGGTGGTGGACCGTTTCAGCGTCTGGCGCGACGGCGCCCAGGCCGTGTTCCTGGCCCCCGACGGGGCAAGGGTGGTTTCGGACCGGATGCTGCGGGGCGAGCGCCCCTGGGTGCCGCCTGTCCCGAAGCCGAGGCCGCGCGAGGCCCCGGCCAGGGAGGATGAAGGCGGGCCGGACATGGCCGCCGAACCCGCGGAGCCGCCGGAAGAACTCCCCGGCGAGGATCAGTAGCGGCGCAGCAGCCCGACCAGCGTGCCCTGGACCTTCACCCGGTCGGGGCCGAAGATCCGCGTCTCGTAGCTGGCATTGGCGGGCTCCAGGGCGATGGAATTGCCCTTGCGGCGGAGGCGCTTCAGCGTGACCTCCGCATCGTCCACCAGTGCCACGACGATGGTGCCGTTCTCGGCCGTATCGCCCCGGCGGATGATCACCGTGTCACTGTCGAGGATTCCGGCCTCGACCATCGAATCCCCGGAGACCTCCAGCGCATAGTGCTCGCCGCCCGTGAGCAGCGAGGCCGGGACCTCCACGCTGCCGCCGGTGTCGCGCAGCGCCTCGATCGGCTGGCCGGCGGCGATGCGGCCATAGAGCGGGAGCTGCACGACGCTGTGCTCGGCCGGGGAGGGCACCCCCGCCAGGTTCGGCGCGAAGTTGCCACGGATGACGTTGGAGGCGCCACCGGACGATCCGGCGGGGCCCGCCGCTGCCGCGCGGGACGGCGTCTTGCCGGGGGCGAGGCTGTCGGGCAGCCGCACCACCTCCAGCGCCCGGGCCCGGTGCGCGCGGCGCTTGAGGAAGCCGCGTTCTTCCAGCGCCGTGATCAGGCGGTGGATGCCGGACTTCGAGCGCAGGTTGAGGGCCTCCTTCATCTCCTCGAAAGAGGGCGAGAAGCCGGTCTGGCGCAGGTGCCGGTCGATGAAGACGAGAAGCTCGTGCTGCTTCCGCGTTAGCATGGCGCATCTCCCAACCGGGCGGCGAACAAAGAGGAAACGTTATCTGCTTGTTCTAGATAAGTTCCTGGCTTGTCGTCAAGTTTATCCCCGGATTCCACAGGTGTTCCGCCATCACGGAAGGGTCAGGGAGGGGCCGGTTCAGACCCCGAGCGCCGCGAGGTCGATGATTTCCACCGTCCCGCCCGCCGCCAGGGCCGGGGCGTGCGGCGCCCGCAGCACCAGCGCATCGGCACGGGCCAGGGTCTTGAGCATCGAGCTGTCCTGCGCGGCGAAGGGGGTGGCGACGGGCAGGTCCGCGCCCGTGGCCTCCAGGCTCGCGCGCAGATAGTCCTCCCGCCGGTCGTTCTCCGGCAGGTCGCGTCCGATCCGGGCCAGCCGGGTGGGCGCGGGGCCGGCGGGCAGGCCGGAGAGGCGCGCGATGGCCGGGCGCAGGAACAGCACGCCGCAGACCAGCGCCGAGACCGGGTTGCCCGGCAGGCCGAGCAGCGGCACGCCGCGCAGATGCCCCCAGATCAGCGGCTTGCCGGGACGCATGGCGATCCGCCAGAAATCCAGCGCGAAGCCCTGCGGCCCCAGTGCCGACTGCACGAGGTCATGCTCCCCGACGCTGGCACCGCCTGTGGTGGCGAGCAGGTCGCAGCCTTCCGCCGCCGCGGCCGCCATGGCGATGGCCGCGGAATCATCCCCGACGATGGGCAGGATCACGGGGTCGCCCCCGGCGCCGCGCACCAGGGCGGCCAGGGCATGGGCGTTGGAGGACACGATGCCGCCCGGCGGCAGCGGGTCGCCGGGCAGGGCGATCTCGTCGCCCGTGGCCAGGATGCCGATCCGGGGCCGGCGGTGCACGGTCAGCCAGGCATGGTTGGCGGCGGCGGCGAGGCCGATATCCCGCGCCGTGAGTTGCCGCCCGGGGGAAAGCAGTTCCTCTCCAACGGCGAAGTCCAGCCCGCGCCGCCGGATCCAGCGCCCGGGGCGCACGGTTTCCCGCACGGTGACGCGGTCGCCCTCGGCGGTGGCGTCCTCCTGCAGCAGGATGCCGTCCGCCCCTTCCGGCACGAAGCCGCCGGTGAAGATCCGGACCGTCTCGCCCGGCCCGACCGTGCCGGCGAAGGGATGGCCCGCCGGCGCGGCCCCGGTTACCGCCAGGGTGGCACCCTCCACCGCCTCGGCGGCCCGCACGGCATAGCCGTCCATGGCCGAGACGTCAGCGGGCGGCTGGGTCAGGCGTGCCGCCACGGGCGCGGCCAGGACACGGTTCCAGGCTTCCGGCAGGCTGACCGTCTCCGCCGGGACGGGGGACAACGCATCCAGGATTCGCCGCAGCGCCTCGGAAACCGGGATCATCCTCGCTGGAACCCTTTCAGTCGGCCTCGAAAGTGCCGGACTTGCCGCCCGACTTGTGCACCACGCGCACCGCCTCGATCCGCATCCCCCGGTCCACCGCCTTGCACATGTCATAGACGGTCAGGGCCGCCACGGTGGCGGCGGTCAGCGCCTCCATCTCCACCCCGGTGCGCCCGGCGGTGGAGACGGTGGCGGCGATCTCCACCGTATCGGGCTCCACCGGTTCCAGGTCGAGCTTCACGGAGGTGAGGGGCAGGGGGTGGCAGAGCGGAATCAGGTCGGCGGTGCGCTTGGCGGCCATGATGCCGGCGAGCCGCGCCACGCCCAGCACGTCGCCCTTGCCGGCACGGCCCTCGCGGATCAGCACCAGGGTTTCCGGCCGCATCACCACGCGGCCACGCGCGGTGGCGCGACGCTCGGTGACCGCCTTGGCCGAGATATCGACCATCGCGGCCTTTCCGGCCGCGTCGAAATGGGTGAGGGGCCCCTGGCTATCCCTTGCGGGGCCTTCCGGCTCGTCGCCGCTCAACCGGCCTCGATCAGCGCCCGGGCCGCCGCTCCCACATCCGGCTGGCGCAGCAGGTGTTCCCCGACCAGCAGGCAGCGCGCCCCGGCGGCGGCCATGCGGCGCACGTCGTCGGGCGTGCGGATGCCGCTCTCGCCGACCGGGATGCGGTCGGCGGGGATCAGCGGGGCGAGGCGCTCCGTCACCGCGATATCCGTCCGCAGCGTGCGCAGGTCGCGGTTGTTCACCCCGATCAGCCGTGTCTCCAGCCCCAGGGCCCGGTCCAGCTCGCGCTCGTCATGGACCTCGGCCAGCACGGACATGTCCAGGCTGCGCGCCGTGTCCTCCAGCGCATGAGCCTGCTCGTCGGTGATGGCGGCCATGATCAGCAGGATGCAGTCGGCCCCGGCAGCCCGCGCCTCAAGGACCTGATAGGGGTCGAGCATGAAGTCCTTGCGCAGCACCGGCAGCTCGCAGGCGGCCCGCGCTTCGGCGAGGTATTCGAGGGAGCCGCCGAAATGCGGCGCATCGGTGAGAACGGACAGGCAGGCGGCGCCGGCATCGCAATAGGCCCGGGCCAGCTTCGCGGGGGAGAAATCCTGGCGGATCAGCCCACCGGAGGGGGAGGAGCGCTTGATCTCGGCGATCAGGCCGGTGCGGCCCTCGCCCAGGAACTTGCACAGCGCCCCGGTGAAGGAGCGCGGTGCCGGGGCGGCGGTGGCGCGCCGTTCCATCTCGGACCGGGAGATCTCGTGCATCCGCGCCTGCACCTCCACGGCCTTCTCGGCCATGATCCGGGCGAGGATGTCGGGCATGTCGCGGTTGGCGGCACTGCGGGTCTCGGGGGCCGCGAGCGTTGAGGCTTGGTCCATGGAACGGTTTCCTGCGGCGTATGACGCCGCCTCGTCAAGTTCCGGCCGCCGCCCGGGTTGCATGGAAGGGTCTGCACGAACCGGGGCGCGCGGGGGCGGGGGTGGTCAGGGTGCGGTGGCGGTGCGGAGGCGCTCCAGCACGCCGCGCGCGGCGCCCTGGTCGATGGATGCGGCGGCCATCCGGGCCGCCTCGCGCAGATCGTCGCTCCGGCCCGCCACCACAAGGGCGGCGGCCGCGTTCAGAACCACGCAGTCGCGATAGGGGCTGGCGACACCGTCCAGCAGCGCCAGCAGCGCCGCCGCGTTGCGCTCCGGATCGCCGCCGCGCAGGGACTCCACGGGGGAGACCGGCAGCCCCACATCCCCCGGCGAGACGGTGAATTCCCGCAGGTGCCCGTCGCGCAGCTCCACCACCTGGCTGGGGCCGCTGACGGTCAGCTCGTCCAGCCCCTGGCCGTGCACGAGCCAGGCATGCTCGCTGCCCAGGCGCCCCAGGGCCTCGGCCATCGGGCGCAGCCATTGCGGGGCGAAGGCGCCGGTCATCTGGCGCGTCACGCCGCCCGGATTGGCCATCGGCCCCAGCAGGTTGAAGATGGTGCGGGTGCCGAGTTCCACGCGCGGCCCGGCGGCGTGGCGCAGGGCGGCGTGATGGCGCTGCGCCATCAGGAAGACCATCCCGGCCTCGCGGATCACCGCCGGGATGCGCTCGAAGGGGATGTCGAGATTGACCCCCAGCGCCGAGAAGGCATCCGCCGTGCCGGAGCGCGAGGACTGGGCCTTGTTGCCATGCTTGGCCACCGGCACGCCACAGCCCGCGACCACCATGGCGGCGGCGGTGGAGATGTTCAGCGTCCCCGCCCCGTCGCCGCCCGTGCCGACGATGTCCACCGCGCCGGGCGGCACCTCGGCGGGCACCATGCGGGCGCGCATGGCGCGGACGGCGCCGGCCATCTCGGCCACCGTCTCGCCCCGCAGCCGCATGGCCATCACCAGCCCCGCGATCTGCGCCGGGGTGGCCTCGCCGTTCATGATGATGCCGAAGGCCCGCTCCGCCTCATCCTCGTCCAGCGTCTCGCCCTGGGCGAGGCGCGCCAGCACCGGCTTGAGGGAGGTCTCGCTCATGGCCGGCCCCTTCCCGGACCGGCCGGCAGGGGGCGGGGGATGGCGGCGTCGGGGATCATGGCCAGGATCATGGCCGGACAGTGTTCCGCCTCCCGGCGCCGTGATCAAGCGGGGCGCGCGGCATCACGGCATCCCCCCGGCGACCTGCGGCAGCAGCGCCTCGTTGATCTGCACCGGGGTGCGGTCGCGCAGGGCGTTCAGGTACTGGATCTCCAGCTCGTCGCCCATGCCGCTCTCGATCCGGCCGCGGAAGGCGCGCAGGGCGGAGGCATCGGCCACGTCGCCCGGCGTGACCTCCAGCACCTGCGCCACGGCGAAGCCCTGGGCCGTGCGGACCATGGTGGCATCGTTGGGCTTCGTGCCGAAGATCTGGTTCAGCAGTTCCGGCGGCACGCGGGGCCCGGCCTCGTTGCGCCCGTCGCGGCCGAAGGGATCGCTGCGCAGGGCGATCACCCCGGCCTCCTTCGCCGCATCCTCCAGGCTGCGCCCGTCCTTGACCGCGGCGAGCAGGGCGGCCGCCTTCTCTTCCTGGGCATGGGCGCGGGCATCCTCGGTCCAGGCGGCGCGGACGGCGTCCTCCACCTGCTCGAAGGGCCGGGGGGCCGGGGGCTGAACCGAATCCAGCTCGACGCCCACGAAGCCGGCCCCGGCCTTGGATTCCTCCATCCGCGCGGGCTGCCGGGGCTGCGCCGCGAAGATGGCGGCCAGGGTCTCGTCGCGGGCATAGTCCGGCACCGGGAGGCTGGCGGCCTGTCCGTCCGGGGCGTGGCCGGTGGCATCCACCGTCACCGTGCCGACCTCCATGCCGAACTGCTTCGCCGCCTCCGCCAGCTTCGCGCCGCCGGCCAGGGCGTCCTCGGCGCCGTTGATGCGCTCGAAGGCCAGGTCGGCGGCTTTGCTCTGGGCCAGCTCGTTGCGGAGTTCGTCGCGCGCCTGATCCAGCCCGCGCACCGCCGGGGGCTCGACCTTGACCACCTTCAGCACGTGCCAGCCGAAGGAGGACTTCACCGGTGCCGACACCTCGCCCTCCGGCGTGGCGAAGGCCGCGCGGACCAGTTCCGGCACGGGGATCTCGGCCTGGGAAAGCGTGCCCAGCTCCACCGGCTGCCCGCCTTCCGCCTTGGCCTTCTCCGTGATCGTCGCGAAATCCGCGCCGTTCTTCCAGGTCGCGGCCAGGGCCTTCGCCTCTTCCTCCGCCTGGGGGCCGGTGGGGAAGAGGACCTGCTCCAGCGTCCGGCGCTCCGGCGTGTGGAAACGGTCGCCGGCGGCGGCATAGGCCTGGGCGATTTCCTCGTCCGTGACCTGGACGTCCTTCATCACGATCTCGGCGGCCAGCCGGGCCACGGTCGCGGTGCGGAGCTCCGGCGTGGAGAACTGCTGCGGGTTGTTCTCCCAGAAGCGGCGGAGCTGCTCCTCGGTCGGGGCCGGGGGCTCCGGCGCGTCCGAGAGCGGCAGGGTCGCCAGCTCCACCACGCGGCGCTCGCCCGCCTGGGCCAGCAGGGGCTTCACCAGCGCATCCGGGGCATGGATGCCGGCGCGGACCGAGGTGATGATCTGCTGCCGCTCCAGCTCCCGCTTCACCAGCGCCAGGAAGCCGTTCTCGTCCAGCCCGTTGCCGCGCAGGAACTGGTTGAAGATGGCACGGCTGAACTGCCCGCCCGCCTGGAAGGCCGGGATGGCGAAGACATAGTCGCGCACCGCCTGGTCGGAGGCAGCGACGCCCATGCGGTCGGACTCCGCCGAGGCGATGCGCTGGTTGACCAGGGCCGCGACCGCCTGCTGGGCCGCGGTCTGGCGCAAGGCATCGTTGATGGCGAAGTCGGGGCCGAGCTGCCGCTGCAGCTGCGCCATCTGCCGCCGCGCCGCCGCCTGGGCCTCGGCCAGCTCGATCGGGTGTCCGTCCACGCGCGCCACGGCGCTGTCGCGGCCGAAATTGCGCACGACATCCTCGATCCCCCAGATGCCGAAGGAAAGGATCAGCAGCAGGAACAGGCCCTTGGCGAACCATGTCCCGGCGAGGCGGCGGAAGGCGGTGAGCATCTGGTCCGGCAAGTCCCTGGGGCGGCCCGGGGGCGCCCGAAAGAAGAAGGGTCCGGCACGGTACGCCGGGTCGGGGGCACGCCTTACCGGAGGCGGGCGGAGTTGCCAAACCTCCACCGGCCGGGATACCGCCGGGGAGAGCGAATGAAACATTCGGAGAGGCTTCGATGACCCCTGGCATCCGCCCGCTGATCGCCGGCAACTGGAAGATGAACGGCACCGCCCGGGAGGCCGCCGGCCTCGCCGATGCGGTGCGCCAGGGGGCCGCGGAGGTGACCGGCGCCGTGGACCTGCTGGTCTGCCCGCCCTTCGTGCACATCCACGCGGCCTCCGCCGCCATCGCCTTCCAGCCCATCGCGGTCGGGGCACAGGACTGCTCGCCCAAGGAGAAGGGCGCCCATACCGGCGACGTTTCCGCCCCGATGCTGGCGGATGCCGGCTGCGCCTATGTCATCCTCGGCCATTCCGAGCGCCGCGCCGACCATGGCGAGACGGACGCGCTGGTGAAGGCCAAGGCGGAGGCCGCCATCGCCGCCGGGCTGATCCCCATCGTCTGCGTTGGGGAAAGCCTGGCCCAGCGCGAGGCGGGGGAGGCCGAATCCGTGGTGGCCGGGCAGATCGCCGGCTCCCTGCCGGACGGCTTCACGGCGGCCAAGGGCGTGGTGGCCTATGAGCCCGTCTGGGCCATCGGCACCGGCAAGACCCCCACCGAGGCGGACATCGCCGCCATGCATGCCCGGATGCGGCAGGAGCTGGTGGCCCGCTTCGGCGAGGCGGGGCAGGGCACCCGCCTGCTCTACGGCGGCTCGGTGAAGCCCTCCAACGCCAAGGCGATCCTGGCCCTGCCGCATGTGGATGGCGCGCTGGTGGGCGGCGCCTCGCTGGTGGCGGCGGACTTCCTGGCCATCGCCGCCGGCGCGGCGGGCTGACCCAAGCCGGATGACCCAGGCCGGATGACCCAGGCCGGATTTGGGCGCAAAACCCCGGCCGGGCCGCTCGGCCGGGGTAGCAACGGCCACGCGGGGCGGGTAGAAGCCGGGGCACCATGACCACCGTCCTGCTCGTCCTGCACTTCTTCGTCGCCCTCGCGCTGATCGGCGTGGTGCTGCTCCAGCGCAGCGAGGGTGGCGGCCTCGGCATCGGCTCCTCCCAGGGGATGGGCGCCTTCATGACCGGGCGCGGCACCGCCAACCTGCTGACCCGCTCCACCGCGGTGCTGGCCACGCTCTTCATGGTGCTGGCCATGGCGCTGGCGCTGATCAACCGTGGCGCCAGCCAGAGCGGCGGCAGCTCGATCCTGAACAACCCGCCCCCGGCCGCCGGCGCGCCCGCCACCCCCGGTGGTGCGCCCGCCGCGCCTTCCACGGCGCCGGGCGCACCGCCGGCCCTGCCCGCCCTGCCGGCGACTCCGTCCGGGCCTTCCGTCCCGAACAACTGATCTGCCCCCTGCACCGATGCCCGCGCGGTTCAACACCCGCGCGGGTTTGATCCGCGCATGGCCCTCCCGCGTGCCATGCGTGTAGCCGGCCGCCCCCGAAAGGGGTTATGACGGCCTCCCATGACGCGGTTCATCTTCATCACCGGCGGCGTGGTCTCCTCTCTCGGCAAGGGCATCGCCGCCGCCTCCCTCGCGGCGCTGTTGCAGGCGCGCGGATACAAGGTCCGCCTGCGCAAGCTCGACCCCTATCTCAACGTGGATCCGGGGACGATGAGCCCCTACCAGCACGGCGAGGTCTTCGTGACCGATGACGGGGCGGAAACCGACCTCGATCTCGGCCACTACGAGCGCTTCACCGGCGTCCACGCGAACCAGGCGGATGCCTGGACCTCCGGGCGCATCTACTCGGAGGTGCTCGCGAAGGAGCGCCGCGGCGACTACCTGGGCGGCACGGTCCAGGTCATTCCGCACATCACCGACCACATCAAGGCCGGCGTGCTGGCCGAGACCGAGGACTACGACTTCGTGCTGGTCGAGGTCGGCGGCACGGTGGGCGACATCGAGAGCCTGCCCTTCCTGGAAGCCCTGCGGCAGCTCGGCAACGAGCTCGGCCAGCGGCAGAGCCTCTTCATCCACCTGACGCTGGTGCCCTATATCCCCTCGGCCGGCGAGCTGAAGACCAAGCCGACGCAGCATTCGGTGAAGGAACTGCTGGGCCTGGGCATCCAGCCGCAGATCCTGCTCTGCCGCTGCGACCGCCAGATCCCGGACAACGAGCGCCGCAAGATCGCGCTGTTCTGCAACGTGCGCCCCGAGAGCGTGATCCCGGCCCTGGATGCCAGCAGCATCTACGAGGTGCCGCTGAGCTATCACGAGGAAGGTCTGGACCGGGAGGTCCTGCGCCATTTCGACATGTCCGCCTATGGCGAGCCGGACCTGTCCCGCTGGCAGCGGATCGTGCGCGGCCTCAACCACCCCGAGGGGGAGGTGAAGGTCGCGGTGGTGGGCAAGTACACCAACCTGCTGGACGCCTATAAGTCGCTGAACGAGGCACTGATCCACGGCGGCATCGCGCACGGCGTCAAGGTGAGGCTGGACTGGGTGGATGCCCAGGTCTTCGAGACCGATGGCGCGGTGGAGCGGCTGGAGGGCGTGCACGGCATCCTGGTGCCGGGCGGCTTCGGCGAGCGTGGCGCGGAGGGCAAGATCGAGGCCGTCCGCTTCGCCCGCGAGCACAAGATCCCCTTCCTGGGCATCTGCTTCGGCATGCAGATGGCGGTGATCGAGGCGGCGCGGAACGAGGCCGGGCTGAAAGAGGCCTCCTCCACCGAATTCGGCCCCTGCGCCGAGCCGGTGGTCGGCCTGCTGACCGAATGGCGGCGTGGCAACGTCACCGAGCGTCGCGACGAGGCCAGCGACCTGGGCGGCACCATGCGCCTGGGTTCCTATCCCTCGATCCTGGCCGAGGGCTCGCTGGTGCGGCAGGTCTATGGCGGCGCCGCCGAGATCACCGAGCGCCACCGCCACCGCTTCGAGGTGAACGTGAACTACCGCGACCGGCTGGAGGAGCACGGGCTCCGCTTCTCCGGCATGTCGCCGGACGGCGTGCTGCCGGAGATCGTGGAGCGGCCGGACCACCCCTGGTTCATCGGCGTGCAGTTCCATCCGGAGCTGAAGAGCAAGCCCTTCGCCCCGCACCCGCTCTTCGCGGGCTTCGTGGGCGCGGCGGTCAAGCAGGCGCGGCTCGTATGATCACCGTCCGCGTCGGCGCCCCGGGCAGCCGGGTGGCGGAGATCGCCAACAACCGGCCTCTCGCCTTCATCTCCGGCCCCTGCCAGATCGAATCCCGCGCCCATGCGCTGGAAACCGCCCATGCCCTGCGGGAGATGGCGGAGAAGGCCGGGGTGGGGATGATCTACAAGTCCTCCTACGACAAGGCGAACCGGACCAGCGCCAATGCCGCCCGCGGCATCGGCATGGCGGAAGGGCTCGCCATCCTGGCCGAGGTGCGGGAGGCCACCGGCCTGCCCGTGCTGACCGATGTGCATGACCCCGCGCAATGCGCCCCGGCGGCGGAGGCGGTGGACTGCCTGCAGATCCCGGCCTTCCTTTGCCGCCAGACCGACCTGCTGCTGGCGGCGGGGCGGACGGGCAAGCCGGTGAACGTGAAGAAGGGCCAGTTCCTGGCGCCCTGGGACATGCGCAACGTGGCGGCCAAGCTGGCCTCCACTGGCAACGACCAGGTGATGCTCTGCGAGCGCGGCGCCTCCTTCGGCTACAACACCCTGGTCTCCGACATGCGGGCCCTGCCGATCATGGCGGCCACCGGCTTCCCGGTGGTCTTCGACGCCACCCATTCGGTGCAGCAGCCGGGCGGGCAGGGGACCTCCTCGGGCGGGCAGCGGGAATTCGCCCCGGTCCTGGCCCGGGCGGCGGTGGCGGTCGGCGTGGCGGCGGTCTTCATCGAGTGCCACGAAGATCCGGACCACGCGCCCAGCGACGGGCCGAACATGATCCCGATCCGGGAGATGCCGGCGCTGATCGAGCGGCTGATGGCGTTCGACCGGCTCGCCAAACCGGACTGACCTTCTACTCCTGGAGCTGGAATTCCCCTTCCAGCTCCAGCGACACCTCGTCGCCCACGGCGGGCAGGTAGCCGGTCATGCCGAATTCCGAGCGCCGGATCGTCGCCTTGCCGTCGAAGCCCAGCGTGTAGAGCCTGCTCACCGGATGCACCCCGGCGGCGTTGAAGGCGACGCGCAGCGTCACCGGCTTCGTCACCCCGTGCAGGGTCAGCCGCCCATGCACCCGGGCACCGCGATCCCCCGTCCGCTCCACCTTCTCCGCCACGAAGCGGGCCTGCGGGAAGCGGGACAGGTCGAAGAAATCCGGTGTCCGCAGGTGCCGGTCGAGATCCGCATCGCTGGTCCGCAATCCGTCGATCGGCACCGTCACCTCCAGCACGGTGCCGGCGATGTTCGCGGGATCGAGCACCAGCCGCGCCTCGATGCCCGTGATCTGCCCGCGATAGATGGACAGGCCGAAGTGGTTCACCGCCCAGGTGATGCGGCCATGCGTGGAATCCAGCCGGTAGCGCCCCGCGCGGATCGCCATCGGGTCGCGGTTCATGCCGGGGACACCCTGTGGCAGGGCGGGCAGCGCGGGCAGCAGGAGGAGGGGCAGCAGGAACCCGGCCAGAACGCGTCGCCTCATCTTCCCCATCCCCTGTCTTGCCAGGCCGGGTCCCGATCGGCCCGCGAAGCCGCGCATTGGGACAGGCCCGCCGCCATCCGGTCAACCCGGGCGCAGGCCCGTTCCGGTGGAGGCCCCGCCCCCCCTTGCCCTGGGCGGAAGGGCACCCTATGCGCCATAACCGGGACATCAACAGAGGGATACCTGCCGTGGCTGCCATCGCCGATATCATCGCGCGCGAGGTCCTCGACTCGCGCGGCAATCCCACGGTCGAAGTCGATGTGGTGCTGGATTCCGGCGCCGCCGGCCGCGCCGCCGTCCCCTCGGGGGCCTCGACCGGTGCCCATGAGGCCGTGGAGCTGCGGGACGGCGACAAGTCCCGCTATGGCGGCAAGGGCGTGGCCAAGGCCATCGCCAATGTCGAGGGCGAGATCTTCGACGCCATCTCGGGCATGGAATCGACCGAGCAGGTCAAGATCGACGAGACCATGATCGAGCTCGACGGCACCCCCAACAAGGGCCGCCTCGGCGCCAACGCGATCCTGGCCGTGTCGCTCGCCGTGGCCAAGGCCTCGGCCGCCGATCTGGGCCTGCCGCTCTACCGCTATGTCGGCGGCGTCTTCGCCCGCACCCTGCCGGTGCCGATGATGAACATCATCAACGGCGGCCAGCACGCGGACAACCCGATCGACATCCAGGAATTCATGATCATGCCGGTCTCCGCCGGCACGGAAGCCGATGCCGTCCGCATCGGCGCCGAGGTCTTCCACGCGCTGAAGAAGAAGCTGCACGACGCCGGGCACAACACCAATGTCGGCGACGAGGGCGGCTTCGCGCCGAACCTGAAGTCGGCCGAGGAAGCGCTGGGCTTCATCGCCCAGGCCTGCGAGGCGGCCGGTCATCGCGTCGGCGAGGACATCATGTTCGCGCTGGACTGCGCCTCGACCGAGTTCTTCAGGAACGGCGTCTATGACATGGAAGGCGAGGGCAAGAAGCTCGACGCCGCCGGCATGGTCGATTACCTGGCCGGACTGTGCGGCAAGTTCCCGATCGTCTCGATCGAGGATGGCTGCGCCGAGGACGACTGGGAGGGCTGGAAGCTCCTCACCGAGAAGCTGGGCGCCAAGTGCAACCTGGTGGGCGACGACCTCTTCGTCACCAACCCGGAGCGTCTGCGCCAGGGCATCGAGCAGGGCGTCGGCAACGCGATCCTGGTGAAGGTGAACCAGATCGGCTCGCTGACCGAGACGCTGGAGGCCGTCGAGATGGCCCACCGCGCCGGCTACAAGGCGGTGATGTCCCACCGTTCCGGCGAGACCGAGGACGCCACCATCGCCGACCTCGCCGTGGCCACCAATTGCGGGCAGATCAAGACGGGTTCGCTGTCCCGCTCCGACCGGCTGGCCAAGTACAACCAGCTGATCCGCATCGAGGGCGGCCTGGGCACCTCCGCCCGCTACGCCGGCCGCTCCGTGCTGCCGCGCGGCTGATCGCGCCGCGGGGCGCCCCTCCGGGTGCCCCGTACCGCCTTCCGGCAGGCCCCGCCGCCGCGCCCGTCCTTCCCGGAAAGGGCGGCGGGGACACACCGGCACCGCGAAACCATTCCTTGCGCCTTGAATCCCTTGCACGTTTGCATGTGCGAGTGTTTTCTCGTGCCTGTTGAGGGGTTTTCATCGCTCGGGGGGGCGATCAACCATGTTGAAGTCGATCAAGAGACGCCTGCAGGGGGCTGTGCTGCCGGCGGTCTTCCTGGCCATCTGCGCCTATTTCGCCCATCACGCGATCAGCGGTTCGCGCGGCACGGAGGCCAGGGCCGTGCGCATGGCCCAGATCGAGGATGCGAGGGCCGAACTCCGCCTCGCCGAGGCCGAGCGGGACGCCATGGACCGCAGGGTCGCCGGGCTGCGCGCCGAACACCTGGATCGCGACATGCTCGACGAGCGGGCGCGCGCCCTGCTGAACGTCGTGGGCAAGGACGAGATCGTGATCCCCTACGGACCCAACGAGCGCCTGTTCTGATCCATCCGCGTCCGGGCGGGCCTCATGGCGCGCCCGGGAAGGCTCTTGTGCGTCGCACAAAGACATGGTGTGGCATCCGCCAAGTCTTCGCGCCGGTCATCTAGAAGTTTAAATGTATAGATAGGGCCGCCTTTCCCCTTTCATTGAAGAATGATGGAAAGGTGGACGAAAAATCTCCTGCTGCAATGCAGCATCAATTACTTACGACCTGTCCGGCTGCTTGGGTGCGCTTGCGGGCGCGCCGTCTCCCGCGTATCTGCCAAGTTGAGGCTGCCGCCGCGAATACCGGCAGATAGCCCATCAGGACAGCAGCGAGAGGGCCCCCATGATCCAGGGCGTCGAACCGACCTCCAAGCAGCGCCGCGGGAAGTCCAAGGATCCATCCGCCTTGCGCGAGGAGTTGCTGAAGGCCTATCGCGACATGGTGCTGATCCGGCGTTTCGAGGAGCGCGCCGGCCAGCTCTATGGCATGGGCCTGATCGGCGGCTTCTGCCACCTCTACATCGGCCAGGAGGCCGTGGTGGTGGGCATGCAGATGTGCCTGAAGCCCGGCGACCAGGTGATCACCTCCTATCGCGACCACGGCCACATGCTCGCCACGGGCATGGAGGCGCGCGGCGTGATGGCGGAGCTGACCGGCCGCGCCACGGGCTATTCCAAGGGCAAGGGCGGCTCGATGCACATGTTCAGCGTCGAGAAGGGCTTCTTCGGCGGCCACGGCATCGTGGGCGCGCAGGTCTCGCTCGGCGCCGGCCTCGCTTTCTCGAACTGGTACCGCCAGACCGACAACGTCAGCCTGACCTATTTCGGCGAGGGTGCGTCGAACCAGGGCCAGGTCTACGAGAGCTTCAACATGGCCGCGCTGCTGAAGCTGCCGGTCATCTTCATCATCGAGAACAACAAGTACGGCATGGGCACGAGCGTCGAGCGTTCCTCGGCCTCCAAGAACCTGTCGCAGAACGGCGCGCCCTGGGGCATCCCGGGCGAGCAGGTGGACGGCATGGACGTGCTGGCGGTCAAGGAGGCCGGCGAGCGCGCCGTGGCCCATTGCCGCGAGGGCAAGGGCCCGTACCTGCTGGAGATGAAGACCTACCGCTACCGTGGCCACTCCATGTCCGACCCGGCCAAGTACCGCACCCGCGACGAGGTGCAGCACATGCGCGAAACGCAGGATGCCATCGAGCTGGTGCGCAAGCGGCTGCAGGAGCTCGGCGTGGACGAGGCCGAGACCAAGAAGATCGACGACGAGGTGAAGGCCATCGTCGCCGATGCCGCCGAGTTCGCGCAGACCTCGCCCGAACCCGACGAATCCGAACTCTGGACCGATGTTATGGTGGAGAGCCGCTGAGATGGGTGCCACTCTCCTGATGCCTGCCCTGTCGCCCACGATGACCGAGGGCAAGCTGGCGCGCTGGCTGAAGAAGGAAGGCGACGAGGTCCGCTCCGGCGACATCATCGCCGAGATCGAGACCGACAAGGCCACGATGGAATTCGAGGCCGTGGACGAGGGCAAGCTGACGAAGATCCTGGTGCCCGAGGGCACCGAGGGCGTCAGCGTGAACGCCCCGATCGCGGAGCTGGACGGCGGCGGGGAGGGCGCGAAGCCCGCCGCGCCGGGTTCGGACAGCAACCAGCCGACCGAGCCCGCACCGCCGGCGGCCGCCCAAACGGCGACGGCGAAGCAGGCCGAGGACCACAAGCAGGTGGCCGAAAAGGGCGCGGCCGAGCGTCCCGAGGCCTCGGCCAAGCCGATCGCCCCGGAAAAGGACTGGGGCCCGACCAGGCCGACCACCGTGCGCGAGGCGCTGCGCGACGCCATGGCGCTGGAGATGCGGGCGGATGACCGCGTCTATCTGATGGGCGAGGAGGTCGCGCAGTACCAGGGCGCCTACAAGATCTCCCAGGGCCTGCTGGACGAGTTCGGCCCGCGCCGCGTGATCGACACGCCGATCACCGAGCACGGCTTCACCGGCATCGCGGTGGGTTCGGCCATGAACGGTCTGAAGCCGATCCTGGAGTTCATGACCTTCAACTTCGCCATGCAGGCGATCGACCAGATCATCAACTCCGCCGCCAAGACCCGCTACATGTCGGGCGGCCAGATCGAGTGCCCGATCGTCTTCCGCGGCCCGAACGGTGCCGCCGCCCGCGTGGCCGCGCAGCACAGCCAGGACTATGCCGCCTGGTATGCGAGCGTGCCCGGCCTGGTGGTGATGGCGCCCTGGTCCGCGGCGGATGCCAAGGGCCTGCTGCGCGCCGCGATCCGCGACCCGAACCCGGTGATCTTCCTCGAGAACGAGATCCTCTACGGCCAGACCTTCGAGTGCCCGACCGACGAGGACTTCGTCCTGCCCATCGGCAAGGCGAAGATCGAGCGCGAGGGCAAGGACGTCACCATCGTCGCCTATTCGATCGAGGTCGGCCTTGCGATGCAGGCGGCCGAGAAGCTGGCGGGCGAGGGGATCGAGGCGGAGGTCATCAACCTGCGCACGCTGCGGCCGCTCGACACCGAGACCATCGTGAACTCGGTGAAGAAGACCAACCGCCTCGTCATCGTGCAGGAGGCCTGGCCCTATGCCGGCATCGGCGCCGAGGTGGCGATGCGGGTGATGGAGGAGGCGTTCGACTACCTCGACGCGCCGCCGGCCCGGGTCTGTGCCGCCGACGTGCCGCTGCCCTATGCCGCGAACCTGGAGAAGCTGGCCCTGCCGCATCTCTCGCAGGTGGTGGACGCGGTGAAATCCGTGACCTACCGCAAGTAAGGGGCGCATCCGCATGGCCACCAACATCCTGATGCCCGCCCTTTCCCCGACCATGACGGAAGGGACGCTGGCGCGCTGGCTCAAGAAGGAAGGCGACACGGTCAAGTCCGGCGACATCCTCGCCGAGATCGAGACCGACAAGGCCACGATGGAGTTCGAGGCCGTCGATGAGGGCGTCCTGGGCAAGATCCTGGTGCCCGACGGTTCCGAGGGCGTGAAGGTCAACGCGCCCATCGGCATCATGATCGAGGAAGGCGAGGCGGTGCCCTCCGGCGCCACCAACGGCGCGGCGAAAGGCGGGGAGGGCAACACCTCTCCCTCCGGCAGTCCGGCGCTGGAAGCGGTCAAGGACTCCGGCGGCAAGGTGGCGGGCGCCGCCGAGCAGCCGGTGCCCGCGCCGCAGCCCAAGGGCAGTGCCGCGCCGGCCGCGTCCTCGGGCGGCGGCTCCAACGGCCGCGTCTTCGCCTCGCCGCTCGCCCGCCGCATGGCGGAGCAGGCGGGGATCGACCTGGGCGCCGTGCAGGGTTCCGGCCCGAACGGGCGGATCGTGAAGGCGGATATCGAGGCGGCCCAGAAGGACGGTGTTCAGGGCGGCGGTGCCGCGAAGCCGGCCGCGGCCCAGCCCGCCGCCGCTCCTGCCGCCGCACCGCAGGCCGAGGCGCCGAAGCCCGCGCCCAAGGCCCCGGCGATCACGGCCCCGCACAAGGCGATCCCGAACAGTTCGATGCGCAAGGTCATCGCGCGCCGCCTGTCGGAATCGAAGCAGACCGTCCCGCATTTCTACGTCTCGATGGACATCCAGCTCGATGCGCTGCTGAAGCTGCGCGCCGACCTGAATGCCCGCGCGCCGAAGGACGGGGCGGGCGCCTTCAAGCTCTCGGTCAACGACCTGGTGATCAAGGCTGCGGCGGCGACGCTGCGGAAGTTCCCCAACGTCAACGCGACCTGGACCGACGACGCGATCATCCAGTACGACGACGTGGACATCTCGGTGGCCGTGTCGATCCCGGAGGGGCTGATCACGCCGATCGTGCGCAAGGCCGACCAGAAGGGCCTCGCCACCATCTCCAACGAGATGAAGGACCTCGCCGCCCGCGCCAAGTCCGGCAAGCTGAAGCCCGAGGAGTTCCAGGGCGGCGGCTTCTCCATCTCGAACATGGGCATGTTCGGGGTGAAGGACTTCGCGGCGATCATCAACCCGCCGCAGGCCGGCATCCTGGCGGTCTCCGCCGGGGAACAGCGCCCGGTGGTGAAGGACGGCGCCCTCGCGGTCGCCACGGTCATGACCTGTACGCTCTCCGTCGATCACCGCGTGGTCGATGGCGCGCTGGCGGCGGAATGGCTGGCCTCCTTCAAGAAGACGGTCGAGGACCCGCTGAGCCTGATGCTGTGACCCTCCTGCTGCGGGACGCCGTTCCGGCCGATATCCCCGTGCTGCTGCGCCTTACCCGGGCGCTGGCGGCTCATGAGGGGCAGCCGGAACGGGTGACCGCGACGGAGGACGACCTGCGGCGCGCTTTCTTCGGCGCGCCGCCCGCGGCCGCGGCGCTGATCGCGGAACGGGACGGCGTGCCGCTCGGCTTCGCCGCCTGGACCTTCCGGTTCCGCATGTACACCGGCCGCAGCCTGATGCACCTCACGACGGTTTTCGTCGAGAAAGCAGGCCGGGGGCAGGGCATCGGCCGCGCCATCTTCGCCGATCTCGCGCGGCGTGCCCTGGCGGCGGGTTGCGACCGGCTGGAATGGGGCGTGAAGGACGACAACATGGCGGCCATCGCCTTCTACGACAGGCTCGGTGCCGAGACCGCCACGGGCGCCAGACGCTGCTATCTCGATGGTGAGGCGCTGCGGGGCCTCGCGGCCTGACCGCCATGACCCGCCCGGCCGGCCTTTCCCATCCGCTGCTCCAGTCCTGGGCCGCCTTCGCCCTGTGCCTCGCGGTGCTGCTGGCGGTGGGCTCGGCGGCGCGGCCACGGAGCCTGGATGTCTTCGACCAGCGCTTCTACGCCATGACGGCCTGGGACCTGGTGCATCACGGCGTCTATTCCGACGGCTTCTTCGACAAGGTGGACAGCAGCCGCGAGGTGCCGCCCCCTGGCATGTTCCTCGGCCCCGGCTATCCGCTCTTGCTCGCCGGGATGATGGAGCTCGACCCCCGCCTGCGCGAGAACGCCGCCTGCCTCGTGCGCCACTGGTCCAGCGGCGACGTGGCGCAGAACTGCCCGCCCTATCGCGGCCTCACCCTGCCGGTGCAGATGGCGCTCTGTGCCGGGGCGCTCGGTTTCCTCTTCGCCGCCGCGCGGCGCCTGTCCGGCAGCCCGGCCATCGCGGCACTTGCCACCGCCATCGGCCTGGGCACGCTGGCGAGCTATGCCAAGCTGATCACCCTGGCCATGACCGAGAGCCTGGGCCTCTTCCTCTTCGCCGGCGCTGCGCTGCTCTTCCTGCGGCTGTTCCAGGATCGCGGTTCGGCCCGTCTCCCGCCCCTGCTGGCGGGCCTGGCCCTCGGCCTTCTGGTGCTGACGCGGCCCAGCCACATGGTGCTGATTCCGGTGGCGCTGCTGGCGATCGCGGTGGCTGCCTGGCGGGGGCGGCTCTCCTGGCAGGCCCTGCCACTCGGGCTGCTCGGCATCGCGCTGGCCCTGCTGCCCTGGATGATCCGCAACGAGATCGTGCTCGGCCGCTTCGCGCTGGGCGCCGGCTACGGTCCTGCGGTGCTGGTCGAGCGCCTGTCCTACAACGACATGACCGCCCGCCAGCTTCTCGCCTCCTTCCTCTACTGGCTGCCGGATTTCGGCGACAACCTCGCCGCCGCCCTGTTCGGCCAGGACACGGTCTGGCAGCTCGACTGGGACCGGCCCGGCAGCTTCTACGACCTCGGCCAGCAGCATCGCGAGGCGGCCCTGGCGCTGCCCGGCGGCATCGACGCGCATTTCGCGGCGATCGTGCGGGAAGGCATCCTGCTCCACCCGGTCTGGCACACGCTGACGACGCTCTCCCTCGCCTGGAGAGGGCTGTGGATCGGCCGCTACTGGGGGATCGGCATGGTCTTGCTGGCGCCCCTCGGCCTCGCCGCCGCCCGCCGCGCCGGCCGGCTGACGCCGCTCCTGCTCTATGCCGCGCCCGCCTGGATCATGCTCCTCGTCCATGCCGGGGCCTCGGTGAACCAGGAACGCTACAATCTCTCCCTGATGCTCGGCGGCGCCATCGCCGCGGCCTGGGGAATCCTCTCACTCGCGGCCCGGCGGATGCCGGCGCTGCGCCGCCTGCCGGGTCTGGCGGCGGGCTGATCACACGGAAGGGACAAGAACCGATGGCCGAGCAGTTCGACCTGGTGGTGGTGGGCGGTGGCCCCGGCGGCTATGTCGCGGCGATCCGCGCGGCGCAGCTCAAGATGAAAGTGGCGCTGGTGGAGCGCGAGAACCTGGGCGGGATCTGCCTGAACTGGGGCTGCATCCCCACCAAGGCCCTGCTGCGCGCCAGCGAGATCAACCACCTCCTGCACACGCTGGATGCCTATGGCTTCGCCGCCGACAATGTCCGCTTCGACTTCCAGAAGGTGGTCAAGCGCTCCCGCGCCGTGGCGGGGCAGCTTTCGGGCGGCGTGAAGCACCTGCTGAAGAAGAACAAGGTCACGGTCTTCGACGGCCATGCGAAGCTGGCCGGGCCGGGCAAGCTCTCGGTCGCCAAGGACGGCAAGCCGGTCGCCGAGATCCAGGCGAAGCACATCGTGCTCGCCACCGGCGCCCGCGCCCGCGTCCTGCCCGGCATCGAGCCGGACGGCAAGCTGATCTGGTCCTACCGCGAGGCCCTGGTGCCGCAGGAGATGCCGAAGTCGCTGGTGGTGATCGGCTCCGGCGCCATCGGTTCGGAATTCGCCTCCTTCTACCTGAACATGGGCGCCAAGGTGACGCTGATCGAGGCGCTGGACCGCATCCTGCCGGTCGAGGATGCCGAGGTCAGCGCCTTCGTGCAGAAGGCCTTCCAGAAGCAGGGCATGACCGTCCTGGCCGGCGCCAAGGTGCAGGGCGTGAAGAAGGGCGCCGACAGCGTGACCGTCACGGTCGAGACCGGCGGCAAGACCCAGGAGATCACCGCCGACCGGCTGATCTCGGCGGTCGGCATCGTCGGCAATGTCGAGGATCTGGGCCTGGAAGGCACCAAGGTGAAGGTGGAGCGGACCCATGTGGTCACCACCGGCTTCGGCGAGACCGGGGAGCCCGGCGTCTATGCCATCGGCGACCTGACCGGCGCGCCCTGGCTGGCGCACAAGGCCAGCCACGAGGCCATCGCCTGCATCGAGGCCATCGCCGGCGGCCATCCGCACAAGATGGACACGAACAACATCCCGGGCTGCACCTATTGCCGCCCGCAGGTCGCCTCGGTGGGGCTGACCGAAGCCAGGGCCAAGGAGGCCGGGCACGAGGTGCGCGTCGGCCGCTTCCCCTTCATCGGCAACGGCAAGGCGATCGCGCTGGGCGAGCCCGAGGGCTTCATCAAGACCGTCTTCGACAGCAAGACCGGGGAGCTTCTGGGCGCCCACATGGTCGGCCCCGAGGTGACGGAGATGATCCAGGGCTATGTCATCGCCAAGACCATGGAAACCACCGAGCAGGAGCTCATGGACACGGTCTTCCCCCACCCCACGGTCTCGGAAGCCATGCATGAGTCGGTGCTTGATGCCTATGGCCGCGTGATCCACATCTAGGGGCGTCATGGCCAATCGTATCCTGGTGGATCACCGCGCCGGCGGCGTGGTGCAGCAGAGTGGCGAGGCGGCGGGCGCCGCCATCGCCCCCACCCCGAACGAGGAGGTGCGCGCCGCGCTGGCGGCGCGCGAACCCTCGCCCGCGTCCGTTCTGCCGCTCCGGGCCGCCGCGCCCTCCGCGGCTGCCCTGCGCCATCCGGAGAAGGCGCACCGGCCGGACAACCCGATCAAGCGGAAGCCGGAATGGATTCGGGTGAAGGCCCCGACCCATCCGATCTATCACGAGACGCGCGAGCTGATGCGCGACAACAAGCTC
>NZ_CP015583.1:0-170000 GCF_001941945.1 Roseomonas gilardii | reverse complement strand
CATCGCCGAGGCAGCGCGCGATCAGGAGGTCCAGGCTGCGCGGGATCACGACGTCGGCGAGGATGACCATGGCGGCCATCCTGACACGGGATGGTGCGGGCGGCGATCCGCCCCCCTTCCCGCGCCCGGTTTCAGCCGCCCTTGCCGAGATGGTCCCGCAGATGCTCGATCAGCCAGCGTCCCGCCCGGCCCGGGGGGCTCTGGCGCCGGTGCACCACGGACAAGGCCACGCTGAACCCATCCCGCTCCTTGGGATGCAGGCGCCTGAGCGCGCCGCCGCTGAGATGCGGCTTCACCAGATGCAGCGGCATGTTGCACCAGCCGAAGCCGCCCAGCAGGAATTCCAGTCGGGTGTGCATGTCGGCGAAGCGCCAGATGTGATGGCTGACCACCCCGACCGACCAGCCGGTCTGTTCCGAGACATCGGTCAGCACGAGCTGCACATGCTCCGACAGCACGTCACGCGACAGGGGTCCCTCCATCGCGGCCAGGGGGTGCATGCTGCTCACCACCGGCACCATGGCCACGTCGGTCAGGAACTCGCGCTCCAGGTCGGTGGCCCCGGTGACGGCGGTGGCATAGACGGCCAGATGTGCCCGCCCCTCCCGGAGATAGCGTTCCGGCGCGCCAACCCCCTCCGTCAGCAGCCGGACCTGAAGCTGCGGGAATTCCAGGCTCATCGCCCGCAGCGCGGACATGATGGCATCCAGCGGCAGGAGCTGGTCCACCGCCACGGTCAGTTCCGCCTCCAGCCCCGTGGCGATGCTGGCCGCCCGCTCCCGCAACGCCGCCGCGTTGTCGAGCAGCCGCCGCGCATCGGCGATCATCACCCGCCCCGCCTCGGTGGGGCGCGGCTTCTTCTCGGACCGGTCGAAGAGGGTCAGGCGCAGCGTGCCTTCCAGCGCCTGGACGGACTGGCTGATCGCCGACTGCACGCGTTGCAGCTTGCGGGCGGCGGCCGAGAAACTGCCCGTATCCGCCACCGCCACCAGGACGCGGAGCTGGTCCAGGGTCAAGGGATCGAGCATGAACCTACTCCGACAAGGCCGGCACGGGGCGCGCTCAGGCCCGCGGCAGGGAGGCCGGGGAGGCCTCTGCCAGCGAGACGGCGGGCGGCGCGCCGGCCGCCTCCTCCAGTTCCACCGCCGCCATGCGCTCGGAGGCGCGAACGATCTTCTCCGTGGTGATGTCGATCATCCGCACATCGTCCTGCATGTCGGAGAAATGCTTCTTGAGCTTGGCCACCCGCGTGTCGAGGCGGCCGACCTCGGTGCCCATGCGCTTCACCTCGTCCTGGATGCGCCGGGCCTCGGCCCGGATGCGCACGTCCTGCATCAGCGCCCGCATCGTGCCGAGCACGGCCCAGAGGGTGGAGGGCGAGACGATATAGACCCCCATCCGCGCCGCCTCCTCGACCAGCGGCGCCTGGGTGGCGTGCAGCTCCGCATAGATCGCCTCGGAGGGTACGAAAAGCAGCGCCCCCTCCGCCGTCTCGCCGGGGATCAGGTACTTGGTGGCGATGTCGCCGACATGCTTGCGCATGTCGCTGGCGAAGGCCTTGGCCGCGAGGTCGCGCTCCCGCCCCTCGGCATCGCGCTGCGTCAGCCAGCCCTCCAACGGGAACTTGCTGTCCACCACCACCGGACCGGGCGGGTGCGGCAGGTGGATCAGGCAGTCGGCGCGGTGCCGGTTGCTCAGCGTGTGCTGCCAGGAATAGCCGTCCGCCGGCAGCCGGTCCTCCACCAGCCGGCGCAGCTGCACCTCGCCGAAGGCGCCGCGCGACTGCTTGTTGGAAAGGATGCCCGACAGCGTCGTCACCTGCGCGCCCAGCGCCTCGATATTGCTGCGCGCCGCGTCGATCACCGCCAGCCTTTCGCCGATGGCCTTCGCGGTCTCCTGCGTGGCGGCGAACTGCTCGGTGAGCTGGCGCGCCACCCGCTCGCTCTGCCCGGTGAGCGCGGCGTTCAGGCGCTCGTTCTGCGCCGCCACCGCCTCGTTCACCCGGCGGCCCTGCTCGATCAGGCTCTCGGTCATGACCTGGGTCGCCTGCGCCAGCCGTTCGGCCAGCGCCGCTTCCTGCATCCGCGCCCGCTCCGCGGCCAGGGCCTGGGCCTCCGCCAGCCGCTGGTTCTGCGCCGACAGCGCCGCGCCGACCTCCCGCGCCTGCTGCGCCAGCTGCTCGCCGACGCCGGACTGGATCGCGCCCAGCCGCTCCACCAGGGGCATCAGCGTCTCTGCCGGCAGGGCGGCGGGGGCGGGGCGGCGGAAGAGCAGCAGGAGCAGCGCCGCCAGGCCGGGCAGCAGGGCCAGAAGGAGGATCAGCCAGTTTTCCAATCCGGAACTCCCAGAGACTCGGTGCCGTCGCGGCGGATTCGGCGGGGAAGGACGCGTTTCGTTCCCCTTATTCCCTTATGGACTCCGCACGCTGCCCACCCAAGGGCAAAACCGGCCATCGCTTCCCCCCGTCGGTGCCCGGAAGTGCAACCGGGGAGAGAATGATCTCCGGATTGCCCGCGCGGGAGGATTTATGTTGCGGCTGTCATGAAACGGTTCAGTAATGGCCCCGGATCGATCCTGCCCCTTGTGATCCCCCCTCATGAGGACGCCCCATGCGAAGGAAAAGCCTTTTCCCCGAACTCCTCGGGACGCTGGCTGTCACCGGCACGCTGCTTGTGGTCTATCTGACCGCCCTCCAGGTGATGGAGGATCAGGTGGACCACGGTGCCGCCTGGCTGCCTGTCCGTGTCGCGCTGAACGAAGGCCCGCCTGCCGTGCTGCCCTGGGAAACCAGCGGGCCGTCCGCTTCGTCCCCCATCCGCTGATCCGCCGCCGCGGGGCGGAAGCAGGAACCGCCCCCCCGGACCGGCTCCTCCATCCTGCGGAGAGATCGTGTAATCTTCCAAAAAACGTCAGTTCGTCGTGATTTACGGCGCGGCAAAACGGATTATCGTGGCCCCTTACGATTCTGTTATCGGAAGGTGCGACCATGAAGCCGACCCGGCGCGATGCCCTGTTGCTGGCCCCGGCCCTCGTCGCCGGCACGCTCCTCGGGCGCCGCGCCCTGGCCCAGGCCTCCGGCGGGGCCGCCGGCGTCACCCGGGGCGGCGTGCTCACGGCGCATCTGGCGGGCGAGCAGCGCATCCTGAATCCGGCCCTGCGCGCCTCCACCGGCGTCTACATCATCACCAGCAAGATGATCGAATCCCTGGTGGACCTGGATGCCGAGGGCAAGCCCGTCGGCGTGCTGGCCACGGGCTGGGAGGCGACGCCGGACGGCAAGACCATCACCTTCAGGCTGCGGGAGGGCGTGAAGTGGCACGACGGCAAGCCCTTCACCGCCGCCGACGTGCAGTACAACGCGATGGATCTGTGGAAGACCCAGCTCAACTATTCCACCCAGTTGCAGCAGTACCTGACGGCGGTGGACACGCCCGACGAGCGCACCGCCGTCTTCCGCTATTCCCAGCCCATGCCGCTGAACCTGCTGCTGCGTGCGCTCTGCGACCTCGGCTACGTGGTGCCGAAGCACCTCTTCGCCGGCACCAACGTGCTGGAGAACCCGGCCAACACCGCCCCGGTCGGCACCGGTCCCTTCCGGTTCGTGCAGTACGAGCGGGGCCAGTACGTGATCGCCGAACGCAACCCGGACTATTGGCGCCAGGGCTTCCCCTATCTCGACCGCATCGTCTGGCGCTTCATCAACGACCGCTCGGCGGCCTCGGCGGCGCTGGAATCGGGGCAGATCCAGGTCTCGGCCTATAACGGGCTGCCGATGGCCGATCTCGACCGGCTGGCGAAGGACGACCGCTTCACCGTGACCACGCGGGGCACGGAGGCGAATGCCTTCAACAACACGCTGGAATTCAACCACCGGCGCAAGGAGCTGTCGGATGTCCGGGTGCGCCGGGCCATCGCGCATGCCATCGACGTGCCCTTCTTCATCGAGAACTTCCTCTACGGCCAGGGCCGCCCCGCCAACGGCCCCATCCCCTCCTCCTCGACCGCCTTCTACCCGGCGGACGTGAAGTTCCCCTATGCCTTCGACAAGAAGAAGGCCGAGGCGCTGCTGGACGAGGCCGGGTACAGGCGCAGCGCCGGCGGGGTGCGCTTCACCCTGCGCCTCGTGCCCATCCAGAACGGCGAGGACGTGCCGCTGCTCGCCACCTATGTCCAGCAGTCGCTGCAGGCCGTGGGCATCCGGGTGGAGATCGTGAACCTCGACATCGCCGGCGCCCTTTCGGCCGTCTATCGCGACTGGAACTTCGACCTGGCCACCGGCTGGCACCAGTATCGCGGCGACCCGGCGGTCTCCACCACCGTCTGGTACCGCTCCGGCAGCCCGAAGGGCGCGCCTTGGACCAACCAGTGGGGCTGGAAGTCCGAGAAGATCGACGAGCTCACCGACCGGGCGGCGGCGGAGCTCGACCCGGCGAAGCGCAAGGCGCTCTATGCCGAGTGGACGAAGGAGATCAACGAGGCGCTGCCGATCTGGATGATCACCGAGCGGGAGTTCCAGACCGCCGCCAGCAAGCGGGTGCGCAACGGCATGAACTACCCGCGCTGGGGCTCCGGCGACTGGCACGACACTTGGCTCGCCGCCGGCTGATCCGGTGCGGGTCCTGGCGCTCGCGGGGCGGCGGCTGCTGGCCAGCCTGCCGACCCTGCTGATCATCCTGGTCGGCCTCTTCCTGCTGCTCCAGCTCGCCCCCGGCGACACGGTGGATGCGCTGATGGCGCAGATAGGCGGCGGCGACCCGGTGCAGATGGAACAGCTCCGCCAGTTCTACGGGCTCGACGCCCCGGTGGCGGTGCAGCTCGGCCGCTACCTGATGCGGCTCCTGAGCTTCGACCTGGGCTACTCCGCCATCTACGGACAGCCGGTGGTGCGGGTGATCGGGGAGCGGCTGCCGGTCACGCTGCTGCTGATGGGCTCCTCGCTCTGCTTCTCCTTCGCCGCCGGCACGGCGCTGGGGGTGCTGGCGGCGCGGCGGGTGAACCGCTGGCCGGATACGCTGATCTCGACCCTGGGGCTGGTCTTCTACGCCACGCCCTCCTTCTGGTTCGGGCTGATGGGCATCGTGCTCTTCGCGGTCAATCTCGGCTGGCTTCCGGCCGGGGGGTTCGAGGAGATCGGCGCGGGCCATACCGGCCTGACCCGGGCGCTCGACATCGCCTGGCACCTCGTCCTGCCCACCGCGACGCTGGCCCTGATCTTCCTCGCCACCTATCTCCGCATCATGCGCGCCGCGATGCTGGAGGTGATGACGCAGGACTTCATCCGCACCGCCCGCGCCAAAGGGCTGGGCGAGACCGGCGTGGTGGTGCGCCACGCGCTGCGCAACGCGCTGCTGCCGATGATCACGCTGGTGGGGCTGCAGGCCGGCACAATGCTGGGCGGCTCGGTGGTGGTGGAGAGCGTCTTCGCCCTGCCCGGCCTCGGGCGCCTCGCCTATGACGCGGTGGTGCAGCGGGACCTGAACATGCTGCTCGGCATCGTCTTCACCTCCGCCCTGCTGGTGATCGTGGTGAATTTCTGCGTGGACCTGCTCTACGCGAAGCTCGACCCGCGCATCGCCGCCGACCGCTGAACGAGGCCATGGACGCTTTCCGACGCTATCTCCGCAGCCCGCCGGCGGTGATCGGCCTGCTGCTGCTTCTTCTGGTGGTGGCGGCCGCCCTCGCCGCGCCGCTGCTCTATCCGGACGACCCGCTGCGCCTGGCCGGACGCCCGCTGCAATGGCCCGGCGCCAGCCCGCGCTTCCCCCTGGGCACCGACCCCTCGGGCCGCGACATCGCGGCGCAGATCCTCTACGGCGCCCGCGTCTCGCTGCTGATCGGCATCGTCGCGACGCTGATCTCGATCGCCATCGGCATCGTGGTCGGGGCGCTGTCGGGCTATTACGGCGGCTGGGTGGACGATGCGCTGATGCGCGTCACGGAGGCCTTCCAGACCCTGCCGAACTTCCTGCTGCTGCTGGTGCTGGTGGCGGTCTTCGGCTCCGACATCGTGACGGTCACGCTGGCGATCGGCCTCGTCTCCTGGCCCGCCACGGCGCGGCTGACGCGGGCGGAGTTCCTGAGCCTGCGGCAGCGGGAATTCGTCCAGGCCTGCCGCGTGCTGGGCATGGGCAACCTGCGCATCATCTTCCGCGAGATCCTGCCCAACGCCCTGCCCCCGGTGATCGTCTATGCCGGGGTGGTGATGGCGACCGCGATCCTGCTGGAAAGCGCGCTGGCCTTCCTCAACCTCTCCGACCCGAACATCGCCTCCTGGGGCAACCTGATCGGCGCGGGCAAGGGCGTGCTGCGGGCGCAGTGGTATGTCTCGGCCATCCCGGGCCTGGCGATCCTGGTGGCGGTGCTGGCCGTCTCCCTGGTGGGACAGGGGCTGAACGACGCGCTGAACCCCCGGCTGAAGGGGCGGGGCTGATGGACTGCCTGGAGATCCGCGACCTTTCCGTCGCCCTGCCGCCCGGCGCCGACCGCCCCTATGCCCTCCAGGACGTGACCCTGACGCTGGAGAAGGGAAAGATCCTCTACGTCGTGGGCGAGAGCGGCTCCGGCAAGTCCATGACCGCCAGCGCGGTGATGCGCCTGCTGCCCGAGGGCGTGCGCGTCGCCGCCGGGCAGGTGCTGCTGGCGGGCGAGGACCTGCTGGCGAAGTCCGAGGCGGAGATGCGCCGCCTGCGCGGGGCGCGGATCGCCATGATCTTCCAGGAACCGATGACGGCGCTGAACCCGCTGCGCAATATCGGCGACCAGATCGGCGAGAGCTTCCGCATCCACACCGACCTCGATGCCGCGGAGATCGAGCGCCGGGTGCTCGCTTTGCTGGAGGAGGTTCGCATCCCCGATCCGCAGCGGGCGCTGAAAGCCTATCCACACGAGCTGTCGGGCGGGCAGCGGCAGCGCGCGATGATCGCCATGGCTCTGGCGCTGGAGCCGGAAGTGCTGATCGCCGACGAGCCGACCACGGCGCTCGACGTCACCACCCAGGCGCAGATCCTCTCGCTGATCCGCGACCTGCAGGCGAAGCACGGCACGGCGGTGCTGTTCATCACCCATGATTTCGGCGTGGTGGCGGAGATCGCGGACCGGATCGCGGTGATGCGGCAGGGCGTGGTGGTGGAACAGGGCGAGGCCGGGGACATCCTGAACCGGCCGGAGCATCCCTATACCCGCGCCCTGATCGCCGCCGTGCCGCCACTGCGCCCCACCGCGCCGGAAGGCCCGCCGCGCCGTGCCGCGCCGGCGCTGATGGTGCGCGGGGTGAGCAAGACCTATGGCAAGGCGGGGCTCTTCCGCCGCAACCGGCGCATCGTCAAGGCACTGGACGATGTCAGCGTCAGCCTGCCCAAAGGCGGCACGCTCGGCATCGTGGGGGAGAGCGGCTCCGGCAAGTCCACCCTCGCACGCTGCGTGGTGCGGCTGCTGGACCCGGACGAGGGCAGCATCCGGCTGGGCGGCACCGACCTCGCGAAACTCTCGGCGCGTGAGATGCGGGCGGAAACGAAGCGCATCCAGATGGTCTTCCAGGACCCCTTCGCCTCGCTGAACCCGCGCCGGAAGGTGGGCGAGCTGGTGGCGCAGGGGCCGATGGTGCACGGCACGCCGCGCGCGGAGGCCATGGCCCGCGCCCGCGACCTGTTCGAACTGGTCGGGCTGCGCCCCGATGCCATGGACCGCTTCCCGCACGAATTCTCCGGCGGGCAGCGCCAGCGCATCGGCCTGGCCCGGGCGCTGGCGCTGCGGCCCGAGGTGCTGGTGGCGGACGAGGCGGTCTCGGCCCTCGACGTCTCGGTGCAGGCGCAGGTGCTGCGCCTGCTGGCGGAACTGCGGCAGAGGCTGGGCCTCTCGGTGCTGTTCATCACCCATGATCTGCGCGTCGCCGCACAGATTTGCGACCGCATCGCGGTGATGCGCCGGGGCCGCGTGGTGGAGGAGGGCACGGCGGTGCAGGTCTTCGGCGATCCGCAGCACGACTACACGAAGTCGCTCCTGGCCTCGGTGCCGGGACGCGGCTGGACCCCGCCATCCGGCCTCACCCCGGTTCCGGAGGAGATCGCGTGAGCGGCCTCGCGGCGCTGGAGGCAGAGGTCCGGCGCGACCTCGCCCGGCTGAACCACCCGCCGGCCAACTGGCCGCTCGGCATCCCGGCCGCCGACGGCGCCCCCGTGCTGGACGTGCTGGTGGTGGGCGGCGGCATGTTCGGCCAGACCGCCGGCTTCGCGCTGATCCGCGACGGCATCCGCAACATCCGCGTCATCGACCGCAACCCGCGCGGCGGGGAAGGCCCCTGGGGCACCTATGCCCGCATGCCAACGCTCCGCTCGCCCAAGCACCTGACCGGGCCGGACCTGGGTATCCCCTCCCTCACCTTCCGCGCCTGGTGGGAGGCGCAGCATGGCGCGGAGGGCTGGGAGGGTCTGTACAAGATCCACCGGCTGGACTGGCTCGCCTATCTCCTCTGGGTGCGCGACGTGGCGGCGATCCCGGTGGAGAACGACACCGCCCTCGTTGCGCTGGAACTGGTGGCGGCTCCGGGATCGGGGGGATTGCTGCGCGCCGAATTGCGCGGCCCGCATGGCGCGGAGAGCCTGCTGTGCCGGCAGGTCGTGCTGGCCGGCGGGCGGGACGGCGTGGGCGGGCCGAACATCCCCCCCTTCCCCTCCCTCCCCAACGGTCTGGATGCGGCGGCGCGGGCCACCGGACGGGTCTTCCACTCGGTGGACCTTGCCATCGACTTCACCCGCTTCCGGGGCGGGCGGATCGCCGTGCTGGGCGCCAATGCCTCGGCCTTCGACAATGCCGGCACGGCGCTGGAAGGGGGCGTCGCCGAGGTGGCCATGTTCGCCCGCCGCGCCTTCCTGCCGCAGGTGAACAAGACGCGCGGCATGGTCTTCTCCGGCTTCCTGCGTGGCTTCGGGCGGCTGGACGACGCGACGCGCTGGCGCTTCCTGACCTACACCGCTGGCGAGGCCTCCCCGCCACCGCATGAATCCGTGCTCCGCTGCGAACGTCATCCCGGCTTCCGGCTCGTCTTCAACGCGCGCTGGCGCGACGTGGCGGCCGATGCGGAAGGCGTGACCGTGACCACGGCGGAAGGGCCGCAGCGTTTCGACGCGGTAGTCTTCGGCACCGGCTTCACGGTCGATCCGGCACGCATGCCGGAACTCGCCGCCTTCCGCGACGCGATGCAGCTCTGGGGCGACCGCGTGGCGCCGGAGGAAGCAGCCCGCTACCCGGAACTGGCCCGCGCCCCCTATCTGGGCGAGGGCTTCGAGCTGACGCCGCGCGACCCCGCCTCGCCGCTCGCCGGCGCCCTGGCGCGGCTGCGGCTGCTGGGGCCGGCCGCCGCGTCGAGCCACGGCATCCTGTCCGGCGACATCCCGGCCGTGGGCATCGGCTGCACCACCCTGGCGCGGGAGGTGGGACAGGCGCTCTTCGCCGAGGAGGTCGGGCGGCACTACGATGCCGTGGTGGCGTTCGAGGAGCCGGAACTGGCCCCGACGCCCTATTTCGTGCCGCCGGAGCGGCGCCGCCTTTCCGGCTGAACCGCTCCGCAGACAACAAGCGGGAGCGCGCCGCCCCATGATCGTTGGACGGGAAGCGTTCCGGGGAGTTTCCGATGTCAGAAAACCAGACCGTCACCCCGATCATCGAGCGCCGCCGCATCGAGGCGGAGCTGCTGAAGGAGGTCTATGAGACGCTGAAGGCGAAGCTGGGACGGGAGCAGGCACAGGACCTGATCGCCGAATCCGTCCGCCGCTCCGCCATCGCCCAGGCCGCCGGATTCGCGGCCTCCGCCCCCGGCGGCACCAGCCTGCAGAGCTTCGTGGACATCCAGCGCCACTGGACCGCCGGCGGGGCGCTGGAGATCGAGACGGTGGGCCGCGACGCGACGCATTTCGCCTTCAACGTCACCCGCTGCCGCTATGCCGAGATGTACAAGGCGATGGGGCTGGGCGAGATCGGGCACCTGCTCTCCTGCCAGCGCGACGGCGCCTTCTGCGAGGGCTATGACCCGAAGCTGAAGATGGAGCGGACGCAGACCATCATGGGCGGCGCCTCGCATTGCGACTTCCGCTACCACTACGAGGAAGACGCCGCCTGACAGGGGCAGCGGGAAAGGGCGGGGAAACGACTTGGCCAGCGACGGACGTGTCATCTGCATCGGCGGCGTGTTGTGGGAGACGAGCTTCCTCGTCGACGAGATCCCCGGCCGTGGCGTGAAGCTCCTGCCGCGCGGGATGCAGCAGATCGCCTCCGGCATGGCGGTCAGCGCGGCGGCCGCGATCGCCCGGCTCGGCCATCCGGTGGAGCTCTGGTCCCTGGTGGGGCGGGATGCCAACGGGCAGGCCTGCCTCGACAACCTGGCGGCGGACGGCATCGATGTCGGGCACCTGCTCCAACTGGAAGGCGCCCGCACGCCGGTCTCGGCCATCCTGGTGGACCCGGCCGGCGAGCGGCTGGTGGTGCCCTATTTCGACCCCCGCCTCTACGCCGCCCCCGTGGCCCTGCCGCTGGAACGGCTGGACGGCGCCGGGGCGGTGCTGGTGGATATGCGCTGGGCCGATGCCGGGGAGGTGGCGATGCGCCATGCCCGCGACCGCGGCGTGCCCACGGTGCTGGATGCGGACCTCGCCCCGCCGGAGCTCCTGCGCCGCCTGATGCCGCTGGCCGACCATGTGCTCCTGTCCGAAGTCGCACTCGATGCCCTGTCCGGCGGCCGCCCGCCCGCCGAGGCGCTGCGCGGCCTTGTCGCGGAACTGCCCGGGGCCGAGGTCGTCGGCGTCACGCTCGGCGCACAGGGCGCCCTGGTCTGGGAACGCGCGGCCCCGGATTCGCTCCAGCCCTTCCCGGTGGAGCCGATCCGGGCGGTGGACACGCTGAACGCGGGCGACATCTGGCACGGGGCCTATGTCCATGGGCTGGTGCGCGGCCTCGGCACCGGGGAGCGGGTGCGCTTCGCCCATGCCGCCGCAGCCATCAAATGCGAGCGCCCCGGCGGACGCCTGGGCGCGCCCACACTGGCGGAGGTGCTGTCCCGCCTCGGCTGACCCCGTCCCCCCCCGGTTGCCATCCACCCCCGGAACCGCCATATGTCGCCACGGAAGGCCGGCCGCGGACGGGCGCCTCGCCAACCCGGTCAGGTCCGGAAGGAAGCAGCCGCAACGAGTTTCCGCCCGGGTCGTGTGTCGGTCTTCCACCCCGAGCAGGACCGCCTTCCCCCGCCGGTTCCGCAGTCGCCCCACCTGTCGTCCACGACGCCCTTTCCCCGGGACCGGATGCCCAGCGACCTTCCCTCGACCGAGAACGAGATCCCCGAGCCGCCTGCCGAGGGCCCCGGCCTCTTCGGGGAGGCCCCGTCCTCTCCGGCGCCCGGCCCCCTGCCCCCGCCGGCCGCCCAGCCCCCCCTGGATACCCCCCTGGAAGCACCGGCCCAGCCCTATCGCGTCCTCGCCCGGAAGTACCGGCCCAGCAGCTTCGCGGACCTGGTCGGGCAGGACGCCATGGTCCGCACCCTGCGCAACGCCTTCGCGCAGAACCGCATCGCCCATGCCTTCATGCTCACCGGCATCCGCGGCGTCGGGAAGACCACCACCGCCCGCATCATCGCCCGCGCGCTGAACTGCACCGGGCCGGACGGCCAGGGCGGCCCGACCGTGGAGCCCTGCGGCGTCTGCCCCGATTGCCGCGCCATCCTGGCCGACCGGCACCCGGACGTGATGGAGCTGGACGCTGCCTCGAACAACGGCGTGGACAATGTGCGGGAGCTGCGGGAGCAGGTGCGCTTCCGCCCCATCCAGGGCCGCTGCAAGGTCTTCATCCTGGACGAGGTGCACATGCTCTCCGGGCCGGCCTTCAACGCCCTGCTGAAGACGCTGGAGGAGCCGCCGCCCGGGGTACGCTTCATCTTCGCCACCACGGAGCTGCGCAAGGTCCCCGCCACGATCCTGTCGCGCTGCCAGACCTTCCACCTGCGCCGCATGTCACAGGCGGAGCTGGCGGGCCTCTTTTCCCGCATCGCGGAGAAGGAGGGCGCTCGGCTGGAGCCCGAGGCGCTGACCATGATCGCGCGCGCCGCCGACGGCTCGGCTCGCGACGGTCTCTCGCTGCTGGACCAGGCCATCGCGCTGTCCGAGGAGGGCACCGGCGTCACCGCCCAGGCGGTGCGCGACATGCTGGGCCTCGCCGACCGCGCCCTGGTGCTGGACGTGATGGAGGCCGCCATGCGCGGCGACGTCGCCGCCATGCTCGCCGCCATGGACCGGGCGCACGAGGTCGGCGCCGATCCAGGCGTGCTGCTTTCCGACCTCGCCGATCTGGTACACCAGATCACCCGGCTACGCGCCGTCCCGGCGCTGCGCAACGACCCCACCCTGCCGGAGGAGCTTCGCAGCCGCGGCGCCGCCCTGGCGGACCGGCTTTCCATCCCCGTGCTGGGCCGCGCCTGGCAGATGCTGCTGAAGGGGCTGGAGGAGATCGCCCTCGCCCCCGACCGCCGCGCGGCGGCGGAGATGGTGCTGATCCGCCTCGCCCATGTGGCGGAGATGCCGACGCCGGGCGAGATCCTGCGCCGCCTGCAGGAAGGCGGCGGCGTTCCTGCCCGTGCGCCCTCGCCGGGCGGTGGCCCCGCCCCCAATGGCGGTGCCCGCATGGCCGGTGGCGGCGGCGGTTCCCTGATGGCCGCAGCCGGCGGCGGGGCGGTGGCCTATGCCGAGGCCGCGCCCGCGCCGCAGCCCGGTTCCTTCCGCGAGGTCGTGGCCCTGGCCTCGGGCCGCAAGCCGATGCTGCACGCCCATCTGGTGCACAGCGTCCGCCTCGTCTCCTTCGGGCGCGGCCGGCTGGAACTGAACCCGACGCCGCAGGCGCCGCGCGACCTCGCCGCCCAGCTCACCGCCCTGCTGAACGAGGTGACGGGCCAGCGCTGGACCGTGGTGCTCTCCAATGCCGAAGGAGAGCCGACCCTGGCCCAGCAAGGCAAGGCCGTCGCCGCGCAGACCCGCGAACTGGCCGAGAGCCATCCGCTGGTGCAGGCCGTGCTCGCCGCCTTCCCCGGTGCGGAAATCGCCGATGTGCGGGACAACAGCTTGGACGAATACGGCCTGCCCCCCGCCGCCGCCGAGGAAGCCGCCTTCGGCACCGCCGGAATGGAGGAAGGCGACGAGCGCGAATTCGCCCCGCCGGATGCCGAGCCCGCCGGGATGGACGATCTCGACTGATCCGGACGGCGGTCCGGCGTCGCTCTGTCCCGGGGGACAAGGCTCCGCCTTTTCCCCCGTGCCCCCTTATCCGCCAGGACGCTGCGCGCCCTGGACCCCATTCGCTGGCGCCTGCTGACGCCGGATCGCGCCGGAGAGCATCGCTCTCCGGCGACTGCCGATGCCGCCAGCGCGGAAATGATGATTTTCTTCCTCGGAGCCCCGCTGATCCACCTGTTCCCAGGGAAGGGCGTCAGGCTGACGGCTGCCACCAGCGCCCACGAAAGCCCGGGGTCCGGGGACCGGCTTCGGTCCCCGGCGGAGAGGGTGTGGGAGAGGCAGCGCCTCTCCCACGGAGGCATCCGATAGCGCGACGCCTCAGGACATGGCGGGCGCCGAGGGCATCGGCCCGTCGGGCAGCGGGATGAATTCCTGGTCGTCCGCATCGGGCAGCTTCATGCGCCCGGCGCGCCAGTCCGCCGCCGCCTGGGCCAGCCGTTCCCGCGAGGAGGAGACGAAGTTCCAGTAGAGGTAGCGTGGCCCGACCGGCTCGCCGCCCAGGATCATGACGGTCGCCTCGCCAATGGCGCGGAGCGAGGATTCGCCCCGTCCCGACCCTTGGCCCAGCACCAGCATCCGCCCCGGCCCGTACTGCACGCCGCCCATCTCCACCGCGCCCGTAGCCACGTAGAGCGCGCGTTCGGCGAAGCCCGCCGGGATCTCGGCCCGCGCCCCGGCCTCCAGCCCGAGATGCACATAGAAGAGCGGCGAATGCGTGCGCGCCGCGGCGGTCAGCCCATAGGCGCTGCCGGCGATCACCTGGCCATGCACGCCGCCCTCGCTCCATTGCGGCAGGTCGGCGCCGGCATGGTGGGAGAAAGCGGGATCGGCTTCCTCCGCCCCGGTGGGCAGCGCGACCCAGGCCTGGATGCCGTGCAGGCGGTCGCCCTCGGCGCGCGCCTTCTCGAAGCGTTCGCTGTGCGTGATGCCGCGCCCCGCCGTCATCCAGTTCACCTCGTTCGGGCGGATCGGCTGCTTCGAGCCGATGCTGTCGCGGTGCATGATCTCGCCGGAGAAGAGATAGGTCACGGTGGAAAGGCCGATATGCGGGTGCGGCCGCACGTCCAGCGACCGGTCGATGCCGGGGGCGAGGTCGATCGGCCCCATATGGTCGAAGCCCTCGATAGGGGTTACATCCCCATCTGGGTCCATTCTCGACTGTTGTGGGATGCAGCCTTATTCACCTTGCCCGCAGCGATGGTCAGGCATGTAACCGCTGACCACTATGCGACCGTGCTTCCTGTGAAGCGGTGGAGAGGGCATACCTGGGAAGGATTTCTAAAGTCGATCTTGGAGACGACGCCGCAAATGTATGTTGCCCCTTCAATGGCGCCCTCACAACCAGAGCTAGAAGATCTTCGCCTAGAGCAATCGCGCCTTAACATCACAAGTCGCTCTCGCACTAGCCGCCTTCCCTGGAAAGGGCAGTTTTCTCCGGAGTTGATAGAATACCTTCTTGAAACCGTATGTCCCACCGCTTCACGAGTATTCGACCCATTCTGTGGCAGCGGCACCGTCCTGTATGAAGTGGCGCAACGTGGTGGCTCAGGATTTGGGACAGAAGTGAATCCGGCAGCGTGGCACCTTGCGGCCCTTGTATCATTCTGCGCCCAAAACCCTGCCGCGAAGCTATCCACCCGTAATAACCTGCGCACCCTGCGCGAAGGATTGTCACGGACTAGCGATCTGTTTTCGCATGGGACATCACCTGCTGATGTTCTGGCAGTAGTCCATTCGTCGGAGCACGACATCATGCTCCGCCTCTGTGTGGCGGCCGCCGTCCTTCTCGGCATGGGCGATAAGCCTACATGGACAACGGATGCCGCACTACGAGGACTGATTGCTATCGAGACGCTGTTGAGCGAGATAGACTCTTACTCAGGCATAGGTATCTGCCATCTTGCAGATGCTCGCTCCACACCCCTCGAAAATCAATCAATTGATGCTGTAATTACATCGCCACCCTACATCAATGTATTCAATTACCATCAGAATTACCGGCCCGCGACAGAACTTCTAGGTTGGCACCCCTTGGAGGCGGCACAGTCGGAAATCGGAGCAAATAGAAAGTTTCGCATGAACCGATTTCGCACTGCCGTGCAATATTGTCTTGATATATCTCAAACGCTCGATGAAATGTCGCGCGTGTGTATTACTGGCGCTCCAGTATTAATGGTCGTCGGGCGGGAGTCGAATGTTCTCGGAGCGGCTTTTCGGAATAGCGATCTCATCGTGGAGCTGATGGAGCATGCTGGGGCCTTCAAGCTCCGTCGGTCTGCTGAGCGGGTATTCACGAATCGGTTCGGGGCTCGTATCTACGAGGATGTGATCGTGGCGGAATGTGCGGGGCATGACCGCATCGACCCTGCTTTCGCCCGTTCAGTTGGGGTACGCGCACTGGGTGCTGCTCTCGCTACTGTCCCGGAAAAGAACCGCACCACCCTCGAGGCGGCAATGGATGCAGCAGGAGAGATCGAGCCTTCCCGACTACTGACCATACACCCGCCCGCAGCCCTGATGGTATCGAAGTAGAAAGGCGAAGAAGTATCAATGCAGGTCACTCATCCGGCAACGCACGGGGATAAACTTCGTGCCCTGAGTTCAAACGGAGGTCTGCCGGAATCCGATCAGGCGAGAGTACGAGAAGCAGTCGGCCGATATCAGGACTGGGTAAGAACCCTACGGACGGCACAAGGTGATGGGGATGCGCTACTTGAAGTGCTGATCTCCGCCCTCAATGAATATAAACGCTACATCGATCTCGAACTTATTTACGACTCTGATGAAAACTTTCTTTATCGCCAGAATGGGCAGCTCAAGCTATCGAACAGTATTCTGGAGGAGTTTCTTCCTTATCTTTTCGATGTTCGTCTCGTCCCAGGTTTTGATCGAGTCAAGAACGTGGTCTGCGGCCCTCAAGCTTCCTTCGCAGGCTTGAGTTTCGGCTCTCCTTTCCTGGCTCTTGAGACGGGTGGCGTGTTCCTGAAAATGAAGGACCAGGACTTCGCCGTTGCCAAGACACATAGCATCACCATCAGCGACGAACCTTCTAGCGGCAAGGGTTTTACCAGCAAGTTCTACGTTTCTCATTTTGCCACGGAGATTAAGACCAACCTTGATAAGACCATGTTCCAGGAAGCATCCCAGTCAGCGAACGAGCTGAAGAGGGCTGTACCAGGGGCACGGTGCATCCTGCTATGCGAATACCTCGACATGACGCCTATCACGACGAAACTTACATCTATCGACGAAGTAATCGTGTTGAGGAAGGCGAAGCGTCTTGCTTCGAACGTGCGCGACCAGTTCCGCACAGCGACAGGGCGTCAGAAAGCCCGCAACTCCTATGAAAAGTTCCTCGATAACAATCCGCTCCACCTCAGTAGTTTTCAACGCTTCATCCATCATCTCAATGAGTGTTTCCCGGAGAAGGAAGATGATACCCTGGATGTAGTGCTCGGGCGTGGCTACTTCTAAAATTCCAATCTTGTGAAGCTGCTACGCGAAGTGAATTCTTGTCCTTGTTGTCGGGAATGAAGGTTCGGCGGGGACGGCTGCAACAGGAGCAGTCTCAACGGCCGAACCTTCTGACCGGCGGGGATGATTTCGGAATCACCTGCTGCCCTGCACGACTTGCCAACGGAGTGTTCTTTGCCGCTTCGGCTCGTTCCCGTGCCATCCGTGCCGCCTGTCGCCCTGCGCCTGCTCCGGCGTGCTGAACCTCAAGTAGCTGTAGGCCTTCGGCATGGGATGCACCCCTGATCAGGCGCTCAGGATAAGGTGTAACCCCCCTCTAGGGGAAGAAGACGAAGGGGCCGACCATCCGGCGCTTCGCGAAGGGCAGGATGCGCCCGACCTCGATGCCGCCGCCCAGGTCCCGGCGGCGCTGCTCGATCACCATCTCGACCATGGGTTCGACCGGGGGCTCGGCCATGGGTCTCTTCTCCGCCAGAGGGAGCCTCAGCCTAGCCTCGCGCGGGCGAGATGGTCGAGGAAGGCGCGCAGCGGCCGGGCCATCTGCCGCCCGCCTGGGATGCTCCGGCCTGCCTGGAGCGTGGGTTGGCCCGGCGCAGCTTCATGCCCAAACGGATACCGGCGCCGAAACGGCCCGCCATGCCGGGCGGGCCTTTCGCCACGGTCAGAGCGTGGCCCGCAGGCTGAAACTCGCCACCTCAATGTCGAAGCTGCCATCCGGGCCGATGGCGAAATGCGCGCGCACCTGCGGCGGCGCGCCGTCCTGCAGGGCACGGATCGCCGTGGTCATCTCCGGCGGGGTGCGGGTGCGGGCGGCCCAGACGGGGAACTCCATCCGCAGCCGGTGCATCCCCATCCCCTCCACCGCGAAGCCGGCGCGGCCCAGCGCCGCGACCCATTCCGCGACGCTGTAGTTGCGCACATGGGAGGCGTCGCGCAGCAGCTCCACGGTCTGGAGATGCGTGTCCAGCGCCCGTTCCGCAGGCGCCACCGTGTCGATGAAGATCGCGCGCCCGTCCGGCCCCAGCACGCGCCGCGCCTCGCGCAGCCCGGCCTCCATCGCCTGCCAGTGATGCGTGGTGAAGCGGCACAGCACCCAGTCGAAGGAGCCATCCGGGAAGGGCAGCCGTTCCGCCGGCGCCTGCTGCGTGGCGATGTTGGCCAGGCCGCGTTCCGCCGCCGTGGCGGCCACGACCCGCAGCATGTCCGGCGTCACGTCGCAGGCCACGACCTCCGCCACATGAGGCGCGGCGCGATAGCTGACATGCCCGCCGCCGCAGCCGAGATCGAGCACGCGCGCCCCCGACCGGCCGCGCAGGGCTTCCTCGATCCGGTCGAGATCCGCCCCGGCGCTGTGGACGGCACTGGTGACATAGTCCTGGGCCCGCGCCCCGTACTGGGCGGCGGCGAAGACGTGCTGCGCGTGGCTCATGCCGGCTGTTCTCCCTGTCTGGCGGATACCTCCTGCACCCATCCGGCGACTGGTATAAGTTGCCCGCTTATACGGGTATGAAAACTTCCCCCATGACGACTCTCCGAGCATGACCCTCCCGGCCGGGCAGCGCCACCTCCTGGGTGCCTTCCTGCGCGCGCATCGCGAGGCGCTGAGCCCCGGGGCCGCCGGGCAGCCGACCAACCCGCTGGCCCGTCGCCGCACGCCCGGCCTGAGGCGGGAGGAGGTGGCGCAGCTCTGCGGCCTCAGCACCACCTGGTACACCTGGGTGGAACAGGGCCGCGACATCGCCCTGTCCGCCGCCGCCCTGGCACGCCTGGCCGATGCGCTGCGCCTGAACCCGCCGGAACGGCACTACTTGTTCGAACTGGCCCGGCGGCTGGACCCGGCCCCGCCGCCCGCCGAAGCCGATGCGGCGGCCCCGCCCGAACTCCTCGCCGTGCTGGAGAGCCTGCCCCATCCGGCCTATCTGCTCGACCGGCTCTGGCATGTGCGGGGCCGCAACGCGGCCGGGGAGTGGCTCTTCGCGCCCTGGTTCGCCAGCGGCGAGCCCTGCCTGCTGCGCTGGGTCTTCCTCGATCCCCTGGCGCGGCGCTTCATCCTGGACTGGGACAACCGCGCCCGGCGCCTCCTGGCCGAGTTCCGCGCCGACACGGCGCATCATCCGGAGGACCCGCCCATGCGGACCCTGGTGCAGGATCTGCTGCGGCGCAGCCCCGATTTCACCCGCTTCTGGAACAGCCATGCCGTGCTGGCGCGGGAGGGTGGCCTGCGCGGCTTCCTGCATCCGGAGGATGGGGAGCTCCGCTACGAGCAGGTCACCCTGGTTCCGGCAGCCCATCCCGAGCACAAGCTCGTCACCCTGCTGCCCACGGCCTCCGGCTGAGGGCTTATGGCACGCGGTGCGTGTCGTCCGGCCGCTGCGGCGGGAGCTTGATCGCCAGGACGCGGAACCGCCCTTCCGTGGCCTGGGAGCCGGCATGGACCGTGCCCTTGGGGATGGTGACCAGGTCGCCCGGCTTCACCTGGACCTCCCGGTCGCCCAGCCAGAAGGAGCCGCTGCCCGCCAGCACCAGCTGCACCTCGTTGGCGTCGGCATGGTAGTGCTTGAAGACATTGCCGCTCTGCACCGCCACGGTGCCGTATTCCGTCACCACCAGGGTCCGCGAGCGCAGGTCGGTTCCGCTGACCAGGGGGCCGATCTCATCCTCGCTCAGCCCGGTCAGGTTGATCAGGCCTGCGGCCAAGGGAGGCGGGGTTGCCGGACCCGTTGCCGGGCCGGTCGCCGGACTGATGGCCGGGCTGGCCGCCGTTTGGGCCTCCGCCGGCGTGGTGAGGCGCGGCAGGTCCGGCGCCGCCAGTAGCCCGGCCATGAAGCCAATGCCGAGGCCACCGCAGAGAAGCGCGAGTCGCATGGACGTTCCCTCTGGAATTCCCTTTGTTCCCAGCAGCATGGGGCCGCGCCCCCGGCTTCGGCAAGCCTGCCGTGCTGAGGCCCCTCAGGCCGGCGGCACCGAGGCGCAGAATTCCAGCAGCCGGTCGATCTCGGCCTTGCTGTTGTAGTAGTGTGGCGAGGCGCGCAGCAGGCTGGGCAACCCGCGCTTTTCGGCATCGATGCGCGTGCTGCCGGGGTCGGAGGCTCCGATGACGATCCCCGCCGCCCCGGCCTGGGCAACCACGGCGCGGGCCTCCCGTCCTTCCAGCGTGAAGCTGACGATGGCCGAGGGGTTCCGCCCCAGGTCGCGCGGCGTGGCGCCGGGGATCGCGCGCAGCCCCTCCCGCAGCCGGGTGGCCAGGGCGTGGCAGCGCGCCTCGATCGCCTCCAGCCCCAGTTCCAGCGCGTAGTCCACCGCCACCCCCAGCCCGGCACGGGCGGCGTAGTTGTTTTCCCAGGTCTCGAAGCGGCGGGCATCGCCGCGCAGCCGGTATTCGTCGCGGCCAACCCAGGGCGCGGCGAAATGGTCGATCACCACCGGCTCCAGCCGTTCCAGCAGCCCCTGCCGCACATAGAGGAAGCCCGTGCCGCGCGGCCCGCGCAGGAACTTCCGCCCGGTGGCGGACAGCATGTCGCAGCCCAGCGCCCGCACATCCACCGGCATCTGCCCCACCGCCTGGCAGGCATCGAGGAGATAGGGGATGCCATGCGCCCGGGCGATCCGCCCGATCGCGGCCGCCGGATTGGCCAGCCCGCCATTCGTCGGCACCCAGGTGACGGCGATCAGCTTCACCCGGCCGTCGATCATCCGCTCCAGCGCCGCGAGGTCGAGCTCCCCGACCTCGTCGCTCGGCACCACCTCCACCACCGCGCCGGTGCGGCGGGCCACCTGGAGGAAGGCGACGTAGTTCGCCGCATACTCCGCCTCGGCGGTCAGGATGCGGTCGCCCGGCCCGAAGGGCAGGCTGTAGAAACCCATCTGCCAGGCCACGGTGGCATTCTCGGTGAGGGCGATCTCCTCCGGCGCCGTGTTCAGCAGGCGCGCCACGGAGCGGTACACCCCGTCCAGCCGCCCGGCCTCCTGCGCCGCGGCGGCATAGCCGCCGATCTCCGCCTCCAGGTCCAGATGCGCCTTGACCGCCTCGACCACCGGCACGGGCATCAGCGCAGCCCCGGCATTGTGCAGATAGGCCCGCCGGGCCGTGGCCGGCGTGTCCGCCCGGACCTTCTCGATGTCGATCATGCCGCCCCCTCCGGAAACCGCTCCGGAATCCGGTGGCCAGCTTCATCCCCGCCGCCGGGGCTGCCAAGGCCGCCGGCCCGTGGCGCGGATCGCCGCCCGGAATCAGGGAGCGGAAACCGGGCGGGCCGGTGACGCAGCCCCACCCCTGCCCTAGATACCGGGGGAGACATCCCAGGGCGCGGCGGCTTCCGGCGCGTTCCGACAACCCTCAGCCAGGACATCCGCGCATGAAGAACCTGACCAACATGCTCAAGCAGGCCCAGCAGATGCAGTCGAAGATGCAGGAGATGCAGGCCAAGCTGGAGGCCCAGGTGGTCGAGGGCCAGTCGGGCGCGGGCATGGTGAAGGTCTCCCTGTCCGGCAAGGGCGACCTCAAGAGCGTGACCATCGACCCCTCCCTGATGGCGGCGGAGGAGCGCGAGGTGCTGGAGGACCTGCTGATCGCTGCCCATGCCGATGCCAAGGCGAAGGTGGAGGCGATGATGGCCGAGGAGATGCAGAAGGCCACCGCCGGGCTGAACATCCCCGGCATGGGCGGCGGCCTGCCGGGCGGCTTCAAGCTGCCGTTCTGAACCGGCCGGGCCGCCAGCGCCTCCCCGGCGGCACATCCCAGGGCCGCGCATCCCAGGGCCGCCCCCATGAGGCAGCACCGGGAAACGATCCCGGAAGCCATCCCGGCGCGCGGGCCTCCATCCGCCAGGGGCCGCATCCGGCCCCCTCGGCGGCCGGATGCGGCGCGGCGGGCACCCTCGCGGAAGCGCCCGCCGATCCCTATATGTTCCGGGTATCGGCCAGGCCCGGTTCGCGCCCCGCTGCGGTGCGGAAGGTGCGGCGCGGAGCATGGAATGAACCATCCCAACGACCCCGTCGAACAACTTGTCGGCCTGCTGTCGCGTCTGCCCGGCTATGGCCGGCGCTCGGCGCGGCGCGCGGTGCTGAAGATGCTGCAGGACCCGCAGCGGCTGATGCTGCCCCTCGCCGACGGTTTGCGGATCGCGGCCGAGGCGGTGCGGCCCTGCGAGGTCTGCGGCAATCTCGACACCGCCTCCCCCTGCCATGTCTGCCGCGACCCGCATCGCGAGCGCGGGCTGGTCTGCGTGGTGGAGGGGGTGGCCGATCTCTGGGCGCTGGAACGGGCCGGGGCGCATCGTGGCCTCTACCATGTGCTGGGCGGCGTGCTGTCGCCGCTCGGCGGGGTGGGGCCGGAGGACCTGCGCATCCAGTCCCTAGTGCGGCGCGTCGCGGAAGATGGCATCCGCGAGGTCATCCTCGCCCTCCCCGCCACGGTGGAGGGCGCCACCACGGGCCACTACCTGCATGACCGGCTGCACGACCTGCCGGTGCAGGTCACGCGCCTCGCCCAGGGCGTTCCCATGGGGGGCGCCCTGGACGTGCTCGACGACGGCACCCTCGCTGCCGCCCTGCGGGCGCGCCGGCCGGTCTGACGGGCAGGTCTGATACGGGCGATGCCGGGGCATGACCCGCGTCCATGACCCCCCTGTACCGAGGGCCGCGAGAGGTCTGGTCGCTGTGCGTGCCGGCTCAGGGCGTCGCAGCAGGCTCGGGCATTCCCGATCGGGTTCAATTCTGGGCTGCAAGACGGCAGATGCGGCGGGTTGATGTCGCCTGACACGCACAGGCCGCCAGCGGTACCGCATGCATGCATCCCGGCCGCGTCTCGTTCGGCAGCCTCGCTCATGGCGACAGCATTCCGGAGCCCGAGACACTTTTGACATCGGTTACCGGGACCCGCATGTTTTCCGATCGGGCGAGCCTCGTCCCCAGAACCGCCAGATGAGACATGCGTGATGCATCCTGCAAGCTGGACATATCCGGTCTTCATAGTCGCGTTGCTCTCGCTCGCCGGATGCGGCAGCGCCGGAGAGCAGAACGTGCTGGATCAGCAGAAATGCGCATCCTATGGCTACCAGGCGGGCAGTAACCGTTTCGCCGACTGCATGATGGCGCAGGATAGGCAACGTGGTCGGGATCAACGCCAGACGATGGATTGGCTGGAGCAGCAGAACCGGGATGCTCAGGCGAGAAGGGACGCCTTGGGTTCGGGATCGAGTGGCGGCTTCATCGACACCACACCCCAGTTCGACAAGGGCGGAAACCCCAATTTCGATACCCGGGGCAACTATATCGGCTGCCATGGCATAGGCTGCAAAGTCGACAACCCGGATCTGTAGCGATCCATACCGCCATCCGAGACACTGCCCGGAGCCCGGGCCCGAGCTGGCGCCGTGATGACCATCAGCCTGAGGCTCGATCCCTGGGCGCCAATGAATCGGCGGTTCTCCCGGGAGAAGGACAGCACCTCGTCTGCGCTGCCGGCCACAGCGAGAGCCAGCTAAGGCGAGGTCCAGGGCCCGGCATATCCGTCTGACCAGGTGCTTGGCGGATACGGGGAAGGCGAAGCCTTCCCGAGCCATGCACAGCAACGGGCAAATCGTACTGTCTCCCGCGGGCGCTACGGCACCGGCAGGTCCGTCACCTCGGCCTCCACCCCCGCCTCGGCGGTGCCCAGCACGGTCAGAGCGTCGTTCTCCGGCACCACCTGCTCCAGGCGCAGGCTGGGTTTCGTCAGGGTCACGCGCAGCCCGCCGGTGAAGGCGGGGTCCGAAAGGCGGCGCCGCAGCTCCGCCATGGCGCCGTCCGTCACGTCCCTGAGGTCATAGACGGCGAGTTCGCTGATCCGCTCGCGGAGCTGGCGCTCGAAGACCAGCGTGGCCAGCGACCAGACCGTGCTGTCCAGGCTGCGGGCGAAGCGCAGATCCTCCAGCCCGATCCGCGTGCCGCCCCGGCTCAGCACGGGACGCGCCGAGAAGACCACTTGCCCCGTGGTGTCGGGCCAGTATCCCGGCAGGTCGGCGCTGAAGCGGACCGACAGGGCGATGGCGGGGGCGCTGGGATAGAGGAAGATCTCCCGTACCCGAAGCCGCGCCGTGCCCAGCGGCGTCTCGACCGGGATGTCGCGGTTGCCGAATTCCCGCATCAGCCAGTCGCGGATCATGTCATAGCCCGCGCGCACCGGCAGCGAGAGGCGGAGCCGCCCGTCGCGCTCGTTCCAGCGTTCCGGCAGGGCGTCGAGCGGCGGCAGGAAGCCCGGCGGGGCGGCCTCCGGCTTGCGCGATGCGATGCTGGTGCGGGCGCGCAGGCCCAGCACCACCCGCAGGCGCCCGGGCTCCACGACCAGTTCCGACAGGCCGACCGATTGCGGCTGGATGCCGATCCAGAGCGGCGGCGCGGCGGGAAGCTGCACCCGGATGTCACGCGGCTGCCAGAGCTCCAGCGCCTGCCGGCGGATGGTGTCGCAGGGCATCAGCTTCGCGAGCTGTTCCGGCAGGCCGCGCAGGGCCGTCTCGACCTGCGCCCGGACGCGCTCCTCGATGCCGATCCAGACGCCGCCGAGGATTTCCAGCCGCGGGCTGCGGGTCCAGCGGTAGTCCACCGCCATGTCCACCGCGGGGCACCAGCCGCGATCGAGGGTCAGGCCCAGATCCGCCTGCACCATGGCGGCGGCGTCGATCCTCTTCTCGTCGAGCGACAAGAGCTGCGCCAGCCCGCCGCCGAGCCCGACGGAGCCGGACACCGAGAGAGGCACCTGCACCCGCAGCCGGCCCCCGGCTTCCGAAAGGGTGAAGCCCCCCTCGCGCCGGATCACCAGATCGTAGAGCGTCCCGGCATCCGCCTCGCTCGCCTGATGGAACTCGGCCGGCACGGCCCGTTCCGCCGCCTGGCGCAGCAGGCCGAAGGGCAGGCGCAGTTGCAGGGCGACGGCGCTTTCCTGCGCCGGCAGGTCCAGCCGGGCGGCGCGGCGCTCCGGCTCGCTGGCCAGAAGCAGGTCCCGGTCCCGCAGCCAGAGAAACCCGCCCGCGCCGGCGAGGAGAAGCAGGCCCGCCACGAGCCCGCGCGCCAGCCGGCCCGGCCAGCGCCGGGGCGGAATGCCCGTGGCCCCGCGCCTCACCACGGGCGGCGCGACGGCCCAGGCGGAAGTGCCGCTTTCCCGGGTCGGCGCATCATGCCTCTCCGCCCCCGTTCCGCTGGGCGCGCGGGCCGAAATGCTCGGTCAGGAAGTCGATCAGGGCACGGGTCTTGGGAACGGGGAGATGCCCCGGCGGCTGCACGGCATGCAGGATGAGTTCCCGCCCCCGGAAATCCGGCATCACCTCCACCAGCCGCCCTTCGCGGAGGGCCGACTGGGTCAGGTTCAGCGGCAGCAGGCAGAGGCCGGCGCCATCCAGCGTCGCCTGCATCAGCACATCCACGTTGTTGACGGTGAAGCGGCTGGTCACCGGCACGGACACGGCGCCATCCGGCCCCTCGAAGCTCCAGGTCTGCCAGGCCGTGCCGATCAGGTGCAGGCAGGCATGCCGTGCCAGATCGGCCGGGTGGCGGGGCGTACCGTGCTGTTCCAGATAGGCGGGCGAAGCGCAGAGGAGCATCCGCGAGGTCGTGATCCGGCGCGAGATCAGGCTGGAATCGGGCAGGCGTCCGACCCGCAGCACGAGGTCGTAGCCTTCCTCCACCAGATCCACGATCCGGTCCGTCAGCACCAGCTCCAGCTCGATCTCCGGATAGCGGGCGAGGAAGGTGCTGACGAGCGGGGCGAGGTAGTGCTGGCCGAAGGAGACGGGCGCGTTCACCCGCAGGCGGCCGCGCGGGGTCAGGGCGCCGACGCTGGCCTCCTCCTCCGCCAGGCCGATCAGGTCCAGCACCTGCCGGGCCCGTTCCAGGAAGACCTGCCCCTCGGAGGTCAGGCTAACGCGGCGGGTGGTGCGGTTCAGCAACCGCACGCCCAGGTGCCGCTCCAGCTCCGCGACATGGTCGCTGGTGGCGGAGCGCGACAGGTCCATGGCCTCGGCGGCCCGGGTGAAGCTGCCGGTTTCCGCGACCTTGGCGAAGACCTCCATGGCCTGCAGCTTGTTCATGGCCGTCCGCGGTCTCCGCTGCGGCAGGGTGGCTGTCAACCGTCGCGCACCGCCGTGCCGGCACCACCCCGTCGGGATCGTGAAAAGCGGGATATAGGGCTCCGGGCCCGTGCTGGCGCCGCCCTTCGCCTTCACAATGGTTCGAGACCGGAGGTTTCCGGATGCCCGGCCCGCGGCGGGTCCGATGGGGGCCGGGCAGGCGTGATGGCATGAAAAAAGGCGCCCCCGGGGGAGGGCGCCCTGTTTCACGTGGGGGGAAGAGGGAGTTGGGGCCTCAGCCGAGCCGGGGGGCCTGCCGCGGATGGCTGGAAAGCCAGTCCAGCAGCAGGGAGATCCACAGCGGGGAGGAAGCGTCCGCCTCGTTCGTCTTCGGGTCCATGGGGGTGTCCTCCGAGATCAGGGGCCGGGCCCTAGCCGCGGCAGAAGGAGCGGATGGCGAGGCCGACGAAGACCGCCGCGCCGGAGAGGGAGAGCATGCCGAAGAGCTGCAGCCACTCGGCGAGAACGGGATGATCCATCACGACCATGACAGCGTCCTCCAAGAGGGTTGGGCGCTCAGCGCGAGGCCACCAGGGTGCGGTGGAAGCCGCGGGCCTGGGTGCCGTAGCCGCCGCCTACCGCGCTGGAGCCGGAGCCCGAGAAGTCGGTCGGCGAGGCGCCGGTGCCGTTCCGGCTGAGCATCACCTGCCGCGCCACCAGGGGCGATCCGAGGCCGACGGCGGAAGAGCCGGCATTGCTGGTGTTGCGGGGGGTGGAGCCGGCCAGGGCATAGGTGGTCGCCTCATAGGCGGGCGTACCCTGGATGCCGGAGGAGCCGGCATTGGAGAAGTCCGTCACCTCGGCGGCGCCGGCGAAGGGGGCGGCGAAGGCACCCAGCGACAGGGCCAGGGTGGTGGCGATGATATGGGAAGAGATGGGGGACATCGTCTTGGCCTCTTGGAGCCTGACGGGCCTGATTGCTCGTCGGTGAGGACGATATGCACCGCATATCGCATCGCCGGAATGGGCAAAAAACCGATCGTACCGATCAGTTCATATGATGGAAAAGATCTTCCTCTGGCTTCGCCATCGAGGGGAGCCCCATGGCGGGCTGCCCGGACAGGAGAAAGGCCCCTGTGGCTGCGAAGGGGATGTGGGAATGCCGGGGCTGGAACGGAAGCGGAAGCGGGCATCTGTGCCGGGAGCGCCACCCTGCGGGCGTGCCGGATGGAGGCCGGACATGCAGGCCGGGCGGCAAGGCCCCCCGGGGGAATGGTCCGGCCCGGGGAAAGCCCGGGCCGGACCTGTCGCCTCAGGCGGCAGCCTTGATGGCGGCGGCCTTCACATCCTCGCCGACCGAGCCGGAGAAGGTCTCGAAGTTCTTCTCGAAACGCGACTGCAGGTCGGCGGCGGTGCGGTCATAGGCGGCCTTGTCCGCCCAGGCCGCGCGCGGGTTCAGCACCTCGGCCGGCACGCCCGGCACGTTCTTCGGGATGGAAAGCCCGAAGAAGGGCTCCGTCTCGAACTCGGCCTGGGCCAGCGAGCCGTCCAGCGCCGCGCGCAGCAGGGCGCGGGTGTGCTTGATGCTCATGCGGCTGCCGGTACCATAGGCGCCGCCCGACCAGCCGGTGTTCACCAGCCAGCAATCGGCGCCGTACTTCTCGATCAGCTCCGAGAGCATCTTGCCGTAGACTTCGGGGAAGCGCGGCAGGAAGGGCGCGCCGAAGCAGGTGGAGAAGGTCGCCTGCGGCTCCTTGCCCAGCCCCTTCTCCGTGCCGGCGACGCGCGCCGTGTAGCCGGAAAGGAAGTGATACATGGCCTGGGCGGAGGAGAGCTTGCTGATCGGCGGCAACACGCCGAAGGCATCGGCCGTCAGCATCACCACGTTCTTCGGCACCGCGCCCATGCCCTTCGGCTGGGTGTTGGGGATGAACTCGATCGGGTAGCAGGCGCGAGTGTTCTCGGTCAGCGAATTGTCTTCGAGGTCGAGGTTGCCGCGCTCGTCGCCCACCACGTTCTCCAGCACCGTGCCGAAGCGGTGGGAGGCGTTCCAGATCTGCGGCTCAGCCTCCTGGCTCAGCTTGATGACCTTGGCGTAGCAGCCGCCCTCGAAGTTGAAGACGCCCTTGTCCGACCAGCCGTGCTCGTCGTCGCCGATCAGCTTGCGCTCGGGATCGGAGGAGAGCGTGGTCTTGCCGGTGCCGGACAGGCCGAAGAACAGCGCCGTGTCGCCGTCCTTGCCGACATTGGCGGAGCAGTGCATCGGCAGCACGCCCTCGGCCGGCAGCAGCCAGTTCATGACGGTGAAGATGCTCTTCTTGATCTCGCCGGCATAGGAGGTGCCCGCGATGCAGATCAGCTTCTTCGCGAAGGAGAGTGCGATCAGCGTGGTGGAGTTGGCACGGCCGCCGTGCTCCGGCTTCGCCTCCATCTCCGGCGCGTGCAGGATCACGTAGTCCGGTTCGAAGCCCTCAAGCTCCTCCACCGGCGGGCGGATGAACATGTTGCGGGCGAAGAGCGCATGCCAGGCATTGGTGGTCACCAGCCGCACCTTGATCCGGTGCGCCGGGTCGGCGCCGGCGTAGAGGTCCTCGGTGAAGAGCTCCTCGCGCTGGCCGAGCCAGGCGCGGACGTCGGCGGTGAAGCCCTCGAACTTCGCCGGGTCGAGCTTCTGGTTGACCTTGCCCCACCAGATCTCCTTGGAGACCTCGGGGTCGTCGGCCACGAACTTGTCCTGCACCGAGCGGCCGGTGTGCTGGCCAGTGACGGCCATGAAGGCGCCATCCGCGGAGAGCCGGCCCTCACCCCGCCGCAGGGCATGGGCGTAGAGACCCACAGCCGTCAGATTCGCGTGAACCGTGTCGGCCGAGACGCCGGTACCCATGAGAGCGGTGAGGGGCGTGACTGACATTCCGGCATGACCTCCTGAAAGAAAACGGGCGCTTAGTCCGCAACCATATAAAAGATTCAAGCTGTCCATGCCATCCCGGCATGTGGCGGGAGGGTCGGATTTCCGGTAAAAAAAGTTATATCGTCTCAATAATATTTATTTTGCCGCCTTCCTGACCTGGGACGGACAAGGCTCCCTGCCCTGCCCTGCCCTCCCTCACAACAGCGCGAGCAATCCGTCCCGCAATGCCTCGAGCGAGGTGGCGGGGACAGGCAGGGGCAGCCTGACCACAGCTTCCTCGCAACCCAGGTCGGCCCCATCCACATCCAGGCCGAGAAGCCTCCAGGCCCCTGTCCGGCCGCCGGAAAGCCGGGCGCCGGCCGCCGCCAGGGCCGCGGCATGGCCGGCGTTCAGCTCCGCCACGAGTTCCGCCTCGGCCCCCGCCACGGCCGCCACGGCACCCGGGTCCGGCGCGAGCTCGCCGCCGCGCAGGCGGCGGGCCTGGGCGAAGCCGGCGACCAGCAGCGCGCCCGCAGGCCGCACCCGCCACAGGTCGAAATCCCCGAATCCCGCATAGAGCGCCGCATAGGGATGGCGCAGCAGCCAGCGCGACTTGAGCGCATCCGCCTCGTCCTCCGGCACGGGGATGGCCAGGCCGGTCACCGTCACGCGCGGGGCGGTCTGCGGGTTGATCTCCGGCGCGGGGCCGGTGAAGAGCAGGGAGCAGCGCGGCTCGACCAGGAGATGGCGGGTGTGCTCGGACAGGGTCGAGAGGAAGAGCAGGACCGCGCCGTCCGGCGCCACGGCGGGGGTGACGAGGCTGGCGAAGGGCTGTCCGCCGGCCTGGGTGGCCAGAGTGGCGACGGCCGCGCCTCGCATCAGGCCCCGCGCCCTCGCGCCCGCCGCGAACCCCTCCTCGTTGCCGCTCCCCGGTTGCGCCACAATCTACCTCCAGTATCCAGAGCCAACGATCACGGAACGCCCGGACGCCCTTTGACCATGCCCCAGACCATCGCCCTCGTGGATGACGACCGCAACATCCTCACCTCGGTCTCCATGACCCTGGAACAGGAGGGCTATCAGGTGCGGACCTATACGGATGGGGAAAGCGCGCTGCAGAGCCTGCTCGCCCGGCCGCCCGACCTCGCCGTGCTGGACATCAAGATGCCGCGCATGGACGGGATGGAGCTGCTGCAGCGGCTGCGGCAGCGCACCAGCCTGCCGGTGATCTTCCTGACCTCGAAGGACGACGAGCTGGACGAGCTGATGGGCCTGCGCCTCGGCGCCGACGACTACATCACCAAGCCCTTCTCCCAGCGCCTGCTGCTGGAGCGCATCCGCACCCTGCTGCGGCGCAACGAGGCCTCCCGCGCCGAGGGCTCGGGCGTGGCGGCCACGGGCGTGCTGTCGCGCGGCGACCTGGTGCTGGACGAGACCAAGCACACCTGCCTCTGGAAAGGCCAGCAGGTGCAGCTCACGGTCACGGAGTTCCTGCTGGTCAAGGCGCTGGCCATCCGCCCGGGCATGGTGAAGAACCGGGACCAGCTCATCGACGCCGCCTATGGCGAGAACATCTATGTGGATGACCGCACCATCGACAGCCACGTGAAGCGGGTCCGCAAGAAGTTCCGCGTGGTCGATCCGGAGTTCTCCCAGATCGAGACGCTCTACGGCATCGGCTACCGCTACAAGGAGGCCTGATGCCCGACGGCAGCGCCACCCTCGGCCCCGGGGCCTCCCCGCCGGGCGGCCCGGCCCATGACGCGGTCGCGGCCTCCGCCCGCGACGAGCGGCCGCGCGGCTGGCTGGGCATGCGCCGCAACGTGTCGCCGCTGCTGCGGCGCATCCTGCTGCTCAACGCGCTGCCGCCCTTCCTGCTGGCGACCTCGCTGCTCTACCTCGACCAGTACCAGAACGGGCTGCTGGCCGGGGAGGTGCTGGCGTTGCGGACCCAGGCGCGGATCTATGCCAATGGCGTGGCCGAGGCCGCCGTCCGCATCCAGGACGACCATCCGGTGCTGGTGCCCGACATCGCCCGGCCGCTGCTGCGCCGCCTGACCGAGCCGAGCCCGGCCACCCAGGCCAAGCTCTTCGACAACAACGGGCTGCTGGTGGCCGACAGCCGGGTGCGGGAAAGCGCCAACGGCAACATCGTCACCGAGCCCCTGCCCCCGCCCAGCCCGCCCGGCCCGGTTGGTGGCTTTGCCGACCGGCTGATCACCACGCTGCTGCGCTGGGGCGTGCCACGCGCGCCGGACGACGTGGTGGTGGATGTCGGGCCGGACGCGCCTTCCTTCGACTGGCAGCCGGAGTTCAACAACACCGCCGGCGGGCCGGACCGGCGGGAGGAGCTGCGCCTGGCGCTGGAGGGCGGCGTGGACCCCTATGTCCGCCGCACCGCCGACGGGCGCCTGCTGGTCTCCGTGGCGGAACCGGCACGGCGGGCCAACCAGCCGGTCGGCATCGTGCTGCTGACCCGCGAGGCTCGGGAGGTGGACCAGCGGCTGATCGAGATCCGCGGCTCGGTGCTGGCGCTCTTCTCCATGGCGCTGGTGCTGACGGTCGCGCTGTCGCTCTACCTGAACCGCACCCTGGCCTCGCCGATCCTGGCGCTGGCCTCCGCCGCCCGGGCCATGCGCCAGGGCAAGGGCCGCGCCGGATCGGTGCCGCAGCGGCTGCTGGAGCGGGGCGACGAGATCGGCACGCTGGCCCGCTCCTTCCAGGAGGCGGCGACCGCGCTCTGGGCGCGGGTGGACAGCAACGAACGCTTCGCCGCCGATGTGGCACACGAGCTGCGCAACCCTCTGACCTCCGTGCGCTCGGCCATCGAGACGCTGCGGCGGATCGAGAATCCGGAGCACCGCGCGCGGCTGCTGGCCATCATCGCCGAGGACGCGGTGCGGATGGACCGGCTGATCGGCGACATCTCCGACGCCTCCCGCGTCGATGCGGAGCTCTCCCGCACGGCGACGGAGCCGGTGGACATCGCGCCCATCCTGTCCGCGCTGACCGAGCTGCACGCCGCAACGCGCGAGAACAGCCCGCTGGGCGAGGATGCGCCGGTGATGGAGCTGGAGGCACCGGCCAAGGGCCTGGTGGTGCGCGGCGTCGAGGGACGGCTGGTGCAGGTCTTCCGCAACCTGCTGGGCAATGCCGTCTCCTTCTCCCCGCCCAAGGGCACGGTCTGGGTGCGGGCGCGCACCACGGGCAACGTGGTGGAATTCGCGGTGGAGGACGAAGGCCCGGGCATCCCCGAAGCCAAGCTGGAGAACATCTTCGACCGCTTCTACAGCGAGCGACCCAAGGGCGAGCAGTTCGGCCAGCATTCCGGCCTGGGCCTGTCCATCTGCCGCCAGATCGTGGAAGGGCTGAATGGCCGCATCACCGCCGAGAACCGCCGCGGCGAGGATGGCGGCATCGCCGGTGCCCGCTTCGTGGTGCGGCTGCCGAAGGCCTGATGCCGGTCGGCGTTGCGCCGTCCCCGGGGGAAAGGCTCCGCCTTGTCCCCCGGACCCCCTATCCGCCAGGACGCTGCGCGCCCTGGACCCCGTTCGTTGGTTCTTCCTGTGACCGGATCGCGCCGAAGAGCCATGCTCTCCGGCGGACTGCCGGGGCTACGAGCACGGACAGATGTTTTGTCTTTCTTTCGGGAGCCCCGCCGATCCACCTGCTCCCCAGGATCGCGCCGCGGGCTGACGGCTGCCACGGGAGCCAACGAAAGCCCGGGGTCCGGGGACCGGCTTCGGTCCCCGGCGGAGAGGGTGTGGGAGAGGCAGCGCCTCTCCCACGGCGGGCGGCCACGGGGCACGACACGGGAAAGACAAGATATCGGCCCTGGCGTCAGGTCGGGACCGCATGGTCGAACCGGCCATGGCGCAGGAAGTGGAGGCTTTGCCGGATCACCTCCGGGTGGCGCATCATGAGCGTGTGGGTGACGTGCAGCACGATGTGGTCGGCCATTCCCTCCACCCGGGTGCGGGCGACGCAGACGCTGCCGTCATTCGGCCCGGGCAGGACGAACCAGGAGGCCAGGAGGTTCAGCGCGCGGTCGCCGGCGATGACGCCCAGCTCATAATCCACCGGGCCGAGCAGCGCGACCAGCGCCGCATCCGGCGTGGTGACGAGCTGTGCCCCGGCGGGGCCGAAGACGCGGTGATAGAGGGGGCGGTAGAGGGATTGCCCGCAGAGCAGGTCGGCCAACTCGCTGCCCGCGTTGGGCGGGCCCAGCATCACCATCCGGCCCAGGGCCGGGGGGCGGTGACGCGTGATGTAGGCCCGCGCCAGCAGCCCACCCATGGAATGGGCCACCACATGCACCCGGCCGCCGGGACGTTGCAGGAAGGCCCCGGCCTCCTCATGCAGATCCTCCTCCAGGGCTTCCAGCGGCTTGTGGCGCGCGTCGTAGTCGATGTTCAGCGTCTCGTAGCCGGCGGCGCTCAGCGCATGCTCCATCACGGACATGGAGGCGGCGCGGCGGGCGATGCCGTGCAGCAGCAGGACCCGCTCCGGTACCCTGGTTTCTGGATCTGGCGCGACGGGTGGCACGGGCATGTGGCCGGAGGGTTTCAGCTGGCCGTGTCGCGCCCGGACAGCAGGTTCGCGATCCAGCGGGAGCCGTCATAGGCGTCGCAGAGGATCAGCGTCGCGATGGTCACGGGGATTCCGATGAAGGCACCGGCGATGCCCCAGAGGAAGGACCAGAAGAAGACGGCGAAGAGCACGATGAAGGGCGAGACGGAGACCGCCCTGCCGGCCAGGCGGGGTTCGATGTAGCTGCCGGACAGGAACTGGATGGTGTTCAGGCCGAAGAAGACGGTCAGCGGCATTTCCCAGGAGTCGAACTGCAGGGCGGCGAAGAAGGTCGGGAAGATCGTCGCCACCAGCGGGCCGAGGAAGGGGATGTAGTTCAGCGCGAAGGCGATGAGGCCCCACTCCACCGGCAGGTCCAGCCCGGCGAGCAGAGCGAAGGCCCAGATGGTCACGCCGATCAGCGCGCTCATCACGGTGCGCACCAGCATGTAGGTCTGCAGCTTCGAGGCCACCCGCGCGCAGGCGTCGAGCAGGCGGCGCCCTTCCCCCTGCCGGCCCATGGTGGCGAGCTTGCGGCGCAGGATGTCCACCTCCAGCATGCCCAGGATGGTGAAGACCAGCGTGACGGTGACGAAGCTCATGAAGCCCTGGAGCTGCCCCGTGGCGGCCTGGGCGAGCCAGACGACCCAGCGCATGTCGAAGTTCTCCGCCATCAGCCCCGCCACGGGGAGGCCGTGCCCTTCCAGCCATTCCGCCTGGCGGAGGTAGATCGACTGGAAGCGCGCCGCGTTGGCGATGACCCATTGCCCGATCCGCGAGAAGCCCCAGGCCACCAGCAGGGCGAGAAGCATCACCGCGACCAGGGCCACGACCAGCGTGATCACCAGGGCCAGCACCTTCGGCAGGCGCCGCTGCAGCAGGCTCTGCAAGGGCCAGACCACGGCGATGATGAAGAGCGCGAAGGTCGCGGGCACGAAGACCGAGGCGGCCTCGCGGAGCGATGCGAAGACGAGCACCGCCGCGCAGAGGCCCGTCGTCACGCGCAGCACGGGTTCGCGCATGACATGCGATAGGAGGCCCTGCTCGGTCCCCATGTGGATTCGCCCTCTGCAATCCTGCCATTGGGAAGGCGCGGGGTCGGTTGTCAATACGGTGGCGACATACTTGCCCGATGGCGCGGGCGGGTTGCAGCATGGCCACAGAGAGCCGGCAGCATACCGATTCGGATTGGTTGGTTTGCGGCAGCCCGAAGGATGGAGGCGCGCCGGTGCCGGCATTTCCGATCAGACTTCTGCGCCGAAGCCTGTATGTCGTTCTCGGGGCCCTCCTGGCGCTCTTCGTGCTGCGCGTCTGGCAGGTCCAGGGCGGCCCGCCGCTGCGAACCTGGCACCTCTACGTTCCCAACGAGATGCGGGCCGAGGAGATCGGGACATCCGACTGGGCGAGCTATCTCGCGGCGGAGCAGCGCGTCTTCGACTCGGTCCGGCGGGAAGTGACGCAAAAGCTGGAACCGGAGGAGCGCACGCCGCTCAACCGCTATTTCGAGGGCAGCCCCGTCTATCCGCCGCGCTTCCGGCAGGACTGGAACCGTTCCTTCGTGCTGGAGCCGGACGGGCCGCCGCGCGGCGCGGTAGTGCTGCTGCACGGGCTGACCGACGCGCCCTACAGCCTGCGGCATGTCGGGCGCTTCTACCGCGACCACGGCTATGTCGCCATCGGCATCCGCCTGCCGGGGCATGGCACCGTGCCGGCGGCGCTGAGCGACGTGACCTGGGAGGACTGGATGGCGGCCACGCGCCTCGCGGTGCGCGAGGCCCGGCGCCGCGTCCCGCAAGGGCCGCTCGAGATCGTGGGCTTCTCCAATGGCGGCGCGCTGGCGATGAAATACGCCATGGAGGCGCTGGACGATCCGAAGCTGGCGCGGCCGGGGCGGGTGGTGCTGATCTCGCCCATGGTGGGCATCACCGAATTCGCCCGCTTCGCCGGGCTGGCGGGGCTGCCGGCTTTGCTGCCACGCTTCGCCAAGGCGAGCTGGCTCGGCATCGTGCCGGAGTTCAACCCGTTCAAGTACAACTCTTTTCCGGTCAATGGCGCACGCCAGTCCTGGCGGCTGACCCGGGCGCTGCAGGAACAGGTCAGCCAGCGCGCGCGCGAGGGCCGGCTCGACGGGCTGCCGCCGGTGCTGACCTTCCAGTCGGTGCTGGACACCACGGTCAGCACGCCCGCCGTTCTGGATGCGCTCTATGCCCTGCTGCCGGCCAATGGCAGCGAGCTCGTGCTGTTCGACCTCAACCGCAACAGCAAGCTGGGCATCCTGCTCAGCCCGAGTTCGGAGACGGCGCTGGAGCGGATGCTGCCGCCCGGCCCGCGCCGCTACCGCACCGTGGTCGTCACCAATGCCGTGCCGGGACAGGACCCCATGGTGGCGCGGGTGACCGAGCCCGGGAGCGCGGAGACGCGGGTGGTGCCACTGCGCGAGACCTATCCGCGCGACGTCTATTCCCTGTCCCACGTCGCCCTGCCCTTCCCGCAGGGCGACTCCCTCTACGGGCAGTTTCCCGATCCGGCCGACGAGGATTTCGGCGTGCATTTCGGCACGATCGCCCCGAAGGGGGAGCGCGGCGTGCTGGCGGTCAGCCTCGACGCGCTGATCCGCATGTCCTCCAACCCCTTCTTCGACGAGATGCTGGAACGGATCGGGCAAGGGCTCGGCGCGCCGCATTGAGGGCGACTGGCCGGTGTTGCGTTCTCCGCCGCGCCGGCCTCCTGGCGCTCAGCCTGCCGCCGGCAGCGTGACCTCGCGCCGCAGGGACTGGAGGAGCGAGCCCTCCAGATCCACCATCTCCTCGCGGATCAGCGTGCCGCGCGGCACATCCACCAGAAGCGGCTTGTTGGCGGCGAGGTAGAAGGGTGCCAGCCCCTCCGCCTCGGCGGCGGGCAGGAGGAGCGGCGTGCAATCCGTCATGATGTGATGATGGCCGCCCATCTCCAGCATCTCGCCGGCGCGGAAGTCGCGTTCGGTGCGCGCCACCATCACCGCATGGACACGCTGGGTGTCGCTGCCGGAGGCGCGGCCGTGCCCCGCCGCCGAAAGCAGCGAGACCGGGGTTTCCAGCCCCATCCAGTGATAGGGCAGGAAGAGGCAGGCATAGCGTCCGTTGCGGCTGACCAGATGGCCCTTGCCGCGCAGCATCTCCCAGACCGGCCGGTCGCCCGCGCGGACCACGACGAAGACACCGCCGCCGAAGCTCACCTCCTCCGGCCGGCGCAGGCAGTTGAACACGTCCACCACGCCGGTGCGGTCGAGGATGCCGCCTTCCTCGCGGGGGATGAAGACATCCGCGAGCTCGGTGATGCGGCAGAGCGGGTAGCTGAGTTCCGGGCGCGAGGGCAGCAGGCCGGTGGAGTTGGCCACCACGTTCATCTCGCAGTAGTCGGGCGTGGCGCTCTGCGGCAGGTCGGCGAGCGCGGCGGAACGGCGAGCCAGCGTGGCGCCCACATCCTCGCCCAGCATCCAGAGATCCGCCAGGGTGGGCGCCTCGCCTTGCAGTTCGGCACAGGTCACGGCGCCGGTGGCGTGGTCGAAGACGAAATCGTATTCGCTGGACTTGCCGGCGGCAACGACCTCGAAGCCCAGCAGTCGCGCCCAGGTGACGAGGCCGATCAGGTTGCTCGGCTGGTCGCCATCCGCCGTGGTGTAGACGACGCCCCGCTCGCAGGCGAGCCTGTTGAGATGCGGCCCGACGACGGAGTCCACCTCCTTGCTCACCATGGCGACATGCGCACCGCGGCGGATCGCCTCCAGCGCCATGCGGGCACCGGCTTCGGGCTGGCCGGTGGCCTCCACCAGGATGTCGTGCGGCACGGTGCCCAACAGGGACTGATCGCGCAGCACCACGATCTGGCCGGAAGCGGCGGCATCGCACGCGGCGTCCGGCGTGTCGCAGATCCGGGCGGCATCCGCCGGGAAGCCAAGCTCCGCCAGCAGTGCCAGCACGCCGTCCGGATCGAGGTCGCAGAGCACCGCCGGCTGCAGCCGGGGAATGGCGCGGATCTGTGCGAGCAGCGTGCGGCTGAAGCCGCCCCTGGCACCCGTCAGCGCGAAGCGGAAGCGGCGGTCGCCGAGGTCGCGGAAGAGGATCTCGTGGTTCATGCCTCCACCTCCTGCCGCGCATCGGTGCGCGGGTTGCGGCGCTCCAGCTCCAGCAGCAGGGCGGAATGGTCGGGGTCGCCCTGGCTCTCGATCAGCCCGCGATAGAGATCGGCGGTGAGCGCGGAATAGGGCACGCTTTCCAGCCCCAGCCGTTCCGCTGCGTCGAGCGCGTTGTCCAGGTCCTTCAGATGCGTGACGCAGCGGCCGCGCGTGGCGAAGTCTCGCTCGATCATGCGCTGGGCATGCAGTTCCAGGATGCGGCTCTCGGCGAAGCCGCCGCGCAGCGCCTCGCGCACCTTGGCCGGGTCGGCGCCGCCGCGCGCGGCCAGCATCAGCGCCTCGGCCACCGCGCCGATGGTGACGCCGACGATCACCTGGTTGGCCAGCTTGGCGAGCTGCCCCGCCCCGTGCGGCCCGACCAGCACCGGCCGGCCCATGGCGCACAGTGCCGGCTCGACACGGGCGAAGGGCTCCGCCTCCCCGCCCGCCATGATGGCGAGCGTGCCTGCCTCCGCCGCCGTGGTGCCGCCGGAAACCGGCGCGTCCACGTGATGCACACCCCGTTCCGCCAGCCGCGCGGCATGGTCCTGCGCCTCGGCGGGTTTGATGGAGGACATGTCCGCCACCACCGCACCGGGCGGTACGGCCTCCGCCACGCCGCCGAAGAGCACGCGCTCCACCACCGGGCCGTTCTCCAGCATCAGGATCACGGCCTCGGCCTCGCGCACCGCCTCGGCGGCGCTGGCCGCCACATGCGCGCCAGCCTCGGCAAAGGGGGCGGCCTTGTCGGGGGAACGGTTCCACACCGTCACATCATGTCCGGCCGCCAGCACGCGGCGCGCCATCGGGGCGCCCATCAGCCCCAGGCCCAGGAATGCGAGTTTCATGCGTTGTTCTGCTTTCCGTTCGGGCGTTGCGCCGTCCCGGGGGGAAGGCTCCGCCTTTCCCCCAGGCCCCCTATCCGCCAGGAAACTGAGTTTCCTGGACCTTCCATTCGTTGACTTTCACTGCGGCGGGATCGCGCCGAAGGGATGGGCCCTTCGGCGACTGTGGATGCCGCGATCGCGGACGTCCTGTCGTGTTCTACGAGTTCCGCTCGTCCACATGCGCTCCGGCACAGTCTCCCGGACAACGCCTCCGGCCCGTGCCAACGCAAGGCGGGGTCTGGGGACATACCATGTCCCCAGCGGAGGGGGTCTGGGGGAGGCAGGGCCTCCTCCCGGGGCCGGACACCAGCGATCACGCCTGGCTCCCAGACCCCGCGGCCAGGACGGACTTGCCGGCGCGGCGCCAGCCCAGGAAAGCCGCCACGAGGGGCCAGAGCAGGAACAGGATGGCGACGGTGGAGATCGTGCCCACCAAGGGGTTCGACCAGAGGATGCCGAGGGAGCCCTGGGAGAGCAGCATGGACTGGCGGAAGGCGTCCTCCGCCTTGTCGCCGATCACCATGGCCAGGACGAGCGGGGCGATCGGGTAGTCCAGCTTCTTCATGACGTAGCCCGCCACGCCGAAAGCCAGCATGATCCACAGGTCGAAGGCGGAGTTCGCGACGGTATAGGCGCCGGCAAGGCAGACGGTGACGATGATCGGGCCGATGATGGTGAAAGGCACCGAGAGCAGCGCCGCGAAGAAGGGCACCGTGGCCAGCACCAGCACCACGCCGATGACGTTGCCCAGGTACATCGAGGCGATCATGCCCCAGACGAAATCCTTCTGCTCGATGAAGAGCATCGGGCCGGGGTTGAGGCCCCAGATCATCAGCCCGCCCAGCATCACCGCCGAGGTGGCGGAGCCGGGGATGCCCAGCGCCAGCATCGGCAGCATGGCGGCGGTGCCGGCGGAATGGTCCGCCGTTTCCGGCGCGATCACGCCCTCCGGCTCGCCCTTGCCGAAATTGTCGCGACGGCGCGAGACCTTGCGCGCGATGCCGTAGGACATGAAGGAGGCCGCGGTCGGGCCGCCCGGGGTGATGCCCATCCAGACGCCGATGGCGCTGCCGCGTAGCATGGCGAAGAAGTACTGCGGCATCTTCGCGGCGGCGCGCAGGATCTCGATCGGGTTGAGCTTGGCGCGGACGCTCTTGAACTCCAGCCCTTCCTCCAGCGTCAGCAGCAGCTCGCCGATGCCGAAGAGGCCGATCACCACGACGAGGAAGGAGATGCCCTTGATCAGGTCGGGGATGTCGAAGGTCAGGCGCATGGAGCCGGAGACCGTGTCCATGCCCACCATGCCGAAGCCGAAGCCCAGGCAGATGGAGACCAGCGTCTTGAGCGGCGCGCCGCCGCCGAAGGCGATGAAGGAGGCGAAGGCCAGCAGATAGACCGCGAAGTATTCCGGCGGGCCGAAGCGCAGGGCGAAGGAGGTGACGAAGCCGGACAGCACGGTGATCACCAGCACGCCCACCAGCGCGCCGAAGCCGGCGGACAGGAAGGCATAGGTTAGCGCCTCGGTGGCCCGTCCGTTGCGGGCCATGGGATAGCCGTCGAAGGTCGTGGCGACGGAGGAGGGCTCGCCCGGGATGTTGAACAGGATCGAGGTGGTGGAGCCGCCGAAGAGCGCGCCCCAGTAGAGGCTGGTGAGCAGGATGATGGCCGAGACAGGGTCCATCGAGAAGGTCAGCGGCAGCAGCAGGGTCACGCCGTTCGGCGCGCCGAGGCCGGGCAGCACGCCGACCAGGATGCCCAGCAGCACCCCGCCCATGATGATGGCGACGTGGTGGAAGGTGAGCACGACGCCGAAGCCGTGCATCAGCGCGTCGAGATTGTCGAACATCGTCCGGTCTCCTCAGGCCAGGCCGAGCCAAACCTCGACCGGCCCCTTGAGGAGCGGCACGAGGAACCAGCGCTCGAAGACCAGCCATGTCGCGATGGTGTAGAGCAGCGGCACGGCGATGCTGGCGAGCCAGGAATGCCGCCCCTGCCAGCGCATCATGACGAACAGGTAGGCGGCCATGGCGACATACATGCCGAGGGTGAGCGACAGCACCACCAGGGCCAGGATCGACAGGCCGAAGCGCAGCACGCGCCCGCTGCCGGCGCGGTCCACGAAGACCTCCCGCGTCAGGGCCGTGCGGTTGTACCAGCTTTGCACCGCGATCGCGACGGCGGCGGCCATGACGATCAGGCCGATGCGGAAGGGGAAGTAGCCGGCCTGCGGCCCGTCCTCCGCCCAGCCATAGTCCAGTTCCAGGGCGCCGATCACGGCGATGGCACCCAGCAGGAAGACGACGGCCGCCGTGGCCATTTCCATCCGGTAACGCGTCAGCATGGCCGTCGCTCCCTGTCCGGCGTCCGGTGCCTCAGTTCACCAGCCACTTCTCGGCGGCGAACATCTCCTTGCCGGATTTCTGCTCCTCCTCCATGAGGGGCTTCATCTGGTCAGGCGTCAGGAAGACCGCGCTCTGCACCGTGCGGGTGATGTAGTCCTTCCATTCCGGCGTCTCGGTGACCTTGCGCATCACGTTGGTCCAGAATTCCTGCGCCTCCTTCGGCACGTCGGGCGGCAGGAAGACGGTGCGCGGCATGCGGTACTCGTCCACCGCGATGCCCTGGCTGGCGCAGGTCGGGATATCGGCCCAGGACTGCGTCGCGGTTACCTTCTCCGTGACCGACAGGGGCGTCTTGCGGAAGACGCAGACCGGGCGGACCTGGTCGCCGCGCCAGCCGCCGACGCTTTCGGAGGGGTTGTTGACGTTGGAATCCACATGCCCGCCCGCGAGCTGCACGCCCGCCTCTCCGCCGCCGCGGAAGGGGATGTAGGTGAAGCGCACGCCGGTCGCCTTCTGGATCTTCAGCGTGAGGATCTGGTCGGTGTCCTTGGTCTGGCTGCCACCCATCTTCATGGCGCCGGGCTTCTCGCGCGCCGCGGCGATGTAGTCGGCGGCGGTCTTGTAGGGCGCGTCGGCCTTCACCCACAGCATGAATTCGTCGAAGGCCATGGCGGCCACCGGCACGAGCTGCTCCGGCTTCCAGGCCACGCGCGCGACATAGGGCAGCAGCCACTCGTTGTTGGTGCCGAAGATCACCTTCAGCGGGTCGCCCTGCGAGCCACGGCCATAGACGAAGCCCTCCGCGCCCGATCCGCCGCCCTTGTTGGTGACGACGACGGGCACGTTCAGCAGCTCATGCTTCTGGATCGCCGCCTGGATGGTGCGGGCGAAGAGGTCGGTGCCGCCACCGGCGCCGGAGGTGACGATGAACTCGACGGGGCGGTTCGGCTCCCAGGCCGCCAGGGCGGGGCGGGGTGCCGTCGCCGCCAGGGAGGCGGCACCGAGCGAGAAGGCGAGCGTCAGCGTCGGGAGAACGCGCATTCTTGTTTTCCTCCAGGGATGAGGCGCGCACCCGTTCCGGGCCTTCGCGCCGTTGTTCGGTCGATCAGGCGGCGATGCGGCTCGCCGCCATGCGGGAGGCCAGCAGCAGCGCGTTGCGCATGGCGCCGGGATGGGCGATGCCCTTGCCCGCGATGTCATAGGCCGTGCCATGGGCGGCGGTGCAGATCGGGAAGGGGAAGCCGCCCATCAGCGTCACGCCGGCATCGAAGCCGATCAGCTTCATCGCGATCTGGCCCTGGTCGTGGAACATGGTCAGCACCGCGTCGAAATCGCCGCGCCTGGCGCGCACGAAGACCGTGTCCGCCGGGAAGGGACCGTCGCAGGCGATCTGCTCGCGCTTGCCCGCCTCCACCGCCGGGGCGATCACGTCGATCTCCTCGCGCCCGAAATTGCCGTTGTCGCCGGCATGCGGGTTCAGTCCCGCCACGGCGATGCGCGGGCGGGCGACGCCAGAGGCGCGCAGCGCCTCGTCGGTCAGGCGCAGGTTGTCGAGGATGGCCTCCTTCGTCAGCAGCCCGGCCACGTCCTTCAGCGGCACATGCGAGGTGACGCGGGCGTTCCACAGCCCTTCCAGGACGTTGAACTCCTTGGCCACGCCATGGAAGCCGATGGTCTCGGCGGAGAAACCGATCTCGTCCTCGTAGCCCGGGGTGACGAGGCGCATCGCCGCCTTGTTGAAGGGTGTGAAGCAGACCGCGTCGGCCTCGCCGGCGGCGGCCATGCGCAGGGCGCGGCGGAAATTCTCGGTGGCGAAGCGGCCGCCGGCTTCGGAGATCTCGCCCAGCCTGATGCCGTCCGGGTCACCATGGCCGAGATCGATCAGCACGGGGCGGCCGGGCACGCGGCGTGGCATCGGCTCGCCATCGCGCACCACATCGACATCCGGGTTGACGCCGGCGAATTCGGCGCCGCGGGCCAGCATGCGGGCATCGCCGATCACGGTGATCTCGGCGGCCTCGCGCACCTGGGGATCGGCCAGCACCTTGGCGGCCAGTTCGGAGGAGACGCCGGCCGCGTCGCCCATGGCCAGAGCGATCCTCGGCCTCGTCAGCAGTTGCGCTTCCATGCCGCCCTCTCCCGCATTCTTGCTTTGGCTTCGTTTCAGCCGTCACATAGAGTATGCTTCACACTGCATACAGTAATCCAGACCTAATGTGGACGGGCCGGCCCCGTCAAGGCATATCTAAGAGGGCTCCCGCATGGATGAGCATGGATCAGGATCGAAGCTGATGGCCACATCCGCCCTCATGGACGAAGACAGGCTGGAAGGCCTGCCGGCGGGTGGCGTGGGGCCGATCGTGCGCCGCCCCCTCCAGGAGGAAGTGGCGGCCCGGCTGCGCGACCTGATCACCCAGGGCACCATCGCCCCTGGCACCCGCATCAACGAGGTCGCGCTCTGCGCCAAGCTCGGCGTTTCCCGCACGCCGCTGCGCGAGGCCGTGCGCATGCTGGCCGGCGAGGGGCTGGTGGAGCTGGTGCCGGCCCGGGGCGCGGTGGTGCGCAAGGTGACGCTGAAGGACGTGACCGACAGCCTGACGGTGCTGCGCAACCTGGAAGGGCTGGCGGGGGAACTCGCCTGCTCCGAGGCCTCCGAGGAGGGGATCGCGCGCGTCGCGGCGCTGCACGAGGCGATGATGGATCGCTATGCCGCCCGGGACCGCATGGCCTATTTCAAGCTGAACCAGGCGATCCACACGGCCATCGTGGCGCTGTCCGGCAATGCCACGCTCATCTGGGCGCATGAGGCGATCCAGGCGCGGATGAAGCACATCCGCTTCATCGGCAATGCCGGACCGGAGAAATGGGCGGGCGCCGTGGCCGAGCACGAGCAGATGGTCGCGGCTCTGCGGAAGCGCGACGGCGCGGCGCTGGCGCGGGTGCTGCAAATGCATCTGGACAAGACGCTGGAGCGGGTGCGGGACCAGATCTGAGCCCGGGATCAGGGCGCCACGGCCGCAGAAAGCCCTGGACGGGCGGCTAATGCGGGCATATACCCGCATCTATGATGACGGAATGCTACTGCGTCGCGCTCCGCGTGGCGGCCCGGAAGGTCTCGTCGATCTATGACGAGGCCCTGGCGCCTGCGGGCGTCAACGTGGCCCAGTACAGCCTGCTGCGGCGGATCGGGCATTTCCAGCCCGTCTCGCTCACCGAGCTGGCGCGGCTCAGCCTGCTGGACCGCTCCACGGTCGGGCGCAATGCCAAGCTGCTGGAACGCGACGGGCTGATCCGCAGCGTAGCCGGACGGGACCAGCGCGAGACCGCGCTGGAGCTGACCGAGGCGGCGCAGCAGGTGCTGAGCGACGGCGCGCCGCTGTGGAACAAGGCACAGGCGGAGGTCGAGGCGCTGCTCGGCGCGGAGGGCGCCCGCAACCTGCGTGCCTTGCTGTATGACCTCTGACCCTTTGCCGTCCGGATTCAACCATTCGCCCGACCGGGCACCCACGGGGGAAACGCCATCATGATCTCCACCGCCTTGGCCACGGGCCTGCGGCAGAAGGGCATCCATTACGGCTGGGTGGTCGCGGGGGCGACCTTCCTGACCATGCTCGCCACCGCCGGGGCCATGGGTTCCGCCGGGGTGATGATCGAGCCCTTGCAGCAGGAATTCGGCTGGCAGAACGCCGATATCTCCACCGCCTTCGCGCTGCGCCTCGCCCTGTTCGGGCTGATGGGCCCCTTCGCCGCGGCCTTCATGAACCGCTTCGGGGTGCGCAGCGTCATCCTCTGCGCCCTGGTGCTGATCTCCGCCGGGCTGCTCGGCTCGCTGGTGATGCGGGAGCTGTGGCAGCTCGTGCTGCTCTGGGGCGTCATCGTCGGCCTCGGCACGGGGATGACGGCGATCGTGCTGGGCGCCACCGTGGCCACGCGCTGGTTCTCGGAACGGCGCGGCTTCGTGGTCGGGCTTCTCACCGCCAGCAACGCCACCGGGCAGCTCGTCTTCCTGCCCATCCTGGCCAGCCTCAGCACGGCCTATGGCTGGCGCACCGCGCTGGTCTTCGTGCTCGGTACGCTGGCCATCGCCATGGTCGTGGTGCTGCTGCTGATGCGCGACCGGCCCGCGGATCTTGGCCTCACGCCCTATGGTACCTCCGTGCAGCAGGCCGCGCCGCCGCGCGAGCAGGGGCTGGGCAACCTCCTCCTCTCTCCCCTCCGCGTGCTGCGCGAGGCGGCCGGCAGCTACACCTTCTGGGTGCTGTTCCTGACCTTCTATGTCTGCGGCCTCAGCACCAACGGGCTGATCCAGACGCACTGGATCGCGCTCTGCGGCGATTACGGCGTGGCACCGGTCGGGGCAGCGAGCATGCTGGCGGTGATCGGCATCTTCGACTTCGCCGGCACGATCCTGTCCGGCTGGCTGTCCGACCGCTACGACAACCGCTGGCTGCTGGCCTCCTACTACGCCTTCCGCGGGCTGTCGCTGCTCTACCTCCCCTTCACCGAGTTCAACGTCTATGCCCTTTCCATCTTCGCGGTGGTCTATGGGCTGGACTGGGTGGCGACCGTGCCGCCGACCGTGCGCCTCACCGCCAACCGCTTCGGTCCGGAGAAGGCGGGGCTGGTCTTCGGCTGGATCTTCACCGGACACCAGCTCGGCGCCGCCACCGCTGCCTTCGGCGCCGGGTTCAGCCGGACCGAGTTCTCCACCTATCTGCCCGCCCTCTACGTGGCCGGCAGCTTCTGTCTGGTGGCCGCCCTGCTGGTCACCACGCTGTACCGCCGGCCCAGGCTGCAGCCGGCGGAGTGAGTCGGTCGGCGCGCTTCGGGGGCGAGACTCCGTCTTGCCCCCGAAGCTGGTTCCCGCTGAATCCCGGGGATTTCATGGGCTCTCCGTGGCGGCCTCCAGCCTGGCGCCCGATCCCCAGCGGGTGGAGAGGCGGGCGGTGCCTGCCCTTCGAAGGCGGGACATGACGGCACCGGCAGGCCGCCCCCCGCATCACGGCTTCCGCGTGCTCATGGTCAGGAGCTCGTAGCGCGCCACCGTCTCGTCCTCCTGGTTGAAGACCTCCACGTCCCAGCGCACCTCGCCATATTCCGGCTTCCGCGCGGGGTTCTTCCGCTGCACGGTCAGGCGCACGCGGATCGAATCCCCCGGCGAGACGGGCTTGAGGAAGCGCAGCCGGTCCAGCCCGTAATTGGCGAGGAGCGGCCCAGGCGCGGGATCGACGAAGAGCCCGGCGGCGAAGCTCAGGATCAGGTAGCCATGCGCGACGCGGCCGGGGAAGAAGGGGTTCGCCTTCGCCGCCGCCTCGTCCATATGGGCGTAGAAATTGTCGCCGGTGAAGCCGGCGAAGTGCTCGATATCCGCCAGCGTGATGGTGCGCGACGCGGTCTCCACCGTGTCGCCAACCGAGAGGGCATCGTAATCCAGGCGGAAGGGATGGGATTCCGGGATGCGCGTGGGCGCGCCCTTGATCCATCCCTCGCCGAGCGCGGCAAGCTTGGCGGGCGAGGCCTGGAGCGCGGTGCGCTGCATGTGGTGGAAGACGCCGCGCAGGCCGCCCATCTCCTCGCCGCCGCCGGCCCGGCCCGGCCCGCCATGCACCAGCGCCGGCAAAGGCGAACCATGGCCGGTGGATTCCGCCGCGCTGTCGCGGTCGAGCAGGAAGAGGCGGCCGTGATAGGGGGCGAGGCCCGCCACCAGCTCCGCCGTCACGGCCGGGTCATAGGAGAAGGCGGAGGCGACCAGACTGCCCTCGCCGCGCCTTGCCAGGGCCACCGCCTCCTCGACCCCGTCATAAGGCATCAGCGTCGCCACCGGGCCGAAGGCTTCCACCTCATGGACCAGCGTGGCCCGGAGCGGGCTCTCGCAGTGGAGCAGCACCGGGGCCATGAAGGCCCCCGTCTCCGCATCGCCGCCCAGCACCGTGCAATGCTCCGGATCGCCGAAGAGGATCGTGGCCTCGCTCCGGAGACGCGCCACCGCCGCGCGCACGTCGCGGCGCTGGTTCAGGCTGGCGAGCGGCCCCATGCGCACATCCTCGCGCCGCGGGTCGCCGACCGTGATCCTGCCCAGCGCTGCGGAAAGCGCCTCGGCCACCGCCGCGACCTGTGCGCGGGGCACCAGGATGCGGCGGATGGCGGTGCATTTCTGCCCGGCCTTGGCCGTCATCTCGCGCACCACCTCCCGCACGAAGAGGCCGAATTCCGGCGTCTCCGGCGTCGCATCCGGACCGAGGATGGCGGCATTCAGCGAATCCCGCTCGGCCACGAAGCGCACCGCGTTGCGCGACACGGCGGGATTGTCGCGCAGCTTCACCGAGGTGGCGGCGGAACCGGTGAAGGAGAGCAGGTCCTGCCCCGTCAGGTGGTCCAGCAGGTCGCCCGTGCCGCCGGCGACGAACTGGAAGGCGCCGGGCGGCAGGATGCCGGATTCCACGATCGCCTCCGCCACCGCATGGGCGACATAGGCCGTGGCGGTGGCCGGCTTGGTGATCACCGGCATGCCGGCCAGGATCGCGGGCGCCAGCTTCTCCAGCATGCCCCAGCAGGGGAAGTTGAAGGCGTTCACATGCACCGCCACGCCCTGCAACGGCGAGAGGATGTGCAGCCCGGCGAAGCTGCCGTTGCGCGAGAGCCTCTCGACCTCGCCCTCCACCACGAAGCGCCCCGGCGGCAGTTCACGGCGGCCGCGCGAGGCATAGGCGAAGAGCGTGCCGATGCCGCCATCGATGTCGATCAGGCTGTCGCGCCGCGTCGCGCCCGTGTCGAAGGAGAGGTCGTAGAGCGCCTCCTTGCGGTCGCCGAGGAAGGTGGCGAGGCGCTTCAGCATCTCTGCCCGTTCATGGAAGTTGAAGCGGCGCAGGGCGGGCCCACCGGCCTCCCGCGCATGGCGGGCCATGGCGGCGAAGTCCAGCCCTTCGCTGGAGACGGTGGCGACCACCCTTCCGTCCACGGCGCTGCGGATCCCGGCGCCCGGCGCGGCGGGGGTGACCCAGCGGTCCAGGGCGTGGCTGCGGAGGGTGAGCGGCATGATCGGTGTTCCCTATCCCCTGGGGGGGCGCCCCTCGTCCCGGGCGCCTCGCGGTGCTTCTCCCCTGCTTGCGGGCGCGTCTGGCGCGGGGCCGGGGTTGCCGGAATTATTTGACCGTCTGGACGGTCAATGCAAGCACTTCCTTGCCACGCGTCCGCAACCGGCAATGCTGCATCGCAAAGGCACCAATGGTGGAGCAACGATCTGTCATTGACAGGGAGGCCTCGGACAGTGGTTAATCGACCGTCCAGACGGTCAATGAACCAAATGGCCAAGGGTATCGTAAACCCGGCCAGGACAGGGAGGAACGGCGATGAGCGACACGGTGCTGGTCGAACGGCTGGAAGGCTGGCGGAAGCTCACGCTCCATCGCCCGGACAGGCTCAATGCCTTCAACGAGGATCTGCACGCCGCCCTGGCCGCGGCGCTGGACGAGGCCGCCGCCGATGCCGATTGCCGAGCCGTGCTGCTGACCGGCGCCGGGCGCGGCTTCTGCGCCGGGCAGGATCTGGGCGACCGGCGGGGCGGGGATGGCCCGCCCGATCTCGGCGACACGCTGGAACGCCTCTACAACCCGCTGGTGCGCCGGCTGCGCGACATGCCCAAGCCGGTGGTCTGCGCCGTCAACGGCGTGGCGGCGGGCGCCGGGGCCAACATCGCCCTGGCCTGCGACATCGTGCTGGCGGCGCATTCCGCGAAGTTCATCCAGGCCTTCGCCCGCATCGGGCTGGTCCCGGATTCCGGTGGCACCCATACCCTGCCCCGCCTGGTGGGTGAGGCCCGGGCCCGCGCGCTGATGCTGCTGGGTGAGCCCGTCGAGGCGCGTCAGGCCGAGGCCTGGGGCATGATCTGGCGCGCCGTGCCGGACGAGGCTCTGATGCCGGAGGCGGAGGCCCTGGCGGCGCGTCTGGCCACCCAGCCGACCCAGGGCCTGGCCCTGACGAAGCAGGCGCTGGATGCCTCCGCCACCAACACCCTCTCTGCCCAACTGGACCTGGAGCGCGACCTGCAGCGCCAGGCCGGGCGCACGCCGGATTACGCCGAGGGTGTGCGCGCCTTCCTGGAGAAGCGGCCGCCGCGCTTCACCGGCCGCGCGGGCTAGGCTTTCGCGACAACGGCCCTCGCCAAGAGGCCCCTGGAGGAACGGACACCATGAGCGCCACAAGCCTGAGCGCCGCAGCCACGAGTTCCGCCCCGGCCGCGGAACCGCCCGGCAGTGCCGCACCCGGCCCCTTCCTGCACGCGGTGGAGGGCGCCAGCCGCGCCGAGATCCAGGCGCTGCAGCGCGAGCGCCTCGCGCAGACGCTGTGCCATGTCTATGAGAACGTCCCCTTCTACCGCACGAAGTTCGATGCCGCTGGCGTGCATCCGCGCGACTTCCGGGACCTGCCGGACATCGCGAAATTCCCCTTCACCGTGAAGACGGACCTGCGCGACACCTATCCCTTCGGCATGCTGGCCGTGCCCCGGGAAAAGATCGCGCGGCTGCACGGCTCCTCCGGCACCACGGGCAAGCCGATCGTGGTCGGCTATACCCAGGGCGACCTGGACCGCTGGGCCGATTTGATGGCGCGCTCCATCCACGCCGCCGGCGGGCGGGGCGGGATGATGCTGCACAACGCCTATGGCTACGGCCTCTTCACCGGCGGGCTCGGCGCCCATGCCGGCGGCGAGCGGCTGGGCTGCACCGTGGTGCCCATCTCCGGCGGGATGACCGAACGGCAGGTGCAGCTCATCCACGACTTCCGGCCCGAGATCATCATGGTCACGCCGAGCTACATGCTGGCGCTGCTGGACGAGTTCCACCGCCAGGGCCTCGACCCGCGGCAGAGCTCGCTGAAGATCGGCATCTTCGGCGCCGAGCCCTGGACGAACGCGATGCGCCAACAGATCGAGCAGGCCTTCGACATGCAGGCGGTGGACATCTACGGCCTGTCCGAGGTCATGGGTCCCGGCGTGGCGCAGGAATGCGCCGAGACCAAGGACGGGCTGCATGTCTGGGAGGACCATTTCCTGCCGGAGGTGATCGACCCCCGCACCGGGGAGGTCCTGCCCGATGGCGAGAAGGGCGAGCTGGTCTTCACCACCCTGACCAAGGAGGGCATGCCCGTCATCCGCTACCGCACCCGCGACCTGACGCGCCTCCTCCCCGGCACGGCGCGGCCCGGGATGCGGCGGATGGAGAAGATCACCGGCCGCAGCGACGACATGATCATCCTTCGCGGCGTCAACGTCTTCCCCTCGCAGATCGAGGAGATCCTGCTCGGCCAGAGTTGGTGCAGCGGGCATTTCCAGATCCACCTGTCGCGCGAAGGGCGGCTCGACCAGATGGCGGTGCATGTGGAGTGCCAGGGCGGCTACTGGGACGGCGACGGCATGGCGCGTGAGGCCGAGGAGATCATCCGCCTGATCAAGAACACCATCGGCATCACCACACGCGTCGTGGTGGAACAGCCCGGCGCGCTGGAACGTTCCATCGGCAAGATCCGCCGCGTGATCGACAAGCGAGGCTAGGCGTGCCTCCTCGCGGCAGCCCCCGGAGGGAGGCTCCGCCTCCCGCCGCTCGGCCTCCCGGCCGTGGCGGAAGGCCCGGGAACTTGACACGGCCCTGTCCAGGCCGGATGCCAGCCACCGTTCCGATCCGCAGCAGGAATTGCCAATGAGCCGCCCGCGCGCATCCGACCATGACGACAAGCGCCGCGCGATCCTGGACCGTTCCGCGCAGCTCTTCGCGGAGCACGGCTACGACCGTGCCTCGACCAGCATGATCGCCCAGGCCTGCGGCGTGTCGAAGGCGCTGCTCTACCACTACTACCGAGACAAGCTGGAACTGCTGCACGACATCATCCGCTTCCACCTGGAGGAGCTGGTGGAGGTGGTGGAGGCGGTCTCGCCGCAGCCGGGGGCGGCGCCACGCCGCTACCTGGAGGACCTCGCCGTGGCGCTGCTCGGCGCCTATGCCGGGGCGGATGCCGCGCATCAGGTGCAGATCGGTCAGCTCCGCCTGCTGCCGCCGGAGAAGAAGCGTGGGCTGGTGCTGCTGGAGCGGCGGCTCGTCGCGGTCTTCGCCGAGGCCCTGCTGGCGGCGCGGCCGGACCTGGCCGGCAACCGCCTGCTGCTGAAGCCGCTGACCATGTCGCTCTTCGGCATGCTGAACTGGAACTACATGTGGTTCCGCCCGGACGGGCCGCTCGGGCGGGAGGACTATGCCCGCCTCGCCGTCGGCCTCGTGCTGGATGGCGCCCCCAGCCGGCTGGAGCTGCCGGAACTCGTCACATCTGGTCGTAGTCGATGACCACGCGCGCGCTGGTCGGGCGCGCCTGGCAGGTCAGGACATAGCCCGCCTCGATCTCCCAGGGCTCCAGCGAGTAGTTGGCCTCCATCTCCACCGTGCCCTCCACCACCCGGGCGCGGCAGGTGCTGCACATGCCGCCCTTGCAGGCATAGGGCAGGTCCATCCCCGCCCGCAGCGCGGCGTCGAGCACGGCCTCGCCCTCGGCCACCGGCACCTCGCGCCGCTTGCCATCGACGATCAGCGCGGCGCTGTGCGCGGGCGGCGCATCCGGGGCGGGCTTCGGCACCGCCGCGCGGCGCGGGCGGCCGTCGAAGGCGGAGACGAAGCGCTCCACATGCACGCGCTCCTCGGGGATGCCGAGCTCGCGCAGCGTGGCGGCGACATCCTCGCTCATCCCGGCGGGGCCGCAGAGGAAGGCATGGTCCACGCCCGCCGCCGGCACGAGGTGACGCAGCAGCAGGCGCACCTTCTCCCCGTCCAGGCGGCCGTTCAGGATGGGCAGGTCCTGCTCTTCCTGCGACAGGACATGGAAGACCGAGAAGCGGTCGAGGAAGCGGTCCTTCAGCTCCTCCAGCGCCTCGCGGAACAGCATGTCGGCGGCGTTGCGGTTGCCGTAGAAGAGGAAGAAGCGGCTGCGCTTCTCGCGCGCCAGCAGGAAGCGGATGATCGAGAGGATCGGCGTGATGCCCGATCCCGCGGCGAAGCCGAGATGCAGCCGCGCCGCCTCCGGCTCGGGCACGATGCCGAAGCGGCCGGTCGGCACCATCACCTCCAGCGCATCGCCCGCCCGCAGCGCCGTGTTGCACCAGCCGGAGAAGCTGCCGCCCTCCACGCGCTTCACGGCGATGCGCAGCTCCCCGTCATCAGGGCCGGAGCAGATGGAGTAGGAGCGGCGGACCTCCTCACCGTCGAAATCCCGCCGGAGCGTCAGGTATTGCCCCGGCTTGAAGCCGTAGAGCGGCCGCAACGCCTCCGGCACCTCGAAGGCGATGGAGACGGCATCCGGCGTCTCGCGCCGCAGGTCCGCGACGCGGAGGCTGTGGAAGCGCGGCAGGGTGCTCGACATGGGAGACGTCCCTCAATGGCAGCGGAAATGGTCGAAGGGTTCGCGGCAGGCGAGGCAGCGCCACAGCGCCTTGCAGGAGGTGGAGCCGAATTCCGCGAGCCGCTCCGTGCGCGTGGAGCCGCATTGCGGGCAGGCCACCGCCTCCTCCTCCCCGAACAGGGCGCGCCGCCCGCCTGTCCGGCCGGGCGGGGCGATGCCATAGTCGCGCAGCTTGCGCCGCCCCTCCTCGGTCATCCAGTCCGTGGTCCAGGCCGGGGAGAGCACGGTGCGCACGTGGGCGCGCGGCAGGCCGGCGCGTTCGAGCGCCATCTCCACCTCCAGCGCGATCATGTTCATCGCCGGACAGCCGGAATAGGTGGGGGTGATCAGCACCTCCACCGTGCCGTCCACCTCCCGCACCTCGCGCAGCACGCCGAGATCGGCGATGGTCAGCACGGGGATCTCCGGGTCCACCACCGCCGCCGCGGCGCGCAGGGCGCGCTCGCACAGGGTTTCCACGGCACTCACCACACGGCGCCGGGATAGGTGCGCTGGAGATGCTGCATCTCCGCGAGCAGATGCCCCAGATGCTCGCTGTGCCGCCCACTGCGGCCGCCGCTCTGCATCCAGGCCGAGGGGTCGGGCAGCGGCAGAGTCGCCTCCTCCAGCACCTCCCGTACCGTCGCCAGCCAGGTCCCGCGCAGCGTGTCCGGGTCCACCGCCGCGCCGGTCGCGATCAGCTCGCGCTCCGCCGCGTCGGCCTCGAACATCTCGCCGGTATAGGGCCAGAGCAGCGCCAGCGCCCCGGCGGCCCGGGCACGGCTTTCCTCCGTGCCGTCGCCCAGGCGGATCACCCATTCCGCACTGTGGCGGAGGTGGTAGGCGCTCTCCTTCTCCGACTTCGCGGCGATGGCGGCGAGCGTGGGATCGGCGGAGCGCATCATCGCGCGCCAGTACGGGTCGGCGAAGGCGGAATAGAGGAACTGCCGCAGGATGGTCTGCGCGAAATCGCCGTTCGGCTGCTCCACCAGCAGCAGGTTCCGGTACTGGCCGGCTTCCCGCAGATAGGCGAGGCGGTCCTCGTCATGCCCCTCCCCGCCCAGCACCGCCGCGTGGTCGTAGAGCGTGCGCGCCTGGCCGATCAGGTCGAGGGCGATATTGGCCAGCGCCATGTCCTCCTCCAGCATCGGCGCATGGCCGCACCATTCCGACAGGCGGTGGCCCAGGATCAGCGCGTCATCCGCCCGGCGCAGCGCGAAAAGCACCGGCGGCGTCTCGCGGAGGCGGATCGAGCTCGTGGCCATCTGGCGTTCTCCTTCCCGCGCGCCGTCACATATGCCCGACCTCGTCCGGCACCTCGTAGAAGGTCGGGTGCCGGTAGATCTTGGAGGCGGTGGGCTCGAACATCATGCCCTTCTCCGACGGATCGGAAGCGGTGATGGCGCTGGAGGGCACGACCCAGACCGAGAGCCCCTCCCCCCGCCGCGTATAGACGTCGCGCGCCGCCTGCAGCGCCAGAGTGGCATCCGCCGCGTGCAGCGAGCCGACATGCTTGTGCGACAGGCCGTTGCGGCTGCGGATGAAGACCTCCCACAAAGGGGTGGTCTGGGGGTTGGTCTGGGGGGTGGCCTGTTCCTTGGACATCGGTTCCTCTTCCCCGCTCAGGCGGCCGCGGCGCGGCGTGCGTTGCGCTTGGCCGCATGGGCCAGCGCGGCCTCCCGCACCCAGGCGCCCTCGCGGTGCGACTTATTGCGCACGGCCAGGCGCTCGCGGTTGCAGGGGCCGTTGCCGGCCAGGACCTGCTTGAACTCCGCCCAGTCGATCGCGCCGTAATGCCAGTGGCCCGTCGCGCCTTCGGGCGCATCCGCCGGGGGCGGCACGAAGCGCAGTTCCGGATCGGGGATGGTCAGGCCGAGATACTTCGCCTGCGGCACGGTGGCATCGACGAAGCGCTGGCGCAGCTCGTCATTGGAGAAGCGCTTGATCTTCCAGCGCGTGGACTGGTCGGAATGCTGGCTGGCCGCATCCGGCGGGCCGAACATCATCAGGCAGGGCCACCACCAGCGGTTCAGCGCGTCCTGCGCCATCGCCTTCTGCTCCTCGGAGCCGCGGCACAGCGTCAGCATGATCTCGTAGCCCTGGCGCTGGTGGAAGCTCTCCTCCTTGCAGACGCGGATCATGGCGCGGGCATAGGGGCCGTAGGAGCAACGGCAGAGGGGGATCTGGTTCATGATCGCCGCGCCGTCCACCAGCCAGCCGATGGCGCCGATATCCGCCCAGGTGAGCGTCGGGTAGTTGAAGATCGAGGAATACTTGGCCTTGCCGGAAAGGAGCTGGTCGGTCAGCGCCTCCCGCGTCACGCCCAGCGTCTCGGCGGCGGCATAGAGGTAGAGGCCGTGGCCGCATTCGTCCTGTACCTTGGCCAGCAGCGCGGCCTTGCGGCGCAGCGAGGGCGCGCGGGTGATCCAGTTGCCTTCCGGCAGCATGCCCACGATCTCGGAATGCGCGTGCTGGGAGATCTGACGGACCAGCGTCCGGCGATAGGCCTCGGGCATCCAATCGTTCGGCTCGATGCGCTCCTCGGCATCGACGCGCGCCTGGAACCGCGCCGCCGCCTCCGCATCCTCCAGCATGGGGATGTCGCGCGGCTCGTCCTTCTGATTGAGCGCCTGCGTGTACATGGCTGGCCTCCCTGACGTCGTTCGTTGGGAGGATCATATGTGACGAAATTTACGTGTTCAAGAATTATTCGTCACATATCTTCGCGAAAACGCCGCCAGAGTTCCGGCCCCGGAGCGGGCAATGGGCCGTCCTCGTCCGCCGCATGGGCATCGAGCCAAGCCTCGGAGGCAGGCAGGAGGCGCGCATAGAGGTCCGCGCAGATCCGCCGCGCCACCTCGCCCGGCCATTCCGCCGGCAGCATGGCGCGCGGCAGGAACGGGTCGCGCAGCACCACGCGGCGGTATTCGTGGATCAGCAACAGCCGCGCCACCAGCGCCTCCAGCCCCGGCAGGCCTTCCTCCGGCATGCGGCGCGAGACCTCGCCGAAGGGTTCCAGGAAGCGCCGGTAGCCCTCGGCGATGCCCTCCAGGTCCCAGGCCAGGGCTGCCAGCCGCTCGGCCTCCGCCGCTCCGGCCCGCGTTTCCAGCACGATCGCGGCGCGGGCCTCGGCGGGAACCGTCCGTGACCAGGGCGCCAGCCAGAGATCCGGCAGCGCGGCGCCGTAGCCACCCGCCCGCAGCGCCTCGCGCGCCGGCTCTCGCGCCATCTCCGGCGGCAGGAGGAGCAGACGCAGGCGGTCGTCCTCCGGCTGGGTCTCGTGCGGGCCGTAGATGCGCCGTGCTGCCTCGGCGAAGGTCCCCGCTCCCTTCTCCGCGAGGCGGTAGAAGCTGTTCCGCCCCAGCCGCCGCCGCTCCAGCCAGCCATCGGCGGCGAGGCGCGACACGGCGGCCCGCACGGCGGCGTCGTTGACCCCCAGCCCGCCCAGGACCTCGGCCAGGGTCTGCAGCCCCACGGAGCCGCCGCGTGGCAGGATGGCGTCGCCGTAGAAGGTGATGACCACCGACCAGGTGCGCGACGGCTCGCTGTTCAGGTGGCGCAGGATCGGATCGAGGAGCGGGGAGGACATCGGCCTCCTGCATAGCCAGGGCAGGGCCGGCACGGAACCGCCGGATCGCGGCCGCCTTGTCCCGGGCCGGTCCGGCGCGCAGACTATTCCTGACCGGGCGGCCGGTGAAAACGGATGGAAGGAACCGGAATGGGGATGGAAGCAGGGGACACGGCGCAGCAACTCGCGGAGCGATGCGTCGCCGCCATGCTGGAACGCGATCCGGCCAGCAATGGCCTCGGCATGCGGCTGTTACGGGTGGCGCCGGGCGAGGCGGACCTGTCGATGCAGGTCGCGCCGCACATGCTGAACGGCCACCGGAACTGCCATGGCGGCTTCATCTTCACGCTGGCGGATTCCGCCTTCGCCTGCGCCTGCAACAGCTTCGACCGCATCACGGTCGGCCAGTCCTGCACCATCCACTACATTCGCCCCGTCATGGCAGGCACGGTGCTGACCGCCCGCGCCCGGCGTGTCGCGGAGGCCGGACGCAGCGGGATCTACGACGTCCTGGTGGTGGATGAGCAGGAGCAGGCGGTCGCCACCTTTCGGGGGCAGTCCCGCACCGTCGGCGGCAGCATGCTGGGCGAGGGCGAATAGGCCCCGCGTCCCGCTGAGCGGCGGGAAGGGCCGCCGCTCAGCGGCTCCCGTCCGCCAGCAGGGCATTCGCCCGCGGCATCAGCACCCACATCCGCACCGGCTCGCGCAGGTTGCCCGCCCGCTTGCCGGCCTCCGGCCCCCAGCCGCGGAACAGGTCGCCCCGCCCCGGGCCGCGGATGGCGCCGCCCGTGTCCTGGGCCGCGACGAGGCGGCGGATGCCGCCCCCCGCCACGAAGACCGGTGCGCCCAGCGGCACCACCGAGGGATCAACGGCGATGGAGCGTTCCGGCGTCAGCGGGATGCCCATGGCGCCCGGCGGCCCCTGGTCGGGGCGCAGGCCCTGGTTGATGCGGAAGAAGATGTAGGACGGGTTCTCCGCCATCAGCGCGGCGGTGCGGTCATAGCCCACCTTGGTCATCCAGCGGCGGATGGCATCGGCGGACATGTTCTCCGGCGCGACATCGCCCCGGTCGATCAGGGAGCGGCCGATGGAGCGGTAGGGCTGGCCGTTCTGCCCGGCATAGCCGAGGCGCAGCATCTTGCCGTCCGGCAACACCACGCGGCCGGAGCCCTGGATCTGCAGGAAGAAGGCCTCCACCGGATCATCCACCCAGACCAGTTCCAGCCCGCGCCCGTCCAGCGCGCCGTTCTGGATGGCGGCGCGGTCCGGCAACGGCTGCAGCCTGCCCTCCATCATCTGGCCGTGCTGGGGTCGCTGGCCGTCGCCCTGGGCGAGCTGCACATGCTCGGAAGGCGGGGCGTGGAGCGGGGTCTGGAAATCGCCCACCCGCATGCGGGAGCCACGCAGAACCGGCTCGTAATAGCCCGTCAGCAGGCCCTCCCCGACCGGGGTCGGGATGAAGTTCTCCTCCAGCGCATCGCGGAGACGGGCATCGCGCAACTGCCGCGCCTCGCGCAGACGAGCGCCGCCGGCACGGGCCGGCACGGGCGGCAGGTTGCGCCAGGCCTGGGCCAGGGCATCGCAGGCGCGGCGCCAGGCATCGGGGGAGCCCGCGGTGACGGCGCGGCAGGAGGCCAGCACGGCCGGCATCGCCTCGCTCACCGTGTCGCTTTCCCAGCCGGGCAATTCGCTCCACAGGGCCGGGCGGGCGGTGCCGGCCAGCAGCCCCCCCGCCACGCCGGCCCCGGCCAGCTTCGCCGCCGGCATGGCGACGCCGCGCGCGCGGGCCTCGTCACGGGCGAGCTGCCGCTGCTTCTCCATCCGCCGCTGCACCATGCCGCGCGGTCCGGGCCCCTGCCCAATTCCTTGCGCAGTACCGGAGCGCCCGAGCGCCGCCTCCAGGGCCGGCAGGCGCGTCCGGGCCTGCCGCAACGCGGGCATGTCCTGCTGGGCCCGTGCGGTGGAGCGTTCGGCAGCCTGGACGGGTGAACCACCCGCCGGGGCGAGGAGCCCGCCCCCGGCAAGCAGGGCCAGCAGGGAAAGCGCGGGGAGGCCACGAGCGCGGCCCCGATGCCAGATCGTCGGCTTTTGGCGGGGATGTGGCAGGGGATGCGTCATGCGGTGGCCTGTTCCTCCGGACCTCTGAGCAGAAATCGGTCTTTGTTGGGTAGTTCGGATCGTTTTTTAGAAACAGAAACCAAAAATCATCAAGCACTTTCTGCTCAGAGCATCCGACGAAACGGCCCCTGGGGAGATTCTCGCCACGCAGGCAGAGGCCGGGGCAGGAAAAATCCCGGCCAGGACAACGGCTTGGCGATGCGGGAGCCCGACACGCCCAGGATCAGGAAACGACAACCTGGGATCGCCTTGTCGTCCCTGCCAGGGGGCAGGCGGAAAGGCCGAATCACTTTTCCCGGGACAGGGAAGCGGTCCCGGACGCGGCTCTCGCCGCCTGTCCGGGACCGGAAACGCCGTTCAGACGGAGCGGGTATCCACCAGCCGCCAGGTCGGATCGCCGCTCTTGAGGTCGCGCTGGAAGGTCCAGAGGTCCTTCAGCTCGGTCACGCTGTCGGTGCCCGTGACGGGCTTGCCATCGGCGGCCAGGGTCATGTTCACCTGATCCGACACGAAGCGGACGGTGACATCGGCCACGGAGCCGCGCAGCTCAGCGCCCTCCACCGTGACCTCGTGGACATGCCGGATCTCGGTGCGCTGGGTCTCGCCCGCATCCTCGCGCGCCTTGATGGCGCCCTCGAAGCCTGTGAAGGTTTCCGGGCCGAGCAGGCTGCGCAGCGTGTCGCGGTCGCCGCGCGCGAAGGCCTCGACGATCATGCGGAAGGCCGTTTCCGCCCCCCCCAGGAAGTTCTGGACGGAGAAGGAAGGATCGACCTTCTGAATGTTGGCGAGCGTCTGACCGACCGGGCCCTGTGCATCGGGCACGGCATGGCGCTGCGGCGCGGGTGGGACGGGCACCGCCTCGCTGGCATCGCCCTCGATCGCCCGGGGCGGGTAGCCGGGGGCCGGGCGCGCTTCAGGCGGGCGCTCGAAGCCGGTCCGCCGGCCGAGCACGGAGCGAAGACGCAGCACAAGGAAGGCCGCGACCATCGCGAACAGGATCAGGTCGATGGGGAAGCCGCCCTGCATCTGTGGTCTCCTCTCTTTGAAGAGGGAAAATGGGGATGAACATCCGGTAACGCAACGCCGGTTGCCCCGGCGGGGCCCCGACATGGCGCGCCCCGGAAGGTTTTTTCGCAAGCCAGCTTCCGGGGGGCCGCTGAAGCCCATTGCCGGAAACCCGCCCTGTCGCCAACTTGCCGGCATGATCCTTCTGCGTCATGGCCAGAGCGAGTTCAACCTCCACTACACGGCCACCAAGATCGACCCCGGCATTCGGGATCCGCGCCTGACACCCCTGGGCCACCAGCAGGCCCACGCGGCGGCGGAGGTGCTGGCGAAGGAGGACATCCGCCGCATCCTGGCCAGTCCCTATACGCGGGCCCTGCAGACGGCGGCGCCCCTGGCGGAGAAGCTGGGCCTGCCGGTGCTGATCACGCCGCTGGTGCGGGAGCGCTATGCCCTCTCCTGCGATGTCGGATCGCCCTGCAGCCTGCTCTCGAACGACTGGCCGCATCACGACTTCACCCGGATCGACGAGGTCTGGTGGCCGCAGGAGGAAGAGCCGCCGGAGGCCGTGGCGGCCCGGGCGATGCAGTTCCGCCTGGACATGATGCTGCGGGACGACTGGGCGCATACGGTGGTGGTGAGCCACTGGGGCTTCATCCTGGCGATGACCGGCCGGTCGCTGGTGAACGGCGAGTGGCTGCGCTGCGACCCGAACGGGCCCGAGCCGGAGGATGTGGTCTGGCACCACGGCTGAACGGCCCCGGCCGTCGCCTGCCGGGCCCCCGATTCCGGGGCCGGAACCTCGCCTTCCTTTTCTGTGGCCTGTTCCTGGCGGCCTGCACGCCGGTGGTGATCCCCGCCGGGCCGCCCCTGGCCCCGCCGGAACTGTCGGCCGACAGCCTGGTCATGGCCGACGGGGCAAGGCTGCCGCTGCATGCCTGGCTGCCGGAGGCCCCACCCCGGGCGGTGATCCTGGCGGTCCATGGCTTCGGCGACACCGCCCGGAACGCCTTCCGCATGGCGGCACCGATGCTGACCGCCGACGGCGTGGCCCTCTATGCCTATGACCAGCGGGGATTCGGCGAGGCGCCGAACTGGCCGCTCTGGCCCGGCGCCGAGACGCTGAAGGCCGACCTCGCCGCCGCCTCCCGGCTGCTGCGGCAACGCTACCCGGACCTGCCGCTCTATATCCTGGGGGAAAGCATGGGCGGCGCGGTCGCGGTGGCCGCCGCCGCTTCCGGCAACCCACCCGTGGCGGATGGCTATATCCTGGTGGCCCCCGCCCTCTGGGGCCGTTCGGAGATGCCCGGCTGGATGCGCGGCCTGCTGGAATTCGCTGCCCATACCATTCCCAAGGTCGGCTTCCGCAACTCGGCCCCGGGCATCACCCCGACCGACAACCCCGAGGCCGCGGCCGGGTGGCGCGACGACCCGCGCACCTACAAGGAGGTCCGGGTGGACACGCTCTATGGCCTGGTCAACCTGATGGACGCGGCGGTGAGGGCGGCGCCGGAATTCCGCGCCCCGGCGCTGATCCTCTATGGCGCCCATGACCAGATCGTGCGGGCCGAGCCGGTGCGGGCCGCCCTGCGCCGCATGCCGGACGGGGCGGACCAGCGGCTCGCCTACTATGCCCAGGGCTACCACATGCTGCTGCGCGACCGGGAAAGGGCCGTGGTCGCCGGCGACATCCTGGCCTGGATCGCCGATCCGCGGGCCCCGCTGCCCTCCGGCGCGGACCAGGCCGCGCGGGAGTGGCTGGCCCGGCCGGGGGAGTGAAAGCGACCACGCGGGGCAGCGCCGCGCCTGAAGGGCCGGACCGGCCGCGCGGTCCGGATCTCCCTGAAGGGGAGCCGGATGGATGCCGCGGATGCGCGGCCCTCCATGATCCCTCTGTCTGGTCCAGGGCGGGCCGGATCTCTCACGCGCGGCTGGTGAAGCCGGGAACATGACAGGCGGCACGGAACGACGGCGACGGGACCAGCCACCCTCAGGGCAAGGAAGGCGGGACAAGCCGCGCTTCGTCTCAGGATGCCAGGCCGAGCCCCAGCAGGACCGCCAGAGCCAGGCCGCCCCAGAGCGGCAGCAGGGCGAGGCGGCCGGAGGCGATGGGCAGGTCCCCGGCCAGCCTTTCCGCCTGCCGCGCCAGGGCCGGCAGCGACAGGGCGAGGGCGAGGCCGAAGGGAAGCAGCAGCACGGGATGCCGCTGCGCCAGGGCCATGGCCACGGCGAGGATGGCGGCGAAGCCCGGAAAGGGCGGCAGCCCCGCCAACCCCGCCAGGGCGAGGAGCAGGCCCCAGCGCCCGGCGCGGAGAGCCACCGCGCCAACTGGAAGCTCTGGCGCCATGTCACGCCCTGGCTCCCCGCCTTGCGTCGCCCCGCTTTGCATCGCCCCGGCCCGCAGCGTCAGGCCCGCCGCGCCACGCGACAGCGCCTGCCCGGCCAGGGCCAGGGTGCCCGCCAGCGGCAGGTCCAGCCCGAAGCACAGCGCGGCCAGGCCGGTCTGGCCGAGCCCGGCCCAGCCGATCAGTCGCCCCGGGCCCTGTCGCCGCCAGAGCGCCAGGGCCGCCACGAGCAGCGACAGCAGCCCCGCCGCCGCCAGAATTCCGCCCAGCGGCAGGCCCTCGGCTGCGGCATCCGTCACCCGCCCGGCGCGCCACAGCATCGGCAGCACCATGCCCGGCAGCAGGCCCAGGCAAAGCGCGGAGAACACGGCCTGCCCACGCGCCGAGGCAGCGATCCCCCAGCCCTGCCAGGGCACCAGCCCCGAAAGCGGCCCATAGCCGGCGAGCAGCAGCACCGCTCCCAGCCGCAGCAGCCCGGCCTCACCCCCGGGGGCAGACAGGATCAGGCCCGGCCAGGACCCCGTCCCCACCGCGCCCGGGGTGCTGCCCAGGAGAAGCAGCACCACCCCCAGCAGCGCGGTGGCGAGCCCGGCGCCGCAGGGCAGCAGCATCCGCCAGCACAGGGACACCGCCTCCGCGCGCCAGCGCCCCTCCCCCGCGCCCGACAGGATCGCCGCCGCGGCCAGCAGGGCGGGCACGAGCCCGATCCAGCCCAGCACCGGGCCATCCGCCAGGACCGCCAACTGGTATCCGCCCAGGAAGACCTGCACGGCCAGCGGCAGGCCCGGCCCGGGCGGCTCGCCACGGGTCGCCAGCCTGCCGGAAACCAGCAGGCCGACGGCCCCGCCCAGGGCGGGGAGGAGGCGGTTCACCGCATCCAGCCGCATCACCCCGTCGCTGCCTTCCGGCCGCGCCAGCAGGGCGAGGCCGAGCAGGAAGCCCAGCGCCGAGGCCAGCAGCCCGGCCCTCGCCGCCGCCTTCGCCATGTCGGGGCGGGACAGCGACAGGGCCAGCAGCAGTGCCGCCAGGAAGGGCCAGGCCACGGGCGCCCAGAGCGGAGGCACAACGGGCAGCCAGGAGGGCGCTGCGGTGTCCATCAGGCCCCCTCCCCCACGGCATTCCCGCTTCCGGCATCCTCGGGAACATCGTCCCCGGGGCCCTGGGGCCTCCATTCCGCGAGGTCGAAGCGGAGGCGGAACAGGAAGGCCCCCGCCACCATGGCCAGGGCGAGACCCAGGCTCGCCAGGGTCAGCTCCAGCACCTCCGGCAGCCCCGGCACCGCCAGGGCTGCCAGGACCAGCCCGTTCTCCAGGCTGAGGATGCCGAGCCCCTGGCTCAGCGGATCGCGCCGCAGCAGCACCGTCGCCAGTCCCAGCAGCAGCAGCGCCAGGGCAACCGCCAGGTTGGCGCGCGCCGCCATGCCGCCCGGCCCCATGGCGGCGGGCCAGATCACCAACGTGGCGAAGCCCAGCAGCACGGTGCCCAGGATCAGCGAGGCCCCGATGCCGAGATGCAGCTCCGCCTCCCCCGGCAGGCCGAGGCGGTGCGACAGGCGGCGCAGCCCGAGCGGCACCGCCAGCGCCCGGCCGAGCAGCGCCGCGGCCGCCACGACCAGGAGTTCCGCGCTCCATGCACCAGCATATGCCCCATGGCCGGCCAGCCAGCCGGCGAGCAGGGCGAGCAGCAGGGATTGCAGCGCATAGGCCAGGATCGCCCCCGCGCCACGGCGCAGGCAGAGCAGGGCGAAGCCGCAGAGCAGCATGCCGCCCGCCAGGAGCTGCGGCAGATCGGCGGAGACCGGCTCGAACCTCATGGACATCCTCTCATGCGACGCGCGCGCCCAGGAAGAGCAGCACCGCGCCGAGCACGGCCAGCAGCAGCGCCGCGCCCAGCATCTCCGGCAGGCGCTGCCGCCGCATCCCAGCCACCAGCACCCCCGCCAGGGCGAAGACGGCGCCGACCACGAGCAGCTTGGCGGCCCAGGCCAGCAGCCCGAGCGGCCAGGTCAGCCAGGACGTCTCCACCGCCTCCGGCGCCAGGCCGAAGGGCAGGAAGACGGCGGCCAGCAGGTCCAGCCAGAAGAGCAGCCAGAGGTCGCGTGCCAGGGACCACAGCGCCAGATGCCGCCCGGAAGCCTCGGCTGGCAGCATGGCGCCTGTCTCGGCCCCGCATTCCACCTGCGCCACCGCCAGCAGCGCCCCCAGGCAGAGCAGCAGCGGGAGCTGCAGCCCCACCCCGCCATCCCGTACCCCGGCGGCCACGGTGGCGAGGCCGGTGCCGCCCGCCAGCATGGACAGCACCAGCACCACCGCGAGCAGCGCCGGCCCGGCCAGCACCGCATCGGCCAGCAGCCGGGAGGCCGCCAGCCCGCCCTGGGCCCGCCCCGCCTCCAGCCCCGCCAGGGCCAGGAGGGCCCGCCCCAACCCGACCAGCCCGGCGAGCAGGACCAGGTCGGCCAGCGGCGCCAGGAGCATCCCGGTGGTGAAGGCGGGCACCAGCCCGGCCGCCGCCAGTGCCGTGGCGAAGCTGGCATAGGGGAGGATGCGCGACAGGGCGGAAGCGTCTTCGGGCAGGTTCGGCTGCTTCGCCACCAGGCGCCGCAGGTCGTGCCATTCCTGCCAGGGCGGCGCCCCCCGCCGCCCGGCGAGGCGCAGGCGCAGCCAGCGCGCCCCGCCGGCCAGCAGCGGCGCGGCCAGCAGGATAAGGGCCCAGTGCAGGAGCTGCGCCAGCAGGGCGAGCAGCAGGCTCATCCATGCCCCCCGAGCCAGGAGGCGAGCAGCAGCACGAGAGTCACCAGAAGGCCCAGCGCCAGCTCCCCTTGCGCCGAAAGGCGCCGGGGCCGGCGCAGAAAGGGCGCCGCCGCCAGCCAGGGCCCGATGGCCGCCAAGACGGCGGGAATCCGGCGCCAACGTGCGAGGCTGCCCGCGATCCCCGTCTCGCCCGGCGCAGGCGAGACGCCGAGCAAGCGCCGCAGCGGCTGCGCGAAGCCGCGCCCGCCGGGCTGGGTGGCCGGGTCGCCGAAGGGCAGATGCGGCGGCGGCGCCATGAAGCCGTCATCCCAGACCGGGCCGGTCACCGGGGCCGGGGCAAGGGCGCGCAGCGCCAGCGCCGCGATCCCGCCCGGCAGCAGCAGCAGCGCCGCCACCGCCAGGGGCTGGTAGGAGGCCGCGCCATCCCCTGCCTGTACCGCCAGCCATCCGGCCCGCCCGTCCAGATCCGCCCGCACCAGCAGGCGCAGGGCCGGGCCCATTGCCTCCAGCAGCGGTCCCGGCAACAGGCCGCCCAGCAGCAGCAGCCCCGCCAGCAGGACGAGGGTGCCCCGCATCGCCCCCGTCGCGTCGCCGCCGCCCAGGGTCCGCGGATGGCGTGGCCGGCCCAGGAAGGCGAGACCCAGGAAGCGCAGCGCCGCCAGGGCCAGCAGGGCGAGCACCGCCCCCGCAGCCGCCAGCACCGCCAGCGCCGCGAACTGCGTCCCGATCTCCCCGACCCTCCAGGCGGCCAGCAGGGCCTGGAGCAGCATCCAGCCCGGGGCGAAACCGGCGAAGGGCGGCAGGGCGGCGAGCGCCAGCACAGCCAGCGCCGCGCAGCCGGTGGCCCAGGGCATCACCCGCACCAACCCGCCGAGCCGTTCCAGCGAGCGGAAGCCGGTCATCCGCCGCGCCTCCTCCGCCACCAGGATCAGCAGCAGCGCGGCCGGCAGGCCAAGCCCGGCCTGCAGCAGCGCCCCGCCCGAGGCCAGCGCCGCCAGCGCGCTCAGGTCGGCGGCCCGGAAGACCGCCGCCAGGCCGAGGCCGAGCACGGCCAGCCCTGCCTGCCCGCCGGTCAGCCAGCCCGGCAGGAGGCGGAGATCGTCCTCCAGGCTGGCCCGCAGCCCGCACCAGAAGGCCATCGCCGCCCCGGCCAACAGCGTCGGCAGGCCCCACCAGCCCGGCTGGGCCGGGCCGGCCAGATCCAGCAGCAGGCGGGCCAGGAGGTAGAGCCCGGCGGCCGCCATCACCGCGGGCAGGGTCGCGCAGGGCCGCCCGGGCCGGGCCGTGGCCAGCAGCGGCATCCAGCCCGGTGCGAAGGACGCGCCCAGCAGCGGCGCGGCCCCGGCCAGGGCCAGGACGAGCAGCATCCCGGCCCGCCAGCCCTCCGGCGGCGCCTGGCGCAGGGAAGCGAAGGACCAGCCGCCCGCCCCCATCGGGGCGGCCGGGGCCATGGGCAGCAGCAGCGCGAAGGCGAGAAGCAGCGCCACACTGCCTGCCAGGGCGGAGGCCAGGACCCGACGGGCCGCGCCCCGCCCCCCGGGATGCGCCAGATCCGCGGCGGAGAAGACCAGGACCGGCAGGGCCAGACCCAGCGCCAGCAGCAGCCCCGCCGCGTCCGCCGCCGAAAGCGCGAGGGCCAGGATCGCCGGGCCGACCGGGGACAGGGCACGCCGCAGCGCATCCGGCTCCTCCGGGTCCGGGCCGGAGGCGGCGGCCAGCAACCCCAGCAGCATCAGGAACCAGCCCGACAGCCCATCGGGCCGCAGCAGCGCAACGCCACCCGGCAGCACCGGCAGTGCCAGCGCCGGTGAGGCGGCTCCCCAGAGCGCCATCGCCCCGGCTGCCGTGAGCACGAGCCCGGCCGGCAGGCACAGGAAGGGCGCCGCCCGGGCCAACAGGACGGCGGGGGAGGCGGGAGGGGCCACCATGCGGGATGCCCGGCCCGGCGGCAGCGGGCCCGGCGCGGGGCCGGCCGCTAAGCCACGCGGCAGCGCCCCGGCCAGGGCGGCGAGGCCGGACAGGGCCAGGAAGGCGAGCAGCAGGATGGTCACGCCGCCGGACGATAGCAGCCGATCTTCCCACGACCAGGGGGCGGCGCCGGGAGAATTCCCTGGCGGCGGAGGCCGCGGCCGGGCGTCAGGCCGTGGCGAACATCACGTTCAGGCGAAAGCGCTCCGCCACCCTGGGCGGCATGGCGACGCGGCCGTGGTAGCGGGCATGGTGGAGATCCTCGGGCGAGAGCACCGAGAAGCCGTCCCGCCAGCCGAGCCGGTCCACCGCGTCCGGCCAGTCCTCACCCCGCCACATCAGGGGGCGGAGGCCGTCGCCGTCCTCCACCCAATGCCAGCCGCTTTCCTCAGGGTCGTCAGGAATACCGTTCCAGGTCTCGCTCATCGACCAACTCCTCAACCGGATCAACCATATCGTTTGCGAGATAATGCCGCCTTTCTAGACGAAATCACGGCCGTGTGCGCGATTTTTTCCGGGCCCGCCCACAGGGGCCAGACCTGTACCGTGTCCCGGATCACAGCATTTCCAGCGCCTGCTTGCGCTGCGGCGGCGGGAAGACGCGGTCCAGCGCCCGCAGATCCGCCTCGTCCAGCGCGATCTCGGCCGCGCCCGCATTGTGCCGCAGATGCGCCGGGTCGGCGGATTTCGGGATGGCCACCACGCCGGGCTGGCGCAGCACCCAGGCGAGCGCGATCTGCGCCGGCAGCCGCCCGTGGCGCTCCGCCACTTCCCGCAGGACCGGGTGGCGCAGCAGCCGCCCACCCTGGCCCAGCGGGGAATAGGCCATCACCGGCATCTGGCGTTCGCCGCAGAAGGGGAGCAGGTCGAACTCCACGCCCCGGGCGTCGAGGTTGTAGAGGACCTGGTCCGTGGCGCAGTCCGCCAGCGCGCCGCCCAGTTCCCGCAGGTCGGCCACGTCGAGGTTGCTGACGCCCCAGCGGCGGATCCTGCCGGCCTCGCGCAGCCGCTCGAAGGCCTCCACCGTCTCGGCCAGGGGCACGCTGCCGCGCCAGTGCAGCAAATAGAGGTCGATGCTCTCCACCCCCAGGCGCCGGAGGCTCGCCTCGCAGGTCGTGGCCATGCGGGCGCGGGAAGCGTTGTGGGGATAGACCTTGCTGACCAGGAAGACCTCGTCGCGGCGCCCCGCGATGGCTTCCCCCACCACCTGCTCGGCGCCGCCTTCCGCATACATCTCCGCCGTGTCGATCAGCGTCATGCCGAGATCGAGGCCGAGACGCAGCGCCCGGGCCTCTGCCCCGCGATCCGCCCCGCGCTCCCCCAGATGCCAGGTCCCCTGGCCGAGAACCGGGACCTCCGTCCCGTCCGCGAGCCGCAGCCGCCGCATGTGCTTCTCCTTTCCGCCTTCGGTCCCGTGCCGCACCCCGTCCCGCCAGGGCGCGCGGCGGGAAGCAGGGTACGGCCAGTCCCGGCCGGTCGTGCTTTCGGATATGCCTTTTGCCTCCCGTCGGGCCGGATGCACCGGCCGATGCAGACAGGAAGGCGGGCTGCCAAGGCACTAGAGCGGATCGGTCCCCGGTGAAAACTCGCAAGCCCGTGAGGCGGCATGGCAGGGCTCCGGCGCTTCCCCGTCAGCTTCCCCTGGCATTCCCTGCGGCATTTCCTCCGGGCGACTCGCATCCACCGGAGGCGTGCCACTCCCATCGGCGGGGTGGAACTTCTAGATAACATCGTGATGCGCCCGCCCGCCCCGTCCTTCGCCCAGCTCGCACCCAGTGCCGGATTCGCCGAGCGGATCGCCCACCGCCCGCGGGGAGGGGCCGTCTTGCCCACCGCCGCCCGCCAACGACCGCTCCCCGCGCTCCTGCTTTTCCTTCTCCTGGCGGCCACGCTTCCGCAGGGTGAGGCCCGGGCGCAGCCCGGTGGGCCGCCGGCCCAGCCTCCCGCCCACCCCCCGCCCAGGCCGGCGCGGCGCCGGGCGCGGAGGAGATCGGCTCCTGGATCCTCACCTGCGCCGCCGACCGGATGACGGACCAGACGAGCTGCCGCCTGCTGAACCGGCGTCCGGCGGTGCCAGCCTCGGCCGGGCAGGCTGCCCTGACGCTGGAGGCGGTGCGGCGTGGCGGCAGGCTGGTGCCGGCCGTCACCGCGCGGGACCTGACGATCGAGGGAATCGGGCGCGGCCTGCTCGCCTTCACCGGCACGGCGCAGTTGCGTTTCCCGCCGAACCGCTTCTTCGAGATGCCCTGCGGGCTGGAGGGCCGCTCCGTGGTCTGCGCGCCAAAGGCGGAGGATGTGGAGCGCGCGGCGGCCGAACTGCCATCGGCGGAGCGCGCCCTGGTACGGATCGTCGGGCTGGTGCCGGAGGAATCGGAATCGGCCGAACCCACGGAGCTCCGTCTATCCCGCACGGGGGAGGCCCTGGCTCGCTTCCGCGCCCGCGCGCCGGAGGGACCGGGCACGTCCGAGGCCGCCCCCGGCTTCGACCTGCGGGAGATGCTGGGCCGGCTGATGCGCTTCCTGAATCCCTGACCCGCCCCGCTTGCCCGCCGCGAGCCACGACGTGACGCTTCAGCCCCCAGCCCATGGAACCGCGCCGATGACCTCTCGTGACAGGGTGGTGCTGGACGCCTTCGACAAGCGCATCCTGGCCGCGCTGCAGGCCGATGCCACTCTGCCCGTGGCCAAGGTGGCGGAGATGGCGGGGCTTTCCCCCACCCCCTGCTGGCGGCGCATCCAGAAGCTCGAACAGGCGGGGGTGATCCGCAAGCGGGTGGCGCTGCTCGACCGGCGGAAGCTGAATGTCGGCGTCACGGTCTTCATTGCCATCCGCACCAGCCAGCACAACGCCGCCTGGCTGGAACGCTTCCGCCGTGCCCTCGCGGATATACCGGAGATCGTGGATTTCTACCGGATGAGCGGCGAGATCGACTACCTGATCCGCGCCGTGGTGCCGGATATCGAGGCCTATGACGGTGTCTACAAGCGGCTGATCTCTGCCGTGGATCTGACCGACGTCACCTCCATGTTCGCCATGGAGGAGCTGAAATCCACCACCGAGGTGCCGCTGGACTACGCTGCTGAGCCCTGACGAACGGCGGAGGGCATCCGACTGACGACACCTCGCATCCGCGAAGGCCAAGGCATACCCGCGGGGGAAGAAATCTTCGTTCCGATCCGATTTTCGGGATCAATTTCGCCACGGACTAATTTCGATCGATATTTTCATCCTGCGAACAAGGTTCAGTAAGGATGATTTTTCCGGAAGAACCGATTTTCCGGGAAACTTGGCAAAAATCCTCCCGTCCGGCGCGCCTAGACTCGTCTCCACGCCATTCCGCGCCACCGGCCCCGCCCGGCGGCACCGGAACCGGCCCCGTGCCGAGCAGGACCGTCGCCGCATGTTCATCGCCCAGACCCGCACCGCCCTGGACCGTCTCCTGGCCGAGATCGCCCTGGCCGCGCGGGCACCGCTGGGATCGCGGCCCGCCGCGGTGGCGGAGGTGCTGGGCGAGGCGATGGCCGACCCGCAGCTCCTGCTGGGCCGGCACCTCCCGGGCCGGGCCGAGGGCTATACGCGCCATCTGCTGCAGGCCGATCCCGCCGGGGAATACGCCGTGGTGGCGCTGGTCTGGCGCCCCGGACAGATGAGCCCGGTGCATGCCCACCGCACCTGGTGCGCGCTCGGCATCCATGGCGGCGTGCTGACCGAGAGCTTCTACGCGCTGGAGGAGAATGGGGACCCGGTCCCGGCGGCGACCCATCTGCGCCGCCCCGGCGAGACCAGCCATGGCCCAGCCGACCCGAAGCTGGTGCACCGCCTGGCCAATCTCGGCTGCCGCGAGGCCCTGTCCATCCATGTCTATGGCGTGTCCTTCGACCGCTTCGGCGATGGGGTGAACCTCGTCTACGCCCATTGATGCGGCGCAGCAGGAAACCGTCCTTTTTTCTGGACAACACACGGCTTTAACGACAATTTGCGCCCGTGGCCCGGCCCCAGCCGAGCGGCTGCCGGGAATTTGACGCGCATCCGACGCAGGACTGCCCGCCAAGCTTTCGGTTGACCCCTCCTGGGACGGCTGCGAAACACACCCGCCCGCCGGTGACCCGGGGTGGCGCCGTGCAACCAATCGCGACAAGAGGACGAATCCACGCCATGCGCGACAAGGGCGAATACCTTTTTACCTCTGAATCCGTTTCGGAAGGCCATCCTGACAAGGTCGCTGACCGCATCAGCGACACCGTCCTCGACGCCTATCTTACGGCGGACCCCTACGCGCGCGTCGCGTGCGAGACGCTGGTCACCACCAACCGCATCATCCTGGCCGGCGAGACCCGCGGCCCCGGCTCGGTGACGCCGGAATACCTGATGCACCTTGCCCGCCTCGCGGTGCAGGACATCGGCTATGACCAGGAAGGCTTCTCCTGGCGCAACGCGCATGTCGAGTGCCACCTGCACGCCCAGTCCGCGCATATCGCGCAGGGCGTGGACGCCTCCGGCAACAAGGACGAGGGCGCCGGCGACCAGGGCATCATGTTCGGCTATGCCTGCACCGAGACGCCCGACCTGATGCCGGCGCCGCTGTACTACGCGCACCTCATCCTGCGCCGGATCAGCGAGCTTCGCCGCAACAACGACAAGTCGGTCGCCGGCCTGCTGCCGGACGCCAAGTCCCAGGTCACGCTGCGCTATGTCGACGGCAAGCCGGTCGGCGTCACCTCGGTGGTGGTCTCCACCCAGCACGAGGAAGGGCTGACGCAGGAGCAGGTCCGCGAACTGGTCGCGCCGATCGTGGCCTCCTCGCTCCCCGCCGGCTGGACCGTGCCGGAGGACGAGCTCTACGTGAACCCGACGGGCACCTTCGTGATCGGCGGCCCGGACGGCGACTGCGGCCTGACCGGCCGCAAGATCATCGTGGACACCTATGGCGGCGCGGCCCCGCATGGCGGCGGCGCCTTCTCGGGCAAGGACCCGACCAAGGTGGATCGCTCGGCGGCCTATGCCTGCCGCTACCTGGCCAAGAACGTCGTCGCCGCCGGCCTGGCCGACAAGTGCACGATCCAGGTCTCCTACGCCATCGGCGTGAGCAAGCCGCTCTCGGTCTATTTCGACCTGCACGGCACCGGCCGTGACATCGACGAGGCGAAGCTGGCCAAGGTCGTGAACGAGATGGTGAACCTCACCCCGCGCGGGATCCGGGAGCACCTGCAGCTCAACCGGGCGATCTACGTGCCGACCTCGGCCTATGGCCATTTCGGCCGCACCCCGGACGAGGACAAGGGCACCTTCACCTGGGAGCGCACGGACATCGCCGCCGACCTCAAGCGCGCCTTCGGCCGCTGAGATGACGACCCCGGTCCTGGAGGACGGGGTCGCGGACCCCGACTCCGGGGCCGCGGACCCGCATGACCCGCCCGTCGAGGGTGTTCCCAACCGGCTTTATGGCCGGCGCCGGGGGCATCCGCTGCGGGCACGGCAGGAGCGGCTGCTGCAACTCGCGGCGCCGCGCCTTTCCGCCGATCCCGCCGGCCTTGCCGATCCGGGCGTGCTTTTCGCGGCGCGGCCGGACGAGGTCTGGGTCGAGGTCGGCTTCGGCGGCGGCGAGCATGCCGAAGCCCTGGCCCGCGCCAACCCGCGGGCCGGGCTGATCGCCTCCGAGGTCTTCGAGAACGGCATCTGCGCCCTCCTGTCCCGGCTGGTGCCGGATGGCGGGGAGGAGACGGCGCCCGGCCTGCCCAATCTCCGCCTCTGGACGCGCGATGCGCGCCACCTCCTGGCCGGCCTGCCGGAAGGGGCGCTCTCCCGCCTCTACCTGATGTTCCCCGATCCCTGGCCGAAATCCCGCCACGCCAAGCGGCGCTTCGTCCACCCCGCCGTGTTGCCCCTGGTGGCGCGTGTTCTGCGCCCCGGCGGCGAATGGCGCATGGCCAGCGACCACCCGGTCTATCAGGCCTGGGTCGAGGAGGTCTTCGCGGCGCAGGACCTGTTCGAGCCCGTGCTCGATGTCTGGGAACGCCCCGCCGACTGGCCCGGCACCCGCTACGAGGCCAAGGCCCATCGCGAGGGCCGTCACCCGCGCTACTGGATCTGGCGCCGGCGCTAGGCGTTCCGCTCCCCGGAGAACGAGGCGGTGCCTTGTTCCCGGGCACCGGCCCAGGGCCACGCCGTCACGGAGCCGGTGCCTGAGGCCCTGGCAACGGCAGTTCGGTCGTCGTCTTGATCTCCGACATCACGATGCTGGAGATGATCTCGCGCACGCCGGGAAGCTGCGACAGGTGGTGGCGGTAGAGGCGTTCGTAGGCATCGACGTCGGGCACCACGATCCTCAGCAGGTAGTCCGTTCCGCCCAGCAGCGAGAAGCAGTCCAGCACCTCCGGCCGCCGCCTTACCGCTTCCTCGAAGCCCGGCAGCGTGTCGCGGCCATGGGTGGCGAGCTTCACCTGGGCGAAGACCATCAGCTCCAGGCCAAGCAGCTTGCGATCCAGCAGCGCCACGCGGCGCCGCACCAGCCCGGCCTCCTCCAGCCGTTTCACCCGGCGCCAGCAGGGCGCCTGGGAAAGCCCGACCTGCTCGGCCAGTTCGGTGCTGGAAAGCGAGGCGTCGCGCTGCAAGGCGGCAAGAAGCCGCAGGTCGATGGCATCCAGGGCTAGGCGCATATTCCAATCGCCATGGCGGCTTCCAGAGAAAGAACCATGCCCGATCTTCCTCCGGGGAGCGGATCGGCGCAACGAAAGAGGAAGAAGACCGATGTAAGATAAAAGTCAAAAGAAGCAGGAGAAGCGTCCATGCAGCGATCTGTCGCCCGCGTTTCACCTCTTGCCGCCGGGGATGGATTCCCGGCCCGCCAGGGCCGTTCCGGCACGGTCCGCGCGTCGCTCGGCGGAGGGCGGCGCCATGCTTGACGCGCCGCTTCCCGCCGCAGCCCCGGCCACGGGGCTCCGCTATCTTTCCGGCATCCAGGCGCTGGTGCAGCTTCCGATGCTGCAGCGCGAGCGCGATGCCGCCGCCGGTCTCGACACGGCGGGCTTCATCTCCGGCTATCGCGGCTCGCCGCTCGGCGGGCTGGACCAGTCGCTCTGGAAGGCGCGCAAGGCGCTGGAGGAGCACCGCATCCGCTTCCAGCCCGGGTTGAACGAGGACCTCGCCGCCACCGCCGTCTGGGGCACGCAGCAGGTCAACCTCTTTCCCGGCGCGAAGCATGCCGGCGTCTTCGGCATGTGGTACGGCAAGGGGCCGGGCGCCGACCGCACCATGGACGTGTTCAAGCACGCCAATGCCGCCGGCACCTCGCCCTTCGGCGGCGTCATCGCCGTGGTGGGCGACGACCACGGCGCCAAGTCCTCCTCCCTGCCGCATCAGAGCGACCACATCTTCGCAGCCGCCATGATGCCGGTGCTGAACCCGGCCGGGGTGCAGGAGATCCTGGATTTCGGCCTGCATGGCTGGGCCATGTCGCGCTTCTCCGGCTGCTGGGTGGCGCTGAAGGTCGTGGCGGACACGGTGGAGACCTCCTCCGGCATCTCGCTCGATCCGTTCCGCACCATCACGCGCGTGCCGGAGGATTTCCCGCTGCCGCCCGACGGGCTCGGCATCCGCTGGCCGGATTCGCCGCTGGCGCAGGAGATGCGGCTGCAGCGGCATAAGGCCTATGCCGCCATGGCCTATGCGCGGCTGAACGGGCTGAACCATGTGGCGATCGACAGCCCCCGCGCGCGGCTGGGCATCGTCACCACGGGCAAGTCCTATCTGGATGTGCGGCAGGCGCTGGACCAGCTCGGCATCGACGACGCCCAGGCCGCGGCGATCGGGCTGCGCGTGTTCAAGGTCGGCATGCCCTGGCCGCTGGATGCGGAGGGCGTGCGGCACTTCGCCGAGGGGCTGGAGGAGATCCTCGTCGTCGAGGAGAAGCGGCAGGTCATCGAGTACCAGCTCAAGGAACAGCTCTACAACTGGCGCGAGGACGTCCGCCCGCGCGTCACCGGCAAGTATGACGAGAAGGGCGAGTGGGAGCTGCCGGTGCATGACTGGCAGCTCCCCGCCGCCGGCGAGCTGACGCCGGCGCTGATCGCCCGCGTCATCGCCCACCGCATCGGCCGCTTCCACGACCTGCCCTTCGCGCTCGGCGAGCGCATCCGCGAGCGGCTCGCCTTCCTGGCCGCGAAGGAGGAATCCCTCGCCCGCCCGCGCACCGCGGCGCAGCGCGTGCCGCACTATTGCTCCGGCTGCCCGCACAACAGCTCCACCGTGGTGCCGGAGGGCAGCCGGGCGCTGGCGGGGATCGGCTGCCACTACATGGCCACCTGGCTGCGCGCCGAGAGCACGCAGACCTTCTCCCATATGGGCGGCGAGGGCGTGGCCTGGATCGGGCAGGCGCCTTTCACCGAGACGAAGCACGTCTTCGCCAATCTGGGCGACGGCACCTATTCGCATTCCGGCCTGCTCGCGATCCGGCAGGCGGTCACGGCGGGCGTGCCGATCACCTACAAGATCCTGTTCAACGACGCGGTGGCGATGACCGGCGGCCAGCCGGTGGAAGGCACGCTTACCGTGCCGCAGATCGTGGCGCAGGTGCAGGCCGAGGGCGTGGAGCGCGTCGTGGTCGTGGTGGACGACCTCGCCCGCTATGACGGCGTGACGCTGCCGAAGGACGTGCCGCTGTTCGAGCGCCATGCGCTGGACCGGGTGCAGCGCGACCTGCGCGAGTATCCCGGCGTTTCCGTGCTGGTCTATGACCAGACCTGCGCCGCCGAGAAGCGCCGCCGCCGCAAGCGCCGGCTGATGGCCGATCCGGCGCGACGCGTGGTGATCAACGAGCGCGTCTGCGAGGGCTGCGGCGACTGCTCGGCCAAGTCCAACTGCATGTCCGTGGTGCCGGTGGAGACCGAGTTCGGCCGCAAGCGGCAGATCGACCAGTCCTCCTGCAACAAGGACTTCTCCTGCCTCGACGGCTTCTGCCCCTCCTTCGTCACGGTGGAGGGCGGGCAGTTGCGCAAGGGCAAGGCGCAGGCCCCGATCGGCGGGCTGGGCGCGGCGGGCGGCCAGACCTCCGTGGAGGGCAAGGGCGATGCGCCCGCCGCCCCGGCGGAGGTTTCCGCCATCCTGCCGGACCTGCCCGAGCCACCGAAGCCGGCGCTGCGCGAACCCTATGGCATCCTCGTGACCGGCGTGGGCGGCACCGGCGTCGTCACCATCGGCGCGCTGCTCGGCACGGCGGCGACGCTGGAGGGCAAGGGCATCTCCGCGCTCGACATGGCCGGGCTGGCGCAGAAGGGCGGGCCGGTCTGGTCGCATCTGCGCATCGCCGCGCGGCAGGAGGAGATCCACGCCGCCCGCCTCGCCGCCGGGGAAGCGCATCTCGTGCTCGGCTGCGACATCGTCGTGGCCGCGACGGAGGAGAGCCTGACGCGGATGCGCGCCGGCCTCACCCGTGCCGTGGTGAACAGCGACTTCTCCGTCACCAGCGACTTCGTGCGCGGCTTCGCGGCGCAGTCGCGCAGCGGCGACGTGGCGCGGCACCGCGACCCGCAATTCCCGCTGGTGGAGATGGAGCGGCAGATCGACGAGGCCTGCGGCGGCGAGGGCGCGGCGAGCTTCGTCGGCGCCACGCGGCTCGCCACCGCGCTGCTGGGCGATTCCATCGCCACCAACCTCTTCATGGTGGGCTATGCCTATCAGAAGGGGCTGATCCCGCTAGAGTCCGCCTCGATCCTCAAGGCGATCGAGATGAACGGTGCCGCGGTGGCGATGAACCAGAACGCCTTCCAGTGGGGCCGGCAGGCGGTGCTGGACCTGGAGGCGGTGGAGCGCGCCGCCGATCCGCCGGAACGCCGCGTGCCCTCGCTGCGCCTTTCCGCCACGCTGGAGGAGCTGGTGGAGCGCCGGGTGAAGGAGCTCGCCAGCTACCAGGATGACGCCTATGCCCGACGCTACCGGGAGTTCGTGGCGCGGATCGGGGCGGTGGAGGCGGAGCGCGTGCCGGGCCATGGCGAGCTGGCCGAGGCGGTGGCGCGCTATCATCACAAGCTCCTGGCCTTCAAGGACGAGTTCGAGGTGGCGCGGCTCTTCACCGAGACCAGCTTCCTCCGCCGTGTCGAGGAGCAGTTCGAGGGCGACTGGCGCCTGAACTTCCACCTGGCGCCGCCGCTCTGGGCGCGGAAGGACCCGGAGACCGGCGAGCCGCGCAAGCAAAGCTACGGCCCCTGGATGCTGCGCGCGCTGCGCGTCCTGGCCCGGATGCGCCGCCTGCGCGGCACCGTGCTCGACCCCTTCCGCCACAGCGCGGACGGGCGGTTGCACCGGGAGATCCTGGCCGCCTACGAGCAGGACATGGAGGAGGTGCTGCGCCGCCTCAACCCGCACAACCACGCCGTGGCGGTGGAACTCGCCGCCCTGCCGGAACAGATCCGCGGCTATGGCCCGGTGCGGGAGCGGCACCTCGCCCATGCCCGCAAGCGCCGGGCGGAACTCCTGTCGCGCCTGCGGGGCGAGGAGGCCGTGCGGACCCGCCCCGGCGACCCGGCGAAGGGGCCGCAGGTGGTCATGGCCGGCTGAGCGGCCCCCGGAAACGAGTCCGGCGCCCGGAGGGATGCCCCCGGGCGCCGGATCACGTAGCGGTTGGGAGAGGGGGCGGCCCGCTGGGCCACCTCCTCCCGGATCAGAGCCGGTCGGTGGTCAGCCGGCCGATGACGAAGCCCAGCACCCCGACGATGGCCAGGGAGAGCAGCGGGCGCTCCTTGATCGTGTCGCCAGCCTGACCCGCCTTCTCGCCGATCGTGTCCTTCGCCTGATGGGCATAGTCGCTGGCCTTGTGGGCGGCGTCGCTCAGGGCGGGCTTCACGCGCTCGCGCATCAGATCCTCGACCTGGGCGCGGAGGCGGGCGATCTCGCCGCTGGCCCCTTCCGCCGCGTCGCTCACCGCGGCCTTGGCCTGCTCATAGCCCTCGCCCGCCTTCTCGGAGAGCTTGGCGGCGCCTTCCTTCGCGCTGTCCGCGGCGTCGGAGACGGCGTCCTTGGCATCGCCATAAGTTTTCTGGGTCTTGCCGGAGAGCTGGTCGGCCTTGCCCTCCGCCTGGGTCTTGGCGTCGCCGGTCAGCTTGCCGGCGGTCTCTTCGGCCTTGCCGCCGAGGTTCCGGGCCGTGCCTTCGATCTTGTTCTCGTCCATGTCCGTGTCTTCTCCGGAAATCTGCTGGAAAACTCGCCTGCCGGGCCCTGGTTGCGGCTCCGCCGGGGGTGCGGAACCCCCGGCTGTCCTCAGACGGCCCGCCGTCCGGCCACCGCGTGGTAGATCAGCAACACGATGATCGCGCCGATCACGGCCACGATCATGCTGTAGATGTTGAAGCCGGTCACACCGGCCCCGCCGAAGGCGCTGAAGAGCCAGCCACCGACCACGGCGCCGACGATGCCCAGGATGATGTCGAGCATCACCCCCGAGCCGGTCTTGTTGACAATCTTGCTGGCGATGAAGCCGGCGATCAGCCCGAGGATGAGCCAGCCAATGATCGACATGTTCCGCTCCAGATGATTGCGGGCTGGCCTCTCCCTGGAGGCTGCCATATCGGCAACAAGCGCGCAGGCCGCCCCGGGTTGCCATGGAGTCCGCACAAAGCCGGTCCGGCCCGTCCGGACGGCGCCCGACCCGGAGGACGTGCGGGGATGCCCTCGCACAGGGGCCGGAAATCCCGCCCCGGCTGTGAAAATCCACACCCTGCTCGCGCGGGGCGCGAGGTTGCCTCTTGCGCGGCGGGGCCGGGCCATGCGACCCACCTGTCATGCGCACCGCCTTCATCGGCGCCTATGGCTACGGCAACCTGGGCGACGAACTCTGCCTCATCGAGGCGATGCAGGAATTTCCGCCGGAAGAGGCCTTCGCCTTCACGCAGAATCCGGCCTGGACGCATCGCTGCGTGCCGGGCCTGGCCGGCACCTTCGCCACGCTGGAGGAGATGCTGGCGCTGGAGCCGCGGCGTGTCGTCTATGGCGGTGGCGGCATCGGCGGGCGGGCGGATTTCGAGGAATACCTGCCCTGGATGGCAGCGGCGATGGAACGCGGCATCCCCGTCCACATCCACAATATCGGCATCGCCCGCATTGCCGGGGCGGGGATGGAGTATGGGACCGGCGAGGGCTGGCCGCATCCGCTGCTCGCCCGGGTGCTGGAAAACCTCGCCTCCTTCACCGTGCGCGACCATCGCTCGGTGGACATGGTGGCGGAATGGGGCGTGCCGGTGGTGCCGGGCGTCACCCGCTATCCGGAGCGCGCCATCGCGGCGGAGGACGATCTGGCGGCGGCGATCCTGCCGCGCGGGCGCAGGCTGCTCGGCATCTCCATCATCAACACCAGCCAGATGGCCCGCTGCCTGGAGGCGGATGGCGGCACGGTGCGCGCCCTGCTCGCCCGCTTCCCGGACCATGCGGTGGTGCCGATCTGCTCCACCCTGCATGTCGATTCCGACGAGGAGGACGACGGCAGCGGCTTCCACCGCTTCGCCCGGATGTTCCTGCAGGGCCGGGAGATCGTGGCGCCGCAGCTCACCGAGCGCGCCTTCTGGGGCAGCGAGGTCACGCCGCGCCGGCTGAAGGGCATCGTCGCCCGGCTGGACACGCTGATCTCCCAGCGCAAGCACAACTGCATCCACGGGCTGGGCGCCGGGGTCGCGACCATCGGCCTCTCGCCGATGGAGGATGACAGCGTGCGCCGGGTCTTCGTGACGCTCGCCAACCAGCTTCCCGCCGGCTCGGCCTGCATCGGGCTGGAGGAGCGGCCCTCATGAGCCAGGGCATGACGCACGAACCCACCCTCTTCCTCGGCGAGTTCGGGCGCGGCGACCTCGCGGGGGAGGCGGCGTTGCAGCATGCCGCCGCGCCGCTGGGCCCGGCCGCCCTCGTCGCCACCGACGATCCGGAGGCGACGGCGCGCATCCTGCCCTTCGCCACCCTGCTGCCGCCCAACACGCCGACTCCGGCGGAAGCGCGCCGCGCCCTGCTGACCGGGCCGATGTCGGACCACAACCGGGCGGTGGACCTGATCCTGCGCCTCGGCCTGCTGCGCCAGCGGGGGCTGCGGATCGGGCTGCGCAGCCTCTCCCTCTTCCCTTGGGGGCCGCTCTACCGCCCCTCCCCGGAGGTGCGCGCGGTGCTGGAGGTGCTGGACGAGGCCAGCGCCCGCGACCACCGCACGCTGGGCTCGATGGTGGAATGGCGTTGCCCCTGGTGGGCGGGGCTGGAGGCCTTCCCGGAAGGCGATCTGGTGCCGGAACTGCCACCCGGCCTGCCCGCCGGCCCGAGGCTGGGCCTTTCGGTCAGCGACAGCCAGAAGACGCGCGAGGTCTTCGCGAAGCACGAGGCGCTGGTCGCGGAATGCCTCGCCCCCTATGACGGCTGGACGGTGATCCCGCTTCCGGTGGTGCGGCAGGGCGAGGGCGGCAGCGACGACCTGCGCGCCATCCGCGACTGCGCCGCCCGCTTCCTGCCCCGCTCGTCCCTTGTGGAGACCGGGCCGGAGGACACGGCCTCCTGGCGGCGGGAGATGACCCCGGCCCGCCTCAAGGGCTGGGTCGCCGCCTGCGACCAGGTGATCGGCGGGCGCGACCTGTCTGTCGCCTTCGCCGCCAGCGCCGGCATCCCCTGCCTCGCCCTGGCGCCGCATGCCGACCACGAGGTCGGCCGCGCCGCCGGAACCCTCGCCAACCGCCTCCCGCCCGGCAGCCGCTACCGCGTGCTGCCGAGTTGAAGGGCGCGGTTGTAGACCTGCCGCCGCGGCAGGCCGGTGGCCGCCGCCACCATCGCCGCCGCGTCGCGCAGGGATGCCCCGGTGGCCAGGGCAGCGCGGAGCTGCGCGTCCAGGTCGGCCCCGGCCGGGGCGGCCTCCTCCGGCGCCGGGCCGATCACCAGCACGATCTCGCCGCGTGGCGCATGCACCGCGTAATGCGCGGCGAGTTCGCCGAGGCCGGCGCGGCGCACCTCCTCGAAGCGCTTGGTCAGCTCCCGCGCCACTGCCGCCGGACGGTCCGGCCCCAGCCCCTCCGCCAGGGCGGCCAGCGATTCGGCCAGGCGATGCGGCGATTCGTAGAGGATCAGCGTCGCCCGCAGCCCGGACCGCTCCAGCCCGGCGATGCGGCCGATCTCGACGGTGCGCGCCGCCGCCTTGGCCGGCAGGAAGCCGTGAAAGAGGAAGGGATGCGGCGGCAGGCCGGACAGCGTCAGCGCCACCAGCGCCGCGTTCGGCCCGGGAATCGCGGTGACCGGCAGGCCCGAATCGATGGCGGCGCGGGTCAGGCGGAAGCCTGGATCGCTCACCAGCGGCGTGCCGGCATCGGAGACCAGGGCCAGCCGGGTGCCGCCGCGCAGCCTTTCCAGCAGCCGGGGCACCATGCTCGCCTCGTTGTGGTCGTGCAGGGGGATCAGACTGGTCCCTACCCCCTGGCGCGCGAGCATGGGTCCGGTCACCCTGGTGTCCTCGCACAGGATGGCGTCCGCCCCTTTCAGAGCGGCGACGGCCCGTGGCGAGAGGTCGCCCAGGTTGCCGATCGGGGTGGCCACCAGAACAAGGCCCGGAGGGGTGGCGCCGGGGGTAGCACCGGAGCCCTCGCCCGGCGAGAGTCCGGGGGAAGCGTCATGTGTCTCGTCAGGAGGAAGCCCAGCCGGTGAAGCCGCAACCCCCTCGTCCCCGTCGCCGGCCCCTTGGGAATTCCCCATCCCGGTCCCCCTTCTGGTCCCCATTCCGGCATCTCCCGCTGCTGGCTGCGCTCCTCGCACTCGCCGCCTGTGCCGCGCAACCCCGCAGTCCCGCGGCCGGCCCCTATGCGCCCGGCGCCACCGCCCCCAACGCGCCGGAACCGCCGCGCGCCAGGGTCGCGCTGCTGCTGCCCCTGTCCGGCAGCCAGGCGCCGCTTGGCCAGGCCATGCTGAACGCCGCCACCCTGGCCCTGTTCGAACAGGCGAGCCCCGGCGTGGACTTCGTGCCGCACGACACGCGCGGCAGCGCCGCCGGCGCGGCCGAGGCAGCGCGGGCGGCGGTTTCCGAAGGCGCGCGGGTGATGGTCGGCCCCCTGACCTCGGGCGAGACCGGCGGGGCCGCCGCCGTATCGCGCGCCGCCAGCATCCCGATGCTGGCCTTCACCAACGATGCGAATGTCGCGGGCAACGGCGTCTGGACCCTGGGCGTGACCCCGGCGCAGCAGGTCCGCCGGCTGGTCGGCGCCGCCACCACGGCCGGGGTGCGGCGCATCGGCCTCGCCGCCCCCAGCGGAGCCTATGCGCAGCAGCTCACCGCCGCGCTGCGAACCGCCAGCCAGGAGGCGGGGTTGCTGCCGCCGCTGATCTCGACCTATCCCGCCGGGGCCCTGCCGGCCATGGCGGCCAAGGACCTCGCGGCGCGGCTGAAGCCCGCCGAGCCGGCCACCGCCACCGATCCCGCCGCGCCACCACCGCCGGTCGCCGTGCCGGAGGCCGACGCGATCGGCCTGCTGATCCTGGCCGAAGGCGGCAGCCGGGCGCGGCAGTTCGCCAGCGCCCTGGCCGAGGCCGGGGTGGTGGTGCCGCCGCTGCGCCTCGCCGGCACGGCGCTCTGGGCACAGGACGGTGCCACGCTGGGCCAGGAACCCGCCCTGGCCGGCGCCGTCTTCCCCGGCCCGGACAACACGGCGCACGAGCAGTTCAACAGCCGCTACCGGCAGGCCTTCGGCGACACGCCGCCGCGCCTGGCCGCCGTGGCCTATGATGCCGCGACCGTGGCGGCCCGGGCCACCCAGGGCGGGCCGAACGCCCCCGCCACCCTGCCGATCGGGGAGATCGTCCTTGGCGCCGATGGCGGGCTGCGGCTGAGCCCGGATGGCCAGACCCAACGTGCCCTGGCCCTCTATGCGTTGCAGCCAGGCGGCGAGCCGCGCGTGGTGGAGCCGGCCACGCTGCCCGAAGCCGGGTACTGAGCGGAAGGCCGGGCCGGGGAACCTCCCCCGGTCCGGCCCCTTCGCGGCGTGACCGGCACGCCGTATCGCGCCTTTCCCCCGAATGTCCTCCGCCTGACAGATCCGTCACATATCCTCTGCTGCGGGTCCATTCTGCTATCTGATATAGTAGTTGGCGCCGCCGCAGGGATCCGCGACCCCGCGCCCGGCGCCTGAATGGATCAAGCGGGATTCCCCGGCCGAAGCGCCGGGATTTCTGGAACGCCGGAGGAAACTGATGTCGTCTGCTCTCGCGGCCGAAGGGACGCGTGTGGGCCGGGTGCGTTTCAGCATCGTGGCCATGCTTTTCGCGGTCACCATCGTGAACTATGCCGACCGCGCCACCCTGGCCATCGCCGGCCCCGTGCTGTCCAAGGATCTCGGCCTCAGCGCCGTGGAGATGGGCTTCGTCTTCTCCGCCTTCGGCTGGTCCTATGTGATCGGGCAGATCCCGGGCGGCTGGCTGCTCGACCGCTTCGGCTCGAAGAAGGTCTATTTCTTCAGCATCTTCATCTGGTCGCTCTTCACCCTGCTGCAGGGGGAGGTGGCCGTGGTCGGCCTCGCAGCCGCGGCCTATGCGCTGTTCGTGCTGCGGCTGCTGGTCGGCTTCGCGGAGGCGCCTTCCTTCCCGGCCAACGGGCGCATCGTGGCCGCCTGGTTCCCGGCCAAGGAGCGCGGCACCGCCTCGGCCATCTTCAACTCGGCGCAGTATTTCGCGACGGTGCTCTTCGCCCCGATCATGGGCTGGCTGACCTTCACCTATGGCTGGCCCTCCGTCTTCTACTTCATGGGCTTCCTCGGCATCCTGGTCAGCTTCGTCTGGCTGAAGGTGATCCACGACCCCAAGGATCACCCACGCATCCGGCAGAGCGAGCTGAACTACCTGGAGGAAGGCGGCGCGCTGGTGAACATGGACCAGCCGGGCAAGAAGGATGCGAGCTTCCGCTGGTCCTACCTCGTGGACCTGGTCAGCAACCGGATGATGCTCGGCATCTATCTGGGCCAGTTCTGCATCAACGCGCTGACCTATTTCTTCATCACCTGGTTTCCCGTCTATCTCGTGCAGCAGCGGGGCATGTCGATCATGAATGCCGGCTTCGTCGCCTCCATCCCGGCGATCTGCGGCTTCCTCGGCGGCGTGCTCGGCGGCGTCTGGTCGGATTCCCTGCTGCGGCGCGGCCATTCGCTGACCGTGGCGCGCAAGGTGCCGATCGTCGTGGGCATGCTCCTGTCGATGAGCATGGTGATCTGCAACTACACCGACGAGCAGTGGCTGGTGGTGCTGATCATGGCGCTCGCCTTCTTCGGCAAGGGCATCGGCGCGCTCGGCTGGGCGGTGATCTCCGACACCGCGCCGCGCCAGATCGCCGGCGTCAGCGGCGGGCTGTTCAACATGTTCGGCAACATCTCCTCGATCACCACGCCGATCGTGATCGGCTACATCATCCAGACCACCGGCTCCTTCAACGGTGCTCTGGTCTTCGTCGGCGCCAACGCGTTGGTGGCGATGCTCAGCTACCTCGTCATCGTCGGACCGATCCGGCGCATGGAACTGCGCTGAGCGGCCGGATTGCCGGGCGCCCATCCGCGTGATGGGATGCCCGGCATGGCACGGCGCAGGACAGCGGCGATATCCGGAGACCCGGCCGGGGAGCAGTCCGGTCCGGGGCTGAGCATCCGCCTCGACCCCGCCCCTGGGCTCCGCATCGGGCCGGGGAAGGTGCGGCTGCTGGAGGAGATCGGCCGCAACGGCTCGATCTCCGCCGCCGGGCGGGCGTTGGGCATGTCCTACCGCCGCGCCTGGGAGCTGGTGGAGGATCTCAACCGGGGCCTGGGCCGGCCCGTGGTGGAAACGGCGGCCGGCGGCGCCGGGGGTGGCGGCGCGCGGCTGACCCGGCTCGGCGAAAGAGTGATCCGCGAATACCGCTCCATTGAGGCGGAGGCCCAGGCGGCCGCCCTGCCGCGCCTCCTCGCCCTGCTCCGGCACGAGGAGGACGGAGAGGCCTGACGCGGGGGCCTGCCGCGGGCCGGTTGGGGCAACCCATGGCGCCACGGAGTCGTTTTCCTTCCACCACGGTGTGCCGCGAGCATCGTGACCCCTCATCGGCGAACGACCATGCGGAAGGAAACAGGATGAGCACCACGATCGGCGACCCCAGCTTCACCGGCATCCCCGCCGTCAGCACCCCGGCCAGCCCGGAGGATCATGACGTGCCGAACCGGCTGATCTCGGCCAGCAAGGTCGAGGGTACGGCCGTCTATAACCGCGAGGGCGAGCGCCTCGGCACGGTCGAGGACGTCATGCTCGACAAGGTCAGCGGCAAGGTAGCCTTCGCGGTGATGAGCTTCGGCGGCTTCCTCGGCATCGGCGAGAAGTACCATCCGCTGCCCTGGTCCACCCTGGCTTACGACACCGTCCAGGGCGGCTACGTCGTGGACATGACGCGGGAACAGTTGCAGGACGCGCCGTCCTATGGGGCGGATGAGGGCATCGACTTCAACGACGATGCCTATGGGCGCCGGGTCTACGACTACTACAAGGCACCCTACTGGAACGCCGGCTTCTGACGGCAAGATTGGCCAGGGCCAATGTTCCAGGGGCGGAGGGAACTCCGCCCCTTTTTCATGCCGCCATTGTCACGGAATGATGTCGCCGTGCGAAGGAAGGCCATTTCTTCCGCGTGAGGGGTATGATCCCCGCGTCGCGGGCCGGGCCGGTGATGGACGCCGCCCGCGATCTGTTGCATGGCCGGCGCCGGGCGAACCGTGCCCGGACGGAACGAGGCAGGGATGTGATGGCGGCAGCGGAATCGGGCCGGATGGCGGCACGGATCGGAATCCTGGGAATCGCGGGCCGCATGGGCACCCTGCTGGCCGAGGAAAGCACGAAGGCGGGCGCCACCGTTTCCGGCGGCACGCGCCGTTCCGGCGAGGCCGGGCCTTATCGCGTCTTCCCCGATGCCGCCTCCCTTTGCGCGGAAAGCGACGTGGTGATCGACTTCACCCGCGCGGAGGCTGTGGAGGCGCATCTCGCCGCGGCGGTGGCGGCGAAGCGGCCCCTGGTGCTGGGCACCTCCGGCCTTTCCGTGGCGCAGGAGGCCGCCGTGGCCGAGGCGGCGAAGCAAATTCCCATCGTCTATGCCGCCAATTTCGCCCCCGGCGTGAACCTGCTCTTCGCCCTGGCCGAGCGCATGGCGGCGGCCCTGCCGGCGGAGCAGTACGACGCCGAGATCGTCGAGATGCATCATCGCCAGAAGGTGGATGCCCCGTCCGGCACGGCGGTGGCGCTCGGCCGCGCCGTAGCGCGCGGACGCGGCACCACGCTGGAGGAAGCGGGCACCGAGAGCGGCCGCGATGGCCATACCGGCCCGCGCCGCACGGGCGCCATCGGCTTCGCCGCCCTGCGCGGCGGGCAGGTGGTGGGGGAGCACACGCTCCTCTTCGCCGCCGGCACCGAGCAGATCGCCCTGACCCACCGATCCTTCGACCGCCGGGTCTATGCCACCGGCGCGGTGCGGGCAGCGCTGTGGCTGCTGGGCCAGCCGGCGGGCCTCTACGACATGAAGCATGTGCTGGGGATGGCATAAGGACACGGTGCCTTCCCGCTCGCTCCCCGGCTGGCCTCCGCCGAACGGGATTTGACCGGGCGTCGCCGGAACGGCATGAGCCTTCGCCATGTCCCTCGACCCTGATGCCCTGATCGACCGGCGCCGCCTGAAGCGGAGCCGGGCGCTTTGGCGCGGCGGCGCCGTGCTGGCGGCCCTGGCGCTCCTGGCCGTGCTCTTCGCGCCCCGGAACATGGAGGGGTTCAGTGCCGGCTCGCCCGTGGCGCGGCTGGTGGTCAGCGGCACGATCACCGACGACCGCGACGTCGTCCGGGCGGTGGACCGCGCGGCGGAACGGGCCGGCACGCGCGCGTTGCTGCTGTCCATCGACAGCCCCGGCGGCACGGTGGCGGGGGGCGAGGCGCTGTATTCGGCGCTCATGCGCTTCCGCGAATCCGGCAAGCCGGTGGTGGCGGTGATGGGCGGCACGGCGGCCTCGGCAGCCTATATGGTCGCCATGCCGTCCGAGCGCATCTTTGCCCGCGACGCCACGCTCACCGGCTCGATCGGCGTGCTGCTGCAGAGCTTCAACGTGAACCAGCTGATGGACACGCTGGGGGTGAAGGCGGAGACGCTGACCTCCGGCCCGCTGAAGGCGCAGCCCAGCCCCTTCTCGCCACTGACCGAGCAGGGGCGGGAGGTGCTGCTGGGCGTGGTGGCGGATATCCAGTCGCGCTTCGTGGAGATGGTGGCCAAGGGCCGCAACCTGCCGGAAGCGCGGGTGCGGGAGCTGGCGGACGGGCGAATCTACACCGGGCGGCAGGCCCTGGCGCTCGGCCTGGTGGATGCCATCGGCGGCGAACGGGAGGCACGGGCCTGGCTGAAGGAGAAGCACGGCATCCCGGAAACGCCCGAGGCGCGTGACCTGGATACCACGGGACGGCGCGGACTGTCGCGATACGTCACCTCCTTCGCGAAAAGCCTTGTTTCCGAAGGGCTTGCATCGATCGGGATCGTTGACGGCGCCCTGGCGCTTTGGCAGCCTGCCGCACGCTGACCGGCTGCGGGGGGTTTTGGACGGGATGACCAGATCGGAGTTGATCGCCGCGCTGGCCGCGGCGAACCCTCATCTGCGCCAGCCCGATGTGGAACTGATCGTGGCCACCATCCTGGAGGAGATCTCCGCCGCCCTGGCGCGGGGCGACCGGGTGGAATTGCGCGGCTTCGGCGCCTTCACCGCCAAGCGCCGCGATCCCCGGACCGGCCGCAACCCCCGCACGGGGGAGGCCGTGGAAGTCACCGGCAAGGCGGTCCCCTATTTCAAGCCGGGCAAGGAATTGCGCGAACGGGTCAATGGCGGCCCGTTGCAGAGCCGAGGCGGCAAGGAGCGCCCGTCCGCCGGAGACTGAATCGCCGGTGGCCGGACGGTCCGGACCCTCCAGGCTCCGGCGTTTTTCCCGGAAGCGGAGCCGGGCCTGCCCCGTTCTGCCCATGTAGCCGGCGCCGGGGCCTTGCCCCCGAAGCCCGGGGGAGGCACTTCTCCGGAAGCCTGGGGATCGGACGGGGCTGGAACAGAAAGCGGAGTGACGAAGACGATGTGGCGCTGGCTGTTGATCGGGCCCCTCTTGATTGTGCTGGTGCTGTTCGCCCTGTCGAACACGGCGCCGGTCCCCGTCCGTTTCTGGCCCTTCGACCTCGCCTGGGAGACGCCGCTCGCCGTGGCGGTGCTGTCGGTTTCCGCCCTTGCCTTCCTGCTGGGTGCGCTGGTGACCTGGATGGCCTCGCTGGGCGCCCGCCGCCGGGCCCGCCACCTGGCCCAGACGGTGCGGCAGCTCGAATCGGAACTGGCGCAGCTGCGCGCCCAGGTGGCGCGGCAGGTGCCGGAAGGCAGCGACGTGCCGGGACGCCGCCCCGCCAAGGTTGCGCTACCGGCACCCTGAACGAGCCCCTATAACCCCCCGCGGCAGCCTGCCAGGCCGGGGACGGGCCGCCATCCGCGCCGCGCGATCCGGCCGGTTCCTTTTCCGCCGCCCGCTTCCTGCCCCATGCGGGGGCGGAAGGCGGTCCCCGGCCCGACCCGCTCCCCCTCCCCGAGGTGCCCATGTCCCTGATCGCCCGCCCCCACCCCGGCCGGAAGCAACTGATCGTGGCCATCGACACGCCCGACCCGGCAAAGGCCGCCGGTCTGGCGCGGCACCTCGCGCCCGAGGTCGGCCTGCTGAAGCTCGGGCTGGAATTCTTCGTGGCCGCCGGACCTGGCGCGGTGCGCGACGTGGCGGGGGAGATGCCGGTCTTCCTGGACCTCAAGCTGCACGACATCCCCAACACCGTGGCCGGCGCGGTCCGTTCCGCCTGCGCGGTGCGGCCGGCCATGCTGACCATCCACGCGGCGGGCGGGGCGACCATGATCGCGGCGGCGCGGCGGGCGGCCGAGGAAGCCGGCGGCGCGGCACGTCCGGCCATCCTGGCGGTGACGGTGCTGACCAGCCTGAGCGCCGCCATGCTGGCCGAAACCGGCGTGTCCGGCGGCACGTCGCAGCAGGTGCTGCGCCTGTCGCGGCTGGCGCTGGAGGCCGGGGCGGACGGGCTGGTCTGCTCGCCGCACGAGGCCGCGCTGATCCGCAAGGCCTTCGGCGACCGGCCGATGCTGGTGGTGCCGGGCGTGCGCCCCGCCGGTGCGGAGCCGGGCGACCAGTCGCGCGTCGCCACGCCTGCCGACACGATCCGGGCCGGCGCGGACTGGATCGTGCTGGGCCGCCCGATCACCAATGCCGCGGACCCCGTGGCGGCGGCGCGGGCGGTGGTGGCCGAGCTCGCCCCGCTGGGCGACGCGCCCTGAGGTCCGGCCGGTGACGCTGGTCAAGGTCTGCGGCATCAACGATCCGGCCGCCATGGTGGCGGTGCGCGAGGCGCGGACGGAGATGCTGGGCTTCGTCTTCTTTCCCCCCTCGCCCCGCGCGGTCTCGCCGGAACGGGCCGCCGGGCTCTCCGCCCTGGCGCCTGCCGCCGCGGAAGGCGGGCCGCTGCGGGTGGGGCTTTTCGTCGATCCCTCCGAGGAGGCGGTGGCGGCGGTGCTCGCCGCCGTGCCGCTGGACATGCTGCAGCTGCATGGGGCGGAAACTCCGGAACGCTGCGCCGCGCTGCGCGCCCGCTTCGGCCTGCCGGTGATGAAGGTGCTGGGGATCGCCGTGCCGGAGGATTTCGACGCCCTGGCCGCTTATGCCCCGGTGGTGGACCGCTTCCTGCTCGACGCCAAGCCGCCGGCCGGTGCCGCCCTGCCCGGCGGCAACGCCGTGTCCTTCGACTGGGGGCTCCTGGCCGGGCGAAGCATCCCGCGCCCCTGGCTTCTGGCCGGCGGCCTCACCCCGGCCAATGTCGCGGCGGCGGTGCGGCAGTCCGGCGCCCCGGGGGTGGATGCTTCCTCGGGCATGGAGAGCGCGCGCGGGGTCAAGGACCCGGCGCTGATCGCCGCCTTCGTGCGGGCGGCGCGCGAGGCCGACCGGGCAGGCTGACCGGGCAAGCTGGCTGGGCTGGGCGGTCTGCCTGGCCGCACTCCGGTCGCACTCCCGGGGTCAGCCACGAAGCGCGGCACAGCGCCATGGAGCGGTCAGTAGCCCCGGCCGCGTTCCACCTCGCCCAGCATCGGCTCCCCGTTCCGGTGGCGCCGGATATTGGCGATCAGGGCATCGGCCCCCGCCTCGTGGCTGGTCGTGCTGGCGACATGCGGGGTCATCCAGATGCGCGGATGCGTCCAGAAGGGGTGATCGGGCGGTGGCGGTTCCGGGTCGCAGACATCCAGGATCGCCGCCGAGACCTGCCCTGAATCCAGCGCCGCCAGCAGATCCCCGGCTACCAGATGCGGGCCGCGCCCCACATTCACCAGTCCGGCGCCGCGCGGCAGGGCGGCGAGGTTGTGCCGGCCCAGCAGGCCGCGCGTTTCCGCCGTCAGCGGCAGCAGGCAGACGAGGATATCGGCACCCGCCAGGAAGGCGGGCAGTTCCTCCCGCCCCGCATGGCAGGCGATGCCGGGCAGGTCGTGCCGGCCGCGGCTCCAGCCCGAGAGCGGGAAGCCGAAGCCGCGCAGCCGTTCCAGCACCGCCCGCCCCAGCACGCCCAGGCCGAGCACGCCGACGCGCCGCTGCGTCGCCGGCACCGGCTTCTCCGGTTGCCACAGGGCCTGCCGCTGGCGTTCGAGGTAGAGCGGCAGGCCGCGATGCAGGGCGAGTACAGAGAGGGTGACGTATTCCACCATCCCCGCCTCCAGCCCCGGCTCGATCATGCGAACCACGCGCAGGCCCGGCGGCAGGGTGCGCAGGTCGAACTGGTCCACCCCTGCCCCTACCGAGAACAGCACCTCCAGCGCGGGGAACCGCGTGGCGAGGTCCTCCGGCGGCTGCCAGGCGGCGAGGTAGCGCGCGGTGGCCGGGTCGCCCGTGTCCGGCCAGATGTGGAAGGGCAGGTCCGGCAGCATCGTGGCGAAGCGCGCGGCCCAGGCGGCGCCGCGCACCGGCTCCGACTTGTAGACGAGGCTCATGCGGCCCTCCTCAGCCCAGCGCCTGACTGACCAGGGCGAAGCTGCGCACCGACCCCTCCGGGCGCGGCGGCGCGCCGCGCGCCATGCCCGTGGCGGGCCCGGCATCCTCCAGCCCCAGGCTACGCAGCCAGCCGGGCAGGCCGGTTTCCGCCGGTATGTCCAGCCGCATGAACTGCCCCGGACGCGAGGACAGCCCGTGCGCGATCAGCGCCCGCGCGCCGCCTTCGTCCGGCGCCACCACCGGGCCGATCACCTGCCCATGGCCGAAGCGCCGCAGCAGCGCGAAGCCTACCGCCTCGCCGTCCCGGTCCAGCACCAGGCCTTCCGAAATGGGCAGCAGCGCCTCCATCAGCGCGTGGCGCGGCATGCCGGTGGCGCGTTCGTCCAGCGCCGCCAGGATGGCCCCGTCGCCAGGGGTCAGGGGACGCAGCCGGTGCCCGGGCGGTGGCATCCCCGGCGCCGGGGAAAAGGACGCGCCCTGGAGTTGCCGGACCTCCCGCCCCGGCACGAAGCCCAGGGAGCGGTAGAGCGGCATCCCGTCGCTCGTCGCGTTCAGCAGCACCGTGCGGCTGCCCAGTCCGTCCAGCACGGCCATGGTCAGCGCCCGGCCGATGCCGCGGCCCCGTGCCGCCTCGGACACGATCACCAGTCCCAGCGTGGCGAAGCCGGGCCCGTAGCGCCAGCCGAGCGCCGTGCCGGCGAGCCGACCGTCCTGTTCCACCGCCACTCCCTCGCCGAGGCCGAGGACGAAGCGCCAGTCCTCCTCCCGGTGCGGCCAGCCCTGGGCAGCGGAAAGGGCCCGCGCTGCCGGCAGGTCGGCCAGGGTCAGAGGGCGTGGGACGGGGCGCGCGGTCGTGCCGCCGGACGGACGGGTTTCCTGCCGGGTGGCCATGGCGTCGCTCCTCGGATCTCACCGCCCGCGCCCTGGAGGGAGGCCTCCCGGGCAAGGGCACAGGAGGACAGCCATAGAGGCCGGGCGGCGGCAAGGGCATCCGCTTTCGTGCCGCCATGGGATGTTTCCGCCGCCTCCCAGGGCGGCCAGGGGCACGGCCGGTGGCAGCCTGCCCACGGCGGCGCGGGCGATCTGCCGGAAAAAGCGCCAGGCCGGACTGCATCGCCCCTTGTCTTCCGGCCTGGGGGGATGCACGCGGCCCCGGCTTCGCGGATAGGATCGCCCCGTCCCGGCCGGTGCCGGATTCGGATGGAAAGGCAGCGCCCCATGCCCCGCCTGCGCCCCAGCTTCATCACCTTCGACTGCTACGGCACGCTGACGAACTTCCGGATGGGAGAGGTGGCGCGCGCGCACTTCGCCGGCCGCGTGCCGGAGGCGGAGATGGACGCTTTCGTGGGCAGCTTCAGCGCCTACCGCCTCGACGAGGTGCTGGGTGACTGGAAGCCCTATGCCGAGGTCCTGGAGAACGCCATCCGCCGCGCCTGCCGCAAGCACGGCATCGCCAGCCAGGAGGGCGACGGCGATGTCTTCTACCGCGCCGTACCGGGCTGGGGGCCGCATCCGGACGTGCCGGAGCCGCTGAAGCGCGTGGCGAAGGAATTCCCGCTCGTCATCCTTTCCAACGCCTCGGACGAGCAGATCCACAGCAACGTGGCGAAGCTGGAGGCGCCCTTCCACGCCGTCTTCACCGCCGAGCAGGCGCAATCCTACAAGCCGCGCATGAAGGGCTTCGAGTACATGCTCGACCGGCTCGGCGCCCGGCCGGAGGAGGTGCTGCATGTCTCGTCGAGCTTCCGCTACGACCTGATGACGGCGCACGACCTCGGCATCACCATGAAGGCCTGGGTCAACCGGGGGCACGAGCCGCGCGGCAACGCCTTCTACGGCTACCACGAGATCCCCGATATCGGTGGCCTGCCGGGCCTGCTCGGTCTCTGAGCCAGCGGGCGACGCCCTTCCCTGCGGCACTCCCACCCCTCCCCTTTTCCAGGACAGCCGCCAGACCATGTCGCCGCCCGTCGATCGCGTCGAGAGTGACCCCAGCCTTCCCGCCGAGGCGGATGTCGTGGTGATCGGGGCCGGCATCGCCGGCGTCGCGGCCAGCTATTTCCTGGCCAGGGCGGGCAAGCGCGTCGCCCTGCTGGAGAAGGGCGTGGTGGCCGGCGAGCAGTCCAGCCGAAACTGGGGCTGGTGTCGCGTGCAGAACCGGGACGAGCGCGAGATCCCGATCATGCAGCGGAGCATGGAGCTCTGGGACAGCCTGCCGCGCGAGACTGGCCTGTCCATGGGATTCCGCCGCACCGGCCTGATCTTCGTGACGCGCAACCAGGCGGACCTCGCCGCCTGGGAAAGCTGGGTCGCCATGGCGCGGCGCTATCAGGCACACAGCCACATGCTCTCGGCCGAGGAGGCCCGGGCCGCGACGCCCGCCAGCGCGGGCGGCTGGATCGGCGGCGTCTCCTCGCCCCGCGACGGCATGGCCGACCCGGCCATGGCCGCGCCTGCCCTGGCGGAAGCAGCGCGGCGCCTGGGCGCCACGCTCCACCAGCGCTGTGCCGTGCGCGGCCTGGACATCACCGCCGGGCGGGTGAGCGGCGTCGTCACCGAACGGGGCCGCATCCGGGCCCCTGCTGTGCTTTGCGCCGCCGGTGCCTGGTCCTCGATGTTCCTGCGCCGCCATGGCATCGACCTGCCGCAGTCGAGCATCCGCTCCACCGTCTTCACCACGGAACCGGGGCCGGAGGTGACGCCGGGCGGGCTCTACACCTCCGACATCACCATCGGTCGCCGGGCGGATGGCAGCTACCTCATCGCCGCCGGCAATCGCGGCCAGATCGAGATCACGCCACAGGGCCTCCGCTATGCCCGCAAGTTCTGGCCGACGCTGGTGGCCCGCCGCCACATGGTGAAGATCGGTGTCGGCGCCTCCTTCTTCCGCGGCCCCGAGGCGCTGGCGAAGCGCTGGTCCTTCGACCGGCCCACGGTGTTCGAGGAGGAGGACATGCGCGTGCTCGACCCGGCGCCCAACACCGCCATCGTTCCCGCAGCCCTCGAACAGCTCGGCCGAACCTTCCCGGCCCTGGCCGGGTCGCGCATGGCACGGGTCTGGAGCGGCTGGATCGATTCCACGCCCGATGCGGTGCCGGTGATCTCGGCGGTGGAGCGGATGCCCGGCCTGTTCCTGTCCACCGGCTACAGCGGTCATGGCTTCGGCATCGGGCCCGGCGCAGGGCAGCTCGCGGCGGATCTCATCCTCGGCGGCACGCCGGCCGTGGATCCGGCGCCCTTCCGCCTCAGCCGGCTGGTGGACGGTTCGCCCATCCGCAAGCCCGGGATGATGTGACGCAGCGCCCGCACGGCGCTTCCGGCGCTGCGCTGCCCCCCCCCCCGGGGGAAAGGCTCCGCCTTTCGCCCCGGACCCCCTATCCGTCAGGACCCTGCGGGCCCTGAACCCGGTTCGTTGGCGCCCCTTGCCGGCCGGATCACGCCGAAGAGCCATGCTCTCCGGCGGACTGCCGGTGCCGCCAGCGCGGACAAGGTGTCGTTCTTCTTTTCAGGAGGCCCACCTTTCCACCCGCTCCCCGGGAACGGACTGCAGACAGACGGTCACTGCAGTCGCCAACGAAAGCCCGGGCGCCGGGGCGAGAGGCAGGGCCTCTCTCCCGGGGGCAACCGGGAGCGCGACGTGAAAGGTCAGCCGCGCGCGGCGGTGACCACCACCTCGATCAGCGTGTTCGGCCCGAGATCGGCGACGCCGATGGTGGCACGGGTCGGCAGGTCCTCCGCGCCGAACCATTCGGTCCAGGCGGCGTTCATCTCGTCCTTCAGCGCCATGTCGGTGATGTAGAGCGTGGCGGCCAGGACCTTGCCCTTGTCGCTACCGTTCTCCTCCAGCAGCGTGCCGATCTTGGCCAGGATCTGCTCGGTCTGGCCCTTCATGGGCAGGGAACGGTCATCGGCGACGATGCCGCCGAAATACAGTACGCCGTTATGCTCCACCACGCGGTGCATGATGGGGGTGCGGGCATGGCGTCGGATCATGGAATGACTTTCGGTTGGTGACAGGAATCCCGGGCGGCGCATCCGGCCGCCCGGTCAGCGGGAAATGTCCTGGTGTCTGCCGCCGCCGGGGTCCGGCGCGGCAGGCGCTCAGGCCACCTCCTCCGGCGGCAGGGCGGCAAGCTCGCCCACCGTCATCGGCTTGAAGGGCGCGCGGGGGCGCAGCGTCCCGGCATCCTCGATGGAGATGCCGCGCTCCTCCGCGATCAGCGCGGCCACGGTGGTGCCGCACATCCGCCCCTGGCAGGGCCCCATGCCGGCGCGGAGATAGGCCTTGGCCTGATTCGGCCCGGTGGCGCCCAGGCGGGCGGCGAGGCGGACCTGGCCGGCGGTGATCTCCTCGCAGCGGCAGACGATCGTGTCGTCGTCGCGCGGCGCCAGCACCTCCGGCGCCGGGGCATAGAGCGCATCGAGGAAGGGGCGCAGGGACAGCGCGGCGCTGAGGGCGGCGCGATACGGCACGGCGCGCCGGTCGCGCTCCGGTCCGGAGATCCGGCCCAGCCGCTGTGCCGCATCCAGCGCCGCGAGCCGTCCGGTCGCCAGCGCCGCCTCCCAGCCGCCGATGCCGCCGCCATCGCCCGCGATGGCGATGCGCTCGTGACTGGTGGCACCCCAGGCATCGAGCACCGGGCGCCAGCAGAGCTGCGCCGCGTCCCAGCGATGCGCCAGCCCGATGGCACGGGAGATATGCGTGGAGGGGATCACCCCCTCATGCAGCAGCAGCGTGTCGCAGGGCAGGCTGCCGCCATCCCAGCGCACGCGCTCGACCCGCCCTTCGCCCTCCGCGCGGAGGCCGCGGACATGGCGCACCAGCTTGAGCCCGAGGCGCTTCGCCTCCCGCACCAAAGCGAGGCCCTTGAGCAGCAGCCCGCGGCCGTTCCACAGCCCGCCGGGATGCCGCAGCCCCGCCCCGGCCGCGCCGCCGCGCGCGGTCTCCAGCAGGGTCACCGGCCCGGCCCCGGCGCGCAGGATCTGCACCGCCAGCAGCCAGGTGAGCGGCCCCTGCCCGGCCAGCACAACCGGCCCCTGCGGCACCGCGCCCGCGGTCTTGAGCAGGATCTGCGCCGCGCCCATGCCCATCACGCCCGGCAGCGTCCAGCCGGGGACCGGCACCGGCCTTTCCTGCGCCCCGGTCGCCAGCAGCACACGCCGCGCCTCGATCTCCGAGGAGGCGCCGCCATGCAGCACCGAAAGCAGCCCGGCCTGCTTGTCGAGATGCCAGAGCGTGGTGGAGGGGCGGTAGTCGATGCGACCTCCGCCCTCCTGGGCCGCACGGAACTCGCGCGCCAGCGCAGCGCCCTGGGTGGCGAACTCGCCCTGGAGCGCCGGGTCGCCGGCGGCGGCCTCCACGGCGCGGAAGACCTGCCCGCCCGGCGCCGGCTGCTCGTCCAGCACGGTGACGGACAGGCCCAGCGACGCCGCCTCGATGGCGGCCCCCATGCCGGCCGGGCCGGCGCCCACGATGGCCAGATCGACCATGGAACCGGAGGCCATCACGCATCCTCCCCCGCCATCTCCGGCCGCGCCCGGCGCGCACCCTGCTGCGGCACGATCCGCATGCCCGGCGTCACCGTCACCATGCAGGACTGCCGGTTGGCCACGCCGTCGATCTCGGCGAGGCAGTCGAAGCAGACGCCCATCATGCAATAGGGCAGGCGCGGCGAGCCCTTCACCGGCGTGCTGCGGATGGCGGGGATGCCGGCCAGCAGCACGGCGGCGGCGGCGGACGCACCTTCCGGCACGCGCAGGCTCCGCCCATCCACGAAGACTTCCACCTGCGCCGTGCCGGGCGCGCGGGCCTCAGGCCGCTGTACGAACATCGTCGAAACGCCTTGCGCTGAAGGGGGCCATCTCCGGCGGGAGTTCGCCGGCGGCGATCATGGGGGCCAGCCGGTTGGCATGCGCCCCGGCCAGGGTGACGCCGGAATGGCAGTTGGCGGTGAAGGCACCGGGGAAGCGGGCGGACTGCTCGTAGATCGGCAGACCATCCGGCGACATGATGCGCAGCGCCGACCAGGCGCGCACGATGTTCAGCTCGGCGATCCAGGGGAAGGACAGCACCGCGCGCCGTGCCATGCCGCGCATGATGCCGGGCGTCTGGGTGAGGCTGTCGTAGCCCGCCTCCTCCTTGCTGTCGCCCATCATCACCGAGCCCTCGTCGGTCTGGCGCACCGTGGTGGTGGGCATGGGCAGCAGCATGCGGGTGCGCTCCGTCACCAGCACCTCGCCCCGCTGCGGCCGCACCGGGGCGGACAGGCCGAAGCGCGGCGCCAGCTCCAGGTTGCCCAGCCCGGCGGCGAGCACGAGGCGCGGCGCGCGATGCGTTCCGCCCCCGGCCGTCACCGAGAAATCGCCCGGCGCGGCGGTGCTGTCCTCCACCTTCGCATTCGGCTGGTACACGCCACCGGCCTCGCGGAAGGCGGCGTGCAACCCGCGCAGGAGATAGAGCGGGCTGGCATGGCCGTCATAGGGCGTCCAGCTCGCGCCCACGACCGCCTTGCCGATGCCCGGCATCATCTCCTTCACCTCGGCATGGCGCAGCATGCGGTATTCCAGGCCGAGATTCCCGGCCTCCCGCTGCAGCCGCGCCATGTAGTTGGCACGGGCTTCGAACTCTTCCTCGGAGAGGCAGATATGCAGCCCGCCCGGCTGGTGCAGCGCCGTGTCGAGCCCGGTGCGCTCCGCCAGTTCCTGGGCCAGCGCCGGCCATTCCTCGGCCGAGCCGCGCGTCCATCGCTGGTAGTGCGGCGCGCCGAGACCCTTGGACTGGACCCAGACCAGGCCGAAATTGCCGCGGCTGGCGCGGTGGGCGACATCGCCCTCGTCCAGCAGCAGCGTGGAGAGTCCCTGCTTCACCAGCCCATAGGCGATGGCGGTGCCCACCAGCCCGCCGCCCACCACGATCGCGTCGTGGGTGCTCATCGGTTGTCGTCCTTGCTGCGGCGGGGATGCTTCGTGGTCAGGCCCCGAGGGAGGCGCTGCCTCCCCCGGTCCCCCTCCGCCGGGGAGACGGTGTCTCCCCGGACCCCGCCAGGAGTTGGCGCCGCCTGGAGCGCCGGGGCCGGATGCATTTCCGGCGCTTCGGCGGACAAGCGGGACTCATGGAAGAAACAAAGCGGGCTCGGCAAGCGGGGCACCGGCGCGATCGGTGTCGGCGAGGGCCAACTCACCGGGTCCAGGGCGCACAGCGTCCTGGCGGATAGGGGGTCCGGGGGAAAGGCAGAGCCTTGCCCCCGGGACAGCACGGCGCCGGCAGTCGCGGCCCACATCACCGACGCTCCCCGGTGAGCAAGCGGTCGATCGGGTAGAACCGGTCCAGTACCACCAGCACCAGCGCGGTCAGCCCGATCAGCGCGGCGGAAACGGCGGCCACGAGCGGGTCCGTCATCTGGTCGATATAGGTGAAGAGACGCACCGGCAGCGGGGTGGAGGAGGGCGAGGCGAGGAAGAGGCTCACCGTCAGCTCGTCGAAGCTGGTGATGAAGGCCAGGATCCAGCCCCCCGCCACGCCGGGCAGGATGAGCGGCAGGGTGATGCGGCGGAAGACGGTGAGGCGCCCGGCACCCAGGCTCTCCGCAGCGCGTTCGACGCGCGGGTCGAGCCCGGCGAGGCCGGCACTCACCAGCCGCACCATGTAGGGCGTCACCACGATCAGATGCGCCGCCACCAGCCCCGCGAAGGAGCCCGCGAGGCCGAGGCCGGAGAAGAAGCGCAGCAACGCCACGCCCAGCACGACATGCGGGATCATCAGCGGCGAGACCAGGAAGGCCGCGATGGCGTCGCGGCCGGGGAAGCGCCCGCGCGCGATGGCCAGTGCCGCCGGCACGGCGATCAGCGCGGACAGCGTGGCCGAGACGAGACCGAGCCGCAGGCTGACCCAGAAGCTCTCCAGGAACTGCGGGTTGTCGGCGATGGCCCGGTACCAGCGCAGCGAGGCGCCGTCGAAGGGCATCGCCATGAAGCCCTTGCCGGTGAAGGAGACCAGGACCACGACGACCAGCGGCGCCAGGATGAAGGCGATGAAGAGCCCGTGGAAGGCCAGGGACAGCGGACCGTTGCGGTTCATGCCCCGACCCCCAGCCGGCGCAGCGCGCGCCGTTCCACCAGCCGCGTCCAGAGCAGCGTGCAGAGCAGGATGGCGAGGAGCAGCAGCACGGCGATCGCGGCGCCCAGCGGCCAGTTCAGCGTGTTGAGGAACTCGTTGTAGGCCATGCTGGCCACGACGCGCAGCCGCTTGCCGCCCAGCATGGCGGGCGTGGCGAAGGCGGAGGCCGAGAGGCAGAAGACCATCAGCGCGCCGCCCAGCACGCCCGGCATGATGTTGGGCAGGATGACGCGGCGGAAGGTGGTGAGGCGCCCGGCGCCCAGGCTTTCCGCCGCCCGTGCGAGCGCGGGATCGAGCCGCCCCAGGCTGGCCCAGACGGACAGCACCACCAGCGGCACCATGACATGGACGAGGCCGATGACGATGGCGAGCTCGGTGAACATCAGGCGGAAGGGCGCGCCGGGGATACCGATGGCCACCAGCGCGTCGTTGATCAGCCCGTTGGTGCCGAGCAGCACCATCCAGCCGAAGGTGCGCACCACGACGGAGACCAGCAGCGGCCCGACCACGACGAGCAGCATCAGCCCACGCCAGCGCGGCGCCATGCGGTGGACGATCCAGGCCTCCGGCACGCCGATCAGCAGGCAGATGGCGGTGGTGATGACGGAGAGGCGGAAGGTGCGCTCCAGCACCTCGCGGAACAGCGAATCCGTGGCGAGGTCGGCGTAGTTGGCCAGGTTCCAGCGCGGCAGGATGCCCTTGTCGAAGTCGAAGCCCTGGAGGCTGAGCACCGCCACCCCGATCAGCGGCAGCAGCAGCACCAGCGCATAGACGAGGCCCGAGGGCAGCGTCAGCAGCAGCGGCGCGGACAGGCGCCGCCTCATGCCGCCCCCCTTGATGCGGAGAGGCGGCGCAGACTGTGCGCGTCCCAGTCCAGGGAAACGGGGGAGCCTTCCTCGACCGGCGCGGCGCCGGTGTTCTGCGCCGTCACCATGACCGCGCCCACCGCCGTATCGACACGGTAGAGCCAGGAGCCGCCGAGGAAGACGCGCGAATGCACCTCCCCGCGCAGCCCGGGCTCGGTGGCGTGACGCAGCCGCAGCCGCTCCGGCCGGATGGTCAGCAGGATGTCGCCGGGGGCGGCGGCGAGTTCCGGCGGCAGGGCGAAGCGGTGCCCGCCGGCCTCGGCCTCGCCCTGTCCGGTGGCACGGGCCGGCAGGCGGTTGCTGCGACCGAGGAAGTCGGCGACGAACTCGCCCGCCGGCTCCTCATAGGCGCGCCAGGGTTCGTCGATCTGCATCAGCCGCCCGCCCTGCATCACCGCCACGCGGTCGCAGAGCGCCATGGCCTCGTGCTGGTCGTGCGTCACCATGACGGTGGTGACGCCGACGCGGCGTTGCAGCTCGCGCAGTTCCACCTGCATCTCCTCGCGCAGCTTGGCGTCGAGGTTGGAGAGCGGCTCGTCCAGCAGCAGCAGGCGCGGCTCGATCACCAGGGCGCGGGCCAGGGCCACGCGCTGCTGCTGCCCGCCCGACATGTTGCGGGGGAAGCGGTCGGCCAGATGCGCGAGGTGGACGAGGTCCAGCGTCTCGCGCACCCGCTTCGCGCGCTCCGCCTTCGGCACCTTCCGCATCTCCAGGCCGAAGGCGACGTTCTCCGCCGCCGTCATGTGCGGGAAGAGCGCGTAGGACTGGAAGACGATGCCCATGCCGCGCTTCGCGGCGGGCACGGCGGCGAGGTCGCGGCCTTCCAGCATGATGCGCCCGGAGGTCGGCGCCTCGAAGCCCGCGATCATCTGCAACGTGGTGGTCTTGCCGCAGCCGGAGGGGCCGAGCAGGCCCAGGAACTCCCCCCGGGCCACGCGGATGGTCACGTCATGCACCGCCGTGACGGGGCCGTACTGCTTGGCGACCCCGTCCAGTTCCAGGAAGGCGGGCCCCATGCTCAGCGCTCGACCTCGCGCTGCCAGCGGCGCGTCCACTCGGTGCGGTTCTTGTTGATCACGTCCCAGTCCATGGTGACGAGTTGCTTCACCTGGTCCTCGCCATAGATGACGCGCTTCGCGACATCCTCGGGCAGCTTGACCTCCTTGCTGGTGGGACCGGAGCCGTAATAGGTGGAGAAGGCCACCTGCACGGCGGGCGAGAGCAGGTGGGCGACGAATTTCTGCGCCAGTTCCGGCTTCGGCGCGCCCTCCACGGCGCAGGTCGCGGTCATCAGCACCACCGCACCTTCCTTGGGCCGCACGATCTCCAGCGGGAAGCCGGATTCCTTCATCGCCGCGACGCGGGAGGAGCCCCAGACGGAGAGCCAGATCTCGCCGGACTGGAACATCTCGCTCATCTTGCCCGGGCTGCTCTCATAGGCGAGCACGTTCGGGTTGATCTTCTCGCGCATCACCTTGAAGCCGGGGGCGATGTCGTTCTCGCCGCCACCATTGGCGCGGGCCATCATCACCAGCGTGTGGAGGCCATAGGTGTTGTCGATGCCGGGGATGGAGAGGCGCTGCTTGTATTCCGGCTTCGCCAGATCCATCCAGGAGGCGGGGACCGGCAGGTTGCGCTGCCTGAACAGGTCGGCGTTGTAGGCGATGCCGGTATAGCCGAAGCCGGTGCCCACGGCCTTGCCATCGCCCATCACCGCGATGGGATAGACGCTGCCGAGCGCCTTCTGGTCGGTGATCTTCTGGCAGAAGCCGAGCGAGACGGCCTGGGCCATCGGCCCGTCATCCAGCAGGACGACGCCGATCTCCTGCCGCCCGCGCTGGGCCTGCAGCCGCGCCAGGCTGTCCGAGGAATTGCCGGCGAGGTAGTCGACCTTGACGTTGTTCGCCTTCTCGAATTCCGGGATCACGCTTTCCCGCATGATCTTCTCGTAGGAGCCGCCATAGGCCGCCACCACCAGCCGGTCCTGCGCCGAGGCTGTGCCCGCCGCGCCGAATGCCACGCCCATCAGGGCCGTCGCCGCCAGAAGCAGTCTGCGCATCATTGTCGTCTTTCCTCCTGCCATCCCCGGACGCCCGATCCGTTGCTGCATGTGCGAAAGGCGCAACGCCCAAAACCCATGCATCCCGGCACCGGATCGGCCCCGCATGCCTTCCAGGCTGGCATTGGCGGGAACGGAAGCGCAAATTCATAATCTTCCCGATTTCATTCCCTGAGGTAGCGAACCCGCCATGACACCCCGCCGGCTGCATCAGCTGGAAGCATTCCGTGCCGTCATGCAGGGCGGTTCGGTCACGCGTGCGGCGGAGATGCTGAACCTGTCCCAGCCCGCCGTGACCAAGCTATTGCGGGCGTTGGAGGAGGAGACGCGGCTCGCCCTCTTCGACCGCAGCCGCCGTCGCCTGACGCCGACGCAGGAGGCGCGGCGCTTCGAGGCGGAGGCGGAGCGCTTCTTCGCCGCCGCCACCCGCATGGACCGGATCGCCAATGACATGCGCAGCGCCGGGATGGGCGAGCTGCGCGTCGCCACCCTGCCCTCCTTCGGCTTCAGCTTCGTTCCCGGCCTGCTGGCCCGCTTCGCGCGGCAGGTGCGGCAGCTCCGTGTCTCGGTGACGGTGGCCAGTTCGCTGGAGGTGCATGAGATGGTGGCGGCCGGCCTGGCCGATCTCGGCTTCGCCCTGCCGCTCTCGGCCGCCCCGGCCAGCGCCGTGGCGGAGCCCATCCGCCTGCCCGGCATCCTCGTCCTGCCACCGGGGCACCGTCTGGCGCGGCGGCGGCGCGTGATGCTGGGGGAGCTCCAGGGGGAGCCCTGCATCTCCCTCGGGCGCCAGTACCGGCTGCGCGACCTGGTGGACGAGCTCTTCGAGCGGCACGGCGTGGCGCCTGTCCCGGTGGCCGAGACGCAGAACGCCGCGGCGGCCTGCGCCATGGCGGCGGAAGGGCTGGGCTTCACCGTGGTGGAGGCCATCACGGCCGCGCAGTTCGCCGGGCGGGTGGTGCTGCGCCCGCTGGAGCCGACGGTGGAATTCCCGGTGAACGTGCTGGCGCCGCCCGGCCGGCCCGTCGCCGTGCTGGCGGCACGGTTCCTGGAGATGCTGCGTGTCGAGGCCGCCGCGCAATCCGCCCGGGCCGGCCGGCGATAATGCGGCGCGCGGTCCCGCAGGCACGCAGTGCCGGGGGGCGACGGCGGGCGGCCCGGCGATGTAGGCTGGGAGGGCGGATGCGTATCCTCAGCGACCCGTCCCGTCCATGACCAGCCTTCAGGGAGCATCGGCCGGCGTGACCCCTTCGCGGCAGAATTTCATCGGCCTGTTCGACCTGTTCCGGATCGGGATCGGCCCTTCCAGCTCCCACACGGTGGGGCCGATGGTGGCCGCGCGGCGCTTCCTGGAGGAAGCGGAGGCCACCGGGTTGCGGATCGTGCGCCTACGGGCGGAACTGTTCGGCTCCCTGGCCCTGACCGGGCGCGGCCATGCCACGGACACGGCGGTGCTGATCGGCCTGACCGGCGCCCAGCCGGAGGCGATCGACCCGGACGAGGCGGCGGAACGGGTCCGGCGCATCCGCGCGACGCGCCACCTGCCCTTGCCGGACGGAAGGGAGATCGCCTTCGACCCGGCGCAGGATCTCGTCTTTCACATGCGGGAGAGCCTGCCGCGCCACCCCAACGGGTTGCGCTTCACCGCCTGGGCGGAAGGGACACAGGAGGGTTTCACTCGGGAATACTTCTCGGTCGGGGGCGGCTTCGTCGTCGGCGCGGCGGAGGAGGCGCCCACCGATGCCTCCGGCGGCGCCCCCGAGGTTCCACATCCCTTCGCCGACACGGCGGAGCTGCTGACCCGGGCGGCGGGCGCGCGCCTGTCCATCGCCATGCTGATGCGGGCCAACGAGGAAAGCCTGCGCCCGGCCGCCGAGGTCTCGGCCGGGATCGCGCGCCTCTGGGCGGCGATGCGCGCCTGCGTCGAGCGCGGGCTACGTGGGGAGGGCGAGTTGCCCGGCGGGTTGCGGGTGCGCCGCCGCGCCCCGGCCCTGTGGCGCGCCTTGCAGGCGCGGGAGGGGCGCAACGAGGCCGACCCGCTGATCGGCATGGACTGGGTGAACCTCTATGCCCTGGCGGTGAACGAGGAGAATGCCGCCGGCGGGCGGGTGGTGACCGCGCCCACCAATGGCGCGGCCGGGATCGTGCCGGCGGTGCTGCATTACTACGACCGCTTCGTGCCCGGGGCGGATGCGGCGGGGATCGAGACCTTCTTCCTGGCCGCCGCTGCCGTCGGCGCCATCATCAAGCGCAACGCCTCCATCTCCGGCGCCGAGGTGGGCTGCCAGGGGGAGGTCGGCTCCGCCTGCGCCATGGCGGCGGCCGGGCTGGCGGCGGCGCTGGGCGGCAGCAACGCCCAGGTGGAGAATGCCGCGGAGATCGGGCTGGAGCACAATCTCGGCCTGACCTGCGACCCGATCGCCGGGCTGGTGCAAGTGCCCTGCATCGAGCGGAATGCCCTGGCGGCGGTGAAGGCGATCAATGCCGCGCGCCTCGCCCTGCATGGGGATGGGGCGCATCTGGTCAGCCTGGATCAGGTGGTACGGACCATGCGCCAGACCGGGCTCGACATGTCGCACAAGTACAAGGAGACCTCGCTGGGCGGCCTCGCGGTGAATGTCATCGAGTGCTGAAGGCGCCTGACGGAACCTGCGGATCTGGTTGAGGCAGACGAAAGCGTGGGTCTCGATGCCGCGCCGGGCAATCCGTGGAATGATGCCCTGGGCGCGGCACTCCTGCGGCAGTGGCAACGAACCCAGGCCTTATCGGCGTGCAACTCGCCAGGCCCGCGTTGGGGCCGACCTCGTCCTCCGGTGCGAACGCGCGGCACAGCATCCAGGGCGGCGGCCAACATGCGGCTGCCGTGGCGGTTTGTGCCGCTCAGGGGGCCCCGGTCCGGCATCCGCCGTCGTCTCGCAGCGCCTCATGGCACGACAAGGGCAAGCCCATGCTTCGTTCTATTCCCTCTGCAAAGGAGGCGGGAGAGAGCGGACAGGAAGACGGCAGCCATCGAAACGATACGGTGGTGCCAGAATCCACCTTGTCGCGCCGCCATCCTCAAACCGCGCAACCATCCCGCTGTCTTCGGTGCGACGTGAAACCAGGGCTTCATGCAGCCCGAGGACTTCCCCCGCCGGAATCCCTTCCTGCCGCAGAACTTGCAGAAGCTGGCTACGGCTCCGCTTCCGCAACTCCTCTTCTATGACAGGGATCAGGATGGCGCGATTTCTGGAGCGTTCCAGGTTCGTGGCGAACCTGGCATCGCCCAGGAGTTCCTGCCGTTCGATGACCCGTGTGCAGAAGCGGTGGAACTGCGCGTTATTGCCAACCGTGATCAGCAGCGGTCCATCCGCTGCTTCGAAGACGCCATAAGGGACAATCGATGGATGGGCATTGCCGTAGCGCGGCGGGTCCTTTCCCTGAACAAGGGCCTCCAGGCCGTAGTAGGAAGTGATAGCCACACCGCAATCGAAGAGGGAAAGCTCTATCCGCCTCCCCTTCCCGGTGCGGCTACGCTGATACAGCGCAGCGAGTACCGCCTGTGCCGCATACTGCCCTGTGAACAGGTCAACCGCAGCCACGCCGAACTTCAGAGGCGCCTGACCGGCTTCTCCATTGAGGGCCATGAGGCCGGCCTCACCCTGAACGAGCAGATCATAGCCCGGCCGTGCCGCCTCGGGCCCATCGGATGCATAGCCGGTGATCGAGCAGTAGATGAGGCCGGGATTCTCCTCCCTCAGTGCGGCATAGCCCAGGCCGAGCCTATCGGCGCCTCCCGTCTTGAAGTTCTCGACCACGACGTCGAACTCGCGGACCATCTGGCGGATGAGGGCTGCGCCTTCGGGGGTCGAAAGGTCGACACCGATGGAAGTCTTGTTCCGATTCACGGCATCGAAATACGATGTGTTGGTCGGACCGGTCCTCAACCCCCAGTCACGCGTGTCGTCGCCACGGATCGGATGCTCGACCTTCACGACTTCCGCGCCGAGATCGCCCAGCACCATGGCGCACCACGGACCGGCGAGAATGCGGGACAGGTCCAGGACGCGCACACCGGCCAAGGGCAGATCGGCGTCCGGTTCATTGGCCGGGGCAAGAGATCGATCCATAGACAGCAACTCCGAAAAAACCGGCCCCCTTAGGCGCCCATGACCCCGTCGAGTTGTCGCACCATCTCCACGAGCCGGGGGCGGACCTCCTCGAGAAGGAAGCTGGGCTCGGAGATGACGGTCGGCGCCCCACAGTTGACCGCCATCGGAGGCAGGCCGCCGCCCGGACGGAACCCGACCGCGATCGCGCTGACGCTCTTCTGCCACTCGCCGAACGAACAACAGCAGCCCAGCCTGGCATGATCGGCCATCGACCTTTCGAGGCTCTCATGGATCTTGGGCCATGCGAGGGGGTCCAGCATGCGGAGCTCCTCGAACAACGGCGCACGTTCGCTCGGCGTCAGGACGGAGATGAAGGCCCGGCCTATCGAGGACCGGACCATCGACATGCGGACGCCGACGTCGATGTTGAGGGAGATCGCTGCCGGGCCACGAAGGCATTCCACATAGCGCATGGAAAGGCGGTCGCGCACCGCCAGCCCGACCGTGGCATTCGAGAAGTTGGCGAGTTCCCTCATCGCAGGACGCGCCATCTGCCTTATGTCCAGCCCGCCGAGAGCAACCGTGCCGAGCGCGATGAGCTGGGTCCCGAGGCGGTACTTGCCGACATCCTCGACGAAATGCAGGTAGCCAAGCTTCGTCAACGTATAGGTCAGGCGGGAAACGGTCGAGCGCGGGAGCTTGCATCGTTCCGCGAAGTCATGATTGGCCAGAAAGGTCTCGCCACGCTTGAAGCAGGCCAGCAGTTCGAGCCCGCGGGCCAACGCCGTCACGAAATGACGGTCATCCTTCCCGTCGCCTTCGATCTCGGGATCGGGCGGTGACGCCTCGGGTTGGGTCATTGACGTGCCTTGAAGACTTCTGAAGGTGCAGGTGGATGTAGCCGATACCTGCAACCGATCAAGGAGGCGTCGGCGTTGAGGCACTCCACCGACAGGAGCAGCCTCATCCTCTTTTTCCCAGGAAGCGGCTGAACGCGGCCTGAGCAGCCGGTTGAAGCCGCATCGCATGGAACTCCGCAGCCTCCCGCTCAAGGGTTTCGGCAATGGCGTGCTTATGGGCCTGGCGCAGCAACCGCTTGGTGGTCGCCAGGGAGGAGGGTGGCAGTGTCGCCAGGAGCTCCGCTTTCCCAAGTGCGTGGGAAAGGGCCTCTCCCGCCCCGGTCACTTCGTTGATGATACCCGCCTCCGCTGCCGCCTTCGCCGTGAATGCCTCGCCCAGGAGCAGCAGTTCCGAGGCTTTCTTCGTACCGGACACCAGGGGAAGCAGGTAGCTGGACGCTCCCTCGGGGCACAGCCCCAGATGGACGAAGGGGAGGCGGAACACCGCGGTGTCACCCGCATAGGCCAGGTCGCAATGCAGCAGCATGGTCGTGCCGATGCCGACCGCATATCCCTCCACGGCAGCCAGCACGGGTTTCGAGAACTGTGCAAGCACCTTGAGATAGGCAAGCCCCTCACTGGATTCAGGTTTGGTGGCCATGTCCTGGAAGTCGGCAAGATCATTCCCGGCGGTAAAACATCCTTCGGCACCGGTCAGCACGACGGCGCGAACAGCATCGTCGCCATCGGCTTCGGCAAGCGCCGCGGCCAGCGCTCGATAGGCCGCGCGATCGAGGGCGTTGCGCCTTTCCGGACGGTCCATGGTGATCTGGACTATGCCTGGCCGAGGATGTGCCACGACAACACCTGTCTTCATCACCGGGCCTTTCATGCTGTGGGTCTGATCGTGTGAGCCGCGGATCTGCCGGGTGGCGACTAGACTGGAAATGTCGCGGCCACCCGGGAAAGACGGGCGAGGGCATCCCGGTACTCGCGCGACAGCCGCTCCACCACTTCCGCCACGGGAGGCGCATCCGTGATCGCACCGACCCCCTGGCCGGCACCCCAGATGTTACGCCAAGGCTTCACCTTCGCCGTTCCGAAATTCATGGAGCTCTTATCCAGGGAAGGCAGTGCCTCGGGATCGAGCCCGGACGCCACGATGCTTGGCTTCAGGTAGTTTCCGGGAACGCCGGTGAAGAAGGACGAGTAGAGAATGTCGGACGCGCTCGCGGCGTTGATCATCTCCTTGTAGGACGAGGACGCATTCGCCTCCTCCGTCGCGATGAAGCGGGTCCCCATATAGGCGAAGTCGGCACCGAGCGCCTGTGCCGCAAGAATGGCGTCCCCCGTTGCGATGGCGCCGGCGAGCGCGACCGGACCGTCATAGATCCGGCGCACTTCCGCGAGGAGGGCGAAGGGGCTGAGCGTGCCGGCATGGCCGCCCGCTCCGGCGCAGACCAGGATCAGGCCATCGACGCCGGCTTCCAGGGCCTTCTCGGCATGGCGGATCGTCGTGACATCGTGGAAGACGAGGCCGCCATAGGAGTGGACCTGACGAACGACCTCGCCGGGAGCGCGCAGCGAGGTGATGATGAGCGGCACCTGATGCGCGACGCAGGTTTCCATGTCCTGCCCCAGACGGTCGTTCGAGGCATGCACGATCTGGTTCACGGCGAAGGGGGCGATCCTGCGACCGGGATCCGCGGCGCGGGCGGCCGCGAGCTCCGCCTCGATCCGCGTCAGCCATCCGTCGAGCGTGTCCGGTGCGCGGGCGTTCAGCGCCGGGAAGGAACCGACGATGCCCGAGAGGCATTCGGCGACGACGAGCTCCGGCCGGGAGACGATGAACATCGGCGACGCGATCACGGGCAGGGCGAGCTTGTCGCGGAACAGCGGCGGCAGCGCTCGGCTGGAATTTTCCATCAGTTCACCACCTCCCGCGCAAAGTAGAAATCATGCAGGCGGTCGAGGTCCATGCCGGCCGCCGGTTCCGACAGAACGACCTTGCCCGAGCGCATCAGATGGACATCGTCGGCCACCGCGAGGGCCATCCGGGTGTTCTGCTCGATCAGCACGATGGTGATGCCGTCGGACTTCAGCCGGCGGATGATGTCGAACACCTCGTTGACGATGACCGGAGCCAGCCCCAAAGACGGTTCGTCGATGAGAAGGATCCGCGGCTTGGCCATCAGCCCGCGCCCCATCGCCACCATCTGGGCCTCGCCGCCGGAAAGCGAACCGGCGATCTGCTGGCGCCGCTCCTTCAGACGGGGGAAGAAGGCATAGACGCGATCGAGGTTGGCCGCCATTTCGTTCCGGCACCGCTTGGGATAGGCGCCCAGGCAGAGATTTTCCTCCACGGTCATGTCGCGGAAGAGCAACCGGCCCTCCGGAACCATGACGATCCCCTCCCCAACCAGATCCCAGGTCTTGCGTCGGATCGGCTCGCCACCGAGCAGGACCTCGCCCTGATAGGGGAGCAGGCCGACCAGCGTGCGCAGCAGGGTGGTCTTCCCCGCCCCGTTCGGCCCCACGATGGCGGTGAGCGCTCCCTCCCGGAAGGTGAGGCTGAGATCCCAGAGGACGGTGATGGCGCCGTATCCGGATGTCAGGTGGCGGGTCTCAAGCATGGGCGGTCCCCGTATAGCTTTCCATCACCGCCGGATCGCGGAAGACCTCGTCGGGGGTTCCGTCGGCGATGAGCTGACCAAAGCTCAGCACGACGGCGCGGCTGCAAAGCCCGGAGATCGTCTCGATGTCATGCTCCACGATCACGATGGTCAGGCCGAAGAGACGGTGGAGTTCCTTCAGCTTCAGCATGAACTGGCGTTTCGCGTTGCTTTCGAGCCCCGCCAGCACCTCGTCGAGAAGAAGGAGCTTCGGCTCGGTCGCCAGCGCCTTGGCGATCTCCAGGCGCTTGAGCTCCTGCAGGGCCAGGGAGGTGGCGGCATCGAGATCCGCCTTGTGGGACAGTTCCATCACGGAGAGGATCTCGTCGATCCTGGCCGGGTCGAACCGTCCCGCCCCGAAGACCTGCGCCACCGCGAGATTCTCCCGGACCGAGAGATGGTGCATGGGCTGGGTGATCTGGAAGGTCCTGCCGATCCCCACGCGTGCCCGCCTGTGGAGAGGCAGGCGGATAATATCCCTCCCCTCGAAGGCGATGCGTCCACGGGCCTTCACCAGGCCGGATATGCAGTTGAACAGCGTCGTCTTGCCGGCGCCGTTGGGGCCGACAAGCCCCAGGATCTCCCCCTTCCCGATCCCGAAGGAGATGTTGGAGAGAGCGGTGAGCCCGCCGAAGCGGACGGTGACGGCATCAAGCTCCAGCATGGCTCTTTTCCCCGAACTTGGCGCGGAACCGGGACATCAGGCCGGCGAGCCCGTTGGGCGCGATCAGCACCATGACAGCCAGCACCACGCCGAGCAGGATCTGGTGCCCGACGGGGATCAGGCTCTTCGCGATGACCTGATCGAAGAGGTAGATCACCACCGCGCCCAGCACGGGGCCCAGCACGGTGCGGTAGCCGCCGAAGACCGCGGCGATGATGGGCATGACGCTCCAGGTGCCGGAGAAGGCGTAGTCGGGCTCCAGGAAGCCGATGATATGGGCGTTCAGGGCCCCGAACACGCCGGCGATGAAGGCCGAGAGGAGCAGCATCCAGGTCTTCAGAAGCGTCGAGTTGACCCCCACGACGCGGGTGGCGTCCTCGCTGTCGGCGATGGCGCGAAGCGCGGTGCCCGTGTGGCTGCGCCGGATAGCCATGTAGACCAGGGCGGACAGGACAACAGCGACCAGGACGAGAACATAGCTCCCCGCGCGGCTGGCGAGGTCCAGGCCCAGGATGTCCGGCAGGCCGGGATATCTCTGCAACCCGGCCGATCCGCCGGTCAGCCAGTCCAGCTCCGTCGCGAGGATGCGGAAGATCTGCGCATAGGCGAGGATGGCGAGCGCGAAATACGGCCCGGACAGGCGCAACGCGGGAAGCATGGCGAGCGATGCAATCGTCGCGGAGAGGCCGCCGAGCGGGATGGCCAGAAGCACCGGCAGCCCGAGCTTTCCCGCCAGCAGGGCCGAGGCATAGGAGCCCACGCCGAAGAAGGCGGCATGGCCGAAAGAGACCATGCCGCCGAGATTACCCAGCAGGGCCCAGGACAGGGCAAGGCCGGACAGGATCAGCGCCGAGATGAGCAGACCCAGGAGATAGGGGCTGGCACCGGCGATCAGGGGCAGGATCGCCAGGACGAGGACGAAGCCGCCCACGAACATGAAAAGGCGGTTGTGACGCGGCTGCGCATGGCGGCCGAGGGTGGAGGTTGCGGACATTCTATCGACCTTCATCCGCGCCGGGCACGCGCACCGAACAGGCCGTTCGGCATAAGGAAGAGCACCAGCAGGAAGAGGACCATTCCGGCCAGTTCCTGGAGGGCGGACGAGGCGAGCGTCACGGTCAGCGCCTCCGTGACGCCGAGGAGAATGGCTCCGAGGAAGACGCCGGGTATCGATCCGACGCCCGCCAGCACCGTGATGATGAAGGCCTTCACGGTCAGCGCGTGTCCGGTGGCGGGCTGGATGACGCTCATGGTGTAGAGCGCCACGCCGGCGAAGGCGGCCAGGGTTCCCGCCACCAGGAAGGATGCCGTTTCGATGCGCGCAGGATTGATGCCCATCAGCCGCGCCGCGTCACGGTTGGAGGATACGGCCCGCACGGCGCGGCCGTACCAGCTGGATTTCAGCCACCACCACAGGAAGCCCATCAGCAGCAGCGAGACGAAGAAGGCGACGATCTCGCCGCGCATCGCGAAGAGATCGCCGAGGGAGACGGCGTCCTGGAGCGTGGCGGAGCCGGTGGTACGGACATCGCTCGTGAAGACGAGCAGGATGGCGTTGGTGAGGATGATCCCGATGGCGAAGGTCAGGATCAGCGAGTTCAGCTCGCGATGCTCCTTGATCCGGCTCACGAGGAAAACCAGCCCCCAACTCACCAGCAGGACGGCGAGGAGTGCCAGCGGGATGGCGGCATAGGGGTTCAGCCCGGCGCGTGCCTCCGTGAAATACGCCATATAGGCCGCAAGAAGCACCAGCTCGCCATGCGCCAGGTTGATGATGCGCATGGCCCCGAAGGCAAGGGCCAGGCCCAGTGCGACCAGCGCATAGACGCTGCCGATCAGCACCCCGGAGAACAGCGCCTGTAGGATGAGCTCGGTCATGTCACCTCGGTGAGGAAGCTGGGCCGTTGCGGAAGAGCATCGGGGCCATCACCAGGGCAGGCCGGGATAGACGATTTCCCCGGTGGCCGTGGCGCGGGGGGACACCAGGACGATCTGCCCGTTGCGATGCTGCCCCATGGAGAGCGTGAAATTCGGATTGTCGCCGGACTGGTCGAACTGGATGCGGCCGAGCATGGTGTCGCGATCGGTCTTGCGCATCTCATCGGCAAGCCCGCCCTTGGACAGGGTGCCGGCCTCGGCGCTCCGGAAGATCGCCTCGCAGAGGATCCGTGTCTCGACGAAGCTCAGGGTCGAGAGATATTCGATCTCCTTGCCATAGGTCTTCTTGTAGAGCTCGCCGAACGTCTTTCCCTCCTCGCTCTTCATCTGGACAGGAAAGGGCAGGAAGGAGGTGCCGACGACGTTGTTCATCAGATCCGGAAAGTCGGCATACATCTTCGGCGTCGCCAGGGACCAGGTGCCGACGAGCAGCTTCACGCCAGGCTTCAGCACCTTGGCGGCGCGGATGATCCCGACATAGTCGTTCTCGTAGCCCGACATCATGATGATGTCCGGCTTGTCCTGGATCTTGATCTTGTTGATGATCGGCTTGAAGTCGGTGATGGCCGGGTCGAACTTGTGCACCGTCACCTTGACCCCCCGGGCGGTGAGGTCCTTCTCCAGCCCTTCCGCGAGGAGCGCCGGCGCCTCCCGCGTGGAGGCCACGATGGAGATCTTCTCCGGCTTCAGGTCGGAAAGAAGCGTGACGACGCCGCGCTGGTAGCCGGCGTTGTTGTTGATGCGGAAGAAGGTCTTCAGCCCGCGCTGGGTGAGCTCGTCGCTGACCGCGCCGGCGGTGATGTACACCTTGCCGAGCTTGTTCGCGGCATCGGAGGACGGGCCGATGATGTTCGAGCCATAGCCGCCGATGATCGCCACCGCACCGTCCGAGGACAGCTTCTCGACGGCGGAAACGGCCTTCGCGGGCGTGCTCTCGTCGTCGATGAGGTCGATCCTGATCTTGTGGCGCGGCGACTCCGCGTTGCACATCATGGCGGCCACCTGCATGCCTTCGTTGAAGGCCTGCCCGGACCGGGCGAGGGTACCGGTCAGGGGCATATGGGCGCCGACCACGATGGTCTGAGCCTCCTGCGCCCGTGCTCCCGCGAGGCCCGCGGAGAAGACGAGGGCAAGAGCTGCTGATGCGATCGTTCTGCGGACCACAACTTCCTCCCTGAACACGTCCGGCACCGAAGTCACGCCCGGCCCGATCCGTATGGACGACTGATCCCGGCCCCGTTGAAGACGGGACCTCGGAGGGCATTTCGCCCTGCATCGGGGCGAGGACAGCGTCGAAGACAAGGGAATGTCATGATGGGGCGGGACATCGCCCCCATCGCCTACGTTCCTCCGTCCAGCGTGCTGTTCGCCCGCGTCTTAGTCCTTCGACGGCTAGGTCTCCGGACGGGCGATTGATGCCATCGCCGCTCCACACATGTCAACTTTTGCGAACGGAAATTCTGCACAACAGAACATCGACGGTCTTCGCGGTGCCTCCTTGACCACGGCAGTAGCCAATCGCCTTGACATTCGTACCCTGCAGACGCCATTAGGTTTGAAAAGTGGTTTTCAATTCCGCATTGCAGAATAATCGGGGAAGGAAGCACGATGCATCCTGTTCACGCCACGACCAGGGGCGAAGTCGCCGTCGTCACCATCGACCATCCGCCCGTGAATGCCCTGGGCGCTGCTGTGCGCGCCGCCATCTCCGAGGCAATCGTCGCCGCCTGCGCCGATGACGGCGTCAGGGCCATCGTGCTGACAGCCGCCGGCAAGCTGTTCGTGGCGGGCGCCGATATCTCGGAATTCGGCAAGCCGCCCGTGCCCCCTTCCCTGCCCGACATCGTGGCCGCCATAGAGGATGCCTCCAAGCCGGTCGTGGCCGCCATGGGCGGCGCCGCGCTCGGGGGCGGCCTGGAGCTGGCCATGGCCTGCCACGCGCGGGTGGCGGGCCCCGGCGCCAGGCTCGGCCTTCCGGAGATCAGGCTCGGGATCATCCCCGGTGCCGGAGGCACCCAGCGCCTTCCACGCCTCACCGGCGCGGCACCGGCCTTCGCTCTCATGCTCTCGGGCGAGCCGGTCGGCGCGGAGCGCGCCCTGGCGCTTGGCATGATCGACAAGGTGGTGGCACCCGAGAACCTTCTCGACGCCGCATCCGCCCTGGCGCTGCAACTGGCCGAGGCGGGCACATGGTCCAAGGTGCGGGACCGTTCCGATCGCCTGACCGAAGCCGACCGGAGCGCCTTCGAGGCCGCCGCGGCGTCGGCGCTGAAGCGACCCGGCCTCGCCCCCAATGTACCGGCCCTGGTCGATGCCGTCCGCGGCTGCTTCGACCGGCCCTTCGCGACCGCCCTCGCGGCGGAGCGGGCGCATTTCCAGGAGCTGGTGGTCCATCCGAGCGCGAAGGCGCAGCGCTATCTCTTCTTCGCGGAGCGGGAAGCCGCCCGTCTGCCGGGTATCGGCCGGGAGGTGAAGGCACGTCCCATCGCGCGGGCCGCCGTGATCGGCGCCGGCACGATGGGCGGCGGCATCGCCATGTGCTTCGCCCAAGCGGGCATTCCGGTGACCCTCATCGACGTGCAGGAGAAGGCCGTGGAAGCGGGGATGTCGCGCATCCGCAGCAACTACGAAGCTTCGGTGAAGCGGGGATCACTGTCCGGGGAGGCCATGGAGCAGCGCCTCGCCCTCATCGCCTCCGCCGTGGGGCTGGACGCCGCGGCCTCCTCCGACATCGTGGTGGAAGCCGCCTTCGAGGATATGGGCGTGAAGTCGGAGATCTTCGGTCGGCTGGGGGAGCTGACGCGGCCCGGCACCATCCTGGCCACCAACACCTCCTATCTGGATGTCGATGCGATCGCCGCCGCCAGCGGCAGGCCCCAGGATGTGGTCGGCCTGCACTTCTTCAGCCCGGCGAATGTGATGCGCCTGCTGGAAGTGGTCCGGGCTGCGGAGACGGCGCCGGATGTGCTGGTGACCGCCATGGAACTCGGCCGCCGCCTCGGCAAGCTGCCGGTCGTCGTCGGCGTGTGCTACGGCTTCGTCGGCAACCGCATGCTGGCGAAGCGGACCCAGGCCGCGGAGCGGCTGCTCCTGGCGGGCGCTTTGCCCCATGAGGTGGACACGGCCGTCACCCGGTTCGGCTTCCGCATGGGCCCCTTCGCCATGATGGATCTTGCCGGGATCGATATCGGGTGGCGGGCGCGCAAGGCCACCGGCGCGAAGTCCCCGGTGGCGGATGCGCTCGCGGAACAGGGGCATTTCGGGCAGAAGACCGGCCGCGGCTTCTACCTCTATCCCGACGGAGCCCGCAGCGGCAGCCGGAACCCAGAGGTCGAGACCCTCATCGCCTCGCTCTCCGAAAGCCGGGGCATCACCCGGCGAAGGTTCAGCGAAGAGGAGATCCTGGCGCGCCTCTTCTACCCGATGGTCAACGAGGGCGCGCGGATCCTCGATGAGGGGATCGCCGCCCGGGCCGGCGACATCGATCTGATCTGGGTGAACGGCTACAACTGGCCCGCCGTCACCGGGGGGCCGATGCACTGGGCCGAGGGCGTTGGGCTCGCCCGGATCGTCACGGAACTGGAGCGGCTGGCCGAGGAGAGCGGCGACGAGAGCCTTCAGCCCTCTCCGCTCCTGCGCCGCCTCTCGCTGGGTTCCGGAACCTTCGCCGGACGGGAGGCAGCCTGATGGCGGCGGAACAGGCACGGGAAGGCAGGTCGGCGCGGGATGCCGGCGAGGCGGTGCGCCATCCATGGATGGAGAGCTTTCCGGATCTCTGCGACTGGACCGCGCCACTGGAGATCACCACCCTGCCCGAGCTCCTGGCGACGGCCGTCGCCCATCGCGGCGCGGCGCCGGCTCTGGAGTTCCGCGGCCATGTGCTGAGCTACGAGGCCCTCGGGAAGGAGGTCGAGCGCCTCGCGAGCGGCTTCGCGGCCTCGGGGATCGGGCATGGGGACAATGTGGCGCTCCTGCTTCCGAACACCGCGTATCATCCGGTCTCCTTCTTCGCCCTGACGCGGCTCGGGGCGAGGGTCGTGCATATCAGCGCCCTGGATGCCCGCCGGGAGATCATCCACAAGCTGGAAGCGACGCAGAGCCGCCGCATCGTCACGACCAACCTCCCGGGCTTCCTGCCCAGTGCGCTGGACATGCTGGACGCGCACATCGTGGACGAGGTTATCGTCGGGGATGACAGCCGGTATGGCGTGGGCGAAGTCGCCGCCCTGCCCATCCCACATCGGGCGGGTGTTCGGGAGATGTCGGGCCTTCTCAGCGATGCGCCCGTCACGGCGGCACTTCCGTCCGTCGATGACATCGCCGTGCTGCAGTTCACGGGCGGAACCACCGGCCTGCCGAAAGCCGCCATGCTGAGCCATGGCAACCTGACATCGGCGGTGAGCATGTATCGCCTCTGGCAGGACGGCAGCCGGCCGCTCATCCCCGGAGCGGAAAAGGTCATTGCCGTCCTGCCGCTGTTCCACATCTATGCGCTGACCACCGTGCTCCTGCGCCACCTGCGCGACGGCAACCAGATCCTTCTTCGCCAGCGCTTCGATGTCGAGACGCTGATCCGGGACGTGGCGGAGCTGAAGGCCAGCCAGTTCTCCGGCGTGCCCACCATGTGGGTGTCGCTGCTGAACCGGCCGGGCGTCGAGGCGGTGGACTTCTCCTCCCTCAAATCCTGCGTCTCGGGTGGCGCGCCCTTGCCGTTCGAGGTGCAGGCAAGGATCGAGGCCATCATCGGCAACCAGTTGAACAATGGCTGGGGCATGACGGAGACCGGACCCGCGGGATCCCGCGTGCCCTATCGCACGCCGCGCCGGCCCGGGCTGATCGGTGCGCCACTTCCCGGGCTCGCGATGCGCATCGTGTCCCAGGACGATCCCTCTCAGGAGTTGAAGCCCGGGGATGTCGGGGAAATCGCCATCCGTGGCCCCAACGTGTTCAAGGGCTACCTGAATGACGAGGCGGGAACGGCGGCGGCCTTTCGGGATGGCTGGTTCCTTACCGGCGACATGGGGCGCATGGACGATACGGGTCTCTTCGAGATCGTGGATCGCCGCAAGAACATGATCATCTCATCCGGCTTCAACGTGTATCCGGCGGTGATCGAGAACGCGATCTACGAGCATCCATCCGTCGAGGAGGTGATCGTCATCGGCGTACCGGACAGCTATCGCGGGCAATCGGCGAAGGCCTATCTGAAGCTCAAGGCGGGAGCCGCCACCTTCTCCCTGGAAGAACTGATGGAATTCCTGGCGGACCGTCTCGGACGTCACGAGATGCCGCGCGCCATCGAATTCCGCGAGGCGCTGCCGCGCAGCCCCGTCGGCAAGCTGCTGCCGAAGGTGCTCCTCGCCGAGATCGCCGCCGCGGCGGATACGCCATCCGCCACCACCATGGACCGGAATCACTGAGGAGCGGGATGTCATGATCGACGCCGTCATTGTCTCCACTGCCCGCACCCCGATCGGGAAGGCGCAGCGCGGAGCATTCAATATGACCAAGGGCGCGGACATGGCCGCCCATGCCATCCGGCACGCCATGGCGCGGGGCCATGTCGATCCCGCGGAGGTGGAAGAGATCGTCCTCGGCTGCGGCTATCCCGAAGGCGCCACGGGCGGGAATGTCGCGCGTCATGCCGGTTTTGTCGCCGGCATCCCCGCCCAGTCGGCCGGTGTCACTGTCAGCCGGTTCTGTGCGTCCGGCCTTGAGGCGATTGCCTTTGCCGCGCGGCGCATCGCCCTCGATGGTGTCCCCGTTGCCGTCGCTGGTGGCGTCGAGTCCATCTCGCTGGTTCAGCCCGTCAATCGCGAGCTGTTCCGCAACGACTGGCTGATGGCCAACAAGCCCGAGATCTACGCCACGATGATCGAGACCGGTGACACTGTCGCCCATCGGTATGGCGTTTCCCGCGAGGCCCAGGATCTCTTCGCGCTCGCGAGCCAGCAGCGGACCGCGCGTGCCCAGGCCGAGGGTCTCTTCGACGCCGAGGTGGTGCCGATCACCGTCAGGAAGGCGGTCACCGACAAGGCAACGGGCGAGAGCCGGCTGGAGACCGTGACCCTGGCCAAGGACGAGGGGAACCGGCCCGATACCACCATCGAGGCGCTGTCGAACCTGAAGCCCGTGCGCGGGGAAGGTCAGTTCGTGACGGCCGGCAATGCCAGCCAGCTTTCCGACGGAGCCTCGGCCACCGTTCTCATGTCCTCCGCGGAAGCGAAGCGGCGTGGTGCCGAGGTCCTCGGCATCTTCCGTGGCTATGCGAGCGCGGGATGCGAGCCGGATGAAATGGGGGTCGGCCCGGTCCATGCCGTGCCGCGGCTGCTGGAGCGGCAGGGCCTCAAGGTCTCCGACATCGGGCTCTGGGAGCTGAACGAGGCCTTCGCCTCCCAGTCCGTCTATTGCCGGGACAGGTTGGGCATCGATCCGGAGATCGTGAACGTGAACGGTGGCGCCATATCCGTGGGCCATCCCTTCGGGATGAGCGGCGCGCGCCTGGTCGGTCATGCCGTGCTGGAGGGGCGCCGCAGGGGCGTGCGCTTCGCCGTCGTCACCATGTGCGTCGCCGGCGGCATGGGTGCCGCGGGCCTGATCGAAATCAACCCTGGGTCGAACTGAGATGGAACTGCGCTTCACGCCCGAGGAAAACGCCTTCCGCCAGGAGGTGCGCCACTTCTTCCGCACAGCGATCCCGGAGGAGATCCGGACGAAGGTTTCGGAAGGCCGCAAGCTGAGCCGGGAGGACTATGTGACCTCCCAGCGCATCCTGAACGACAAGGGATGGGCCGTGCCGCACTGGCCGCTGGAGCATGGCGGCCAGGACTGGACGCCCGTCCAGCGCTATATCTTCATGGAAGAGCTGATGCAGTCGGCCGTTCCGCTGCCGCTGCAGTTCAACTGTTTCATGGTGGGACCCGTCATCGCGACCTTCGGCAACGATCAGCAGAAGGAACGCTTCCTTCCCCGGATCAGGAGCCTGGAGGACTGGTGGTGCCAGGGGTTCTCCGAACCCGGCGCGGGCTCCGATCTCGCTTCGCTGAAGACGCGGGCGGTTCGGGAGGGGGACCATTACATCGTCAACGGGCAGAAGACCTGGACCACGCTGGGCCAGTACGCGAACTGGATGTTCTGCCTCGTCCGGACCGATACGACGGTGAAGAAGCAGGCCGGGATCTCCTTCATCCTCATCGACATGGAGACGCCGGGCATCACCGTCCGTCCCATCATCACCATCGATGGCCGGCATGAGGTGAACGAGGTCTTCCTCGACAATGTCAAGGTCCCCGTCGAGAACCTGGTGGGCGAGGAGAACAAGGGATGGGACTATGCCAAGTTCCTCCTGGCCAATGAACGGACGGGCATTGCGCGCATCGGCATGTCGAAGGAGCGGATAGCCCGCATCAAGCGCCTCGCCAAAGCCACGCCGGCCGGCGGGGGCAGCATGTGGGACGACATGGATTTCCGTTCGCGGCTGGCCTCCACGGAGATCGAGCTCAAGGCGCTGGAGATCACGCAGATGCGCGTGGTGGCGGCCCAGGCCACACGCGATCCGACGAAGCCCGACCCCGCATCCTCGATCCTCAAGATCAAGGGATCGGAGTTGCAACAGGCCACGACCGAACTGCTCCTGGAGCTTGCCGGTCCTCAGGCATTGCCGGCCGAACGGCCCGACACCGGCCACAACGACATGGAATCGCTCTTTGCCTGGGCGGATACGGCGGCGCCCGTCTATTTCAATCACCGCAAGGTATCCATCTACGGCGGATCCAACGAGATCCAGCACAACGTGATCGCCAAGGCGATCCTGGGCCTCTGAGGAGAGCGGGATATGGATTTCGATCTGACCGAAGAGCAGAACATGCTCAAGGACACCATCTCGCGCTGGTCGGCAAAGAACTATGGCACCCTGGAGGCGCTGCAGGCCGTCCGTGCCGAGCCCCTGGGCTTCTCCGAGGACAGGTGGGCGGAACTCGCGGAACTCGGCATCCTCGGCCTCCCCTTCTCCGAGGCGGATGGCGGCTTCGGTGGAGGCGCCGTCGAGACGCTGGTGGTGGTGGAAGCGCTCGGCCGCGCGCTCGCGCCGGAGCCGTATCTGGCCGGGGTTGTTCTCGGTGGTGGAGCCGTGCGCCTCGCGGGCAATAAGGCGCAGCGTGCGGCCCTGGTTCCCGGCGTGGCCGATGGCTCGGTGCGCCTGGCTTTCGCACATTCGGAAATCCAGGCGCGCTATGATCTCCATGACGTCGCGACCACGGCGGAGCTCGTGGATGGCGCCTATCGCCTGAATGGCAGCAAGACGGTGGTCCTCAATGCGGACGCGGCAAAGTTCCTGGTCCTGAGCGCGCGCACCGCCGGCAGCCAGCGCGATCCGGAAGGGATCACGCTGTTCATCGTCCCGTCCGATGCCGAAGGCATCTCCATCAGGAGCTATCCCACCCAGGATGGCGGACGTGCGGGGGATATCACCCTCACCGACCTCCATGTGTCCGCGGATGCTGTCCTCGGGACCGTCGGTGGTGCCCTGCCCGTCATCGAGCGGGTCGTGGATGGTGCCATTGCGGCGCTCTGCGCCGAAGCGGTCGGGCTCATGGACGCGCTGACCGATATCACCGTAGAGTATCTGAAGACGCGCAAGCAGTTTGGCGTTCCCATTAGCTCCTTCCAGGCTCTGCAGCACAAGGCGGTGGACATGTTGGTCGCCGTCGAGCAGGCCCGGTCCATGGCGCTCTATGCGAGCATGATGGCGGAATCCGAGGATCCCGATGAGCGCCGCACGGCTCTTTCCGCCGCCAAGGTCCAGATCAACCGTTCGGCGCGGTTTGTGGGGCAGACGGCGGTGCAGCTGCATGGCGGCATCGGCATGACCATGGAGTATATCGGTGCGCACTACTTCCGCCGGCTTTCCATGATCGAGCTGATGTTCGGCGATACCTCCTATCACCTGCGCCGGGTCACGATGGAAGGTGGCCTGATCAAGGATGCCTGACGCCCTGCCCGCTGAAGGATGGAGAACCGTGTTGATCGCGGCGCTGGATAGATGATGCAGCGTCTTCGCAAACGCGGTCACCATGGAATTTCGGAGGGGCATGAGTTTCTTGCGCTTCGGCTTCAAGGGTGCGGGGACTCATTCCTCCATGGCTTTCCAAGAGACGGGGGTTCCCCATGAAGCTACTGGTGCCCGTGAAGCGGGTGGTGGACTACAACGTGAAGGTACGCGTGAAGTCGGACGGGAGTGGCGTCGAGACGGCGAACGTCAAGATGTCGATGAACCCGTTCGACGAGATCGCGGTCGAGGAAGCGGTGCGGCTGAAGGAGCGTGGCATCGCGAGCGAGATCGTGGCGGTCTCGGTGGGCCCGGCGCAGGCGCAGGAGCAGATCCGCACGGCGCTGGCGATGGGGGCTGACCGCGGCATCCTGGTGGAGCAGGAGGGCGCGGTGGAGCCGCTGGCGGTGGCGCGGATCCTCAAGGCGCTGGCCGAGCGCGAGCAGCCGGGGCTGATCGTGCTGGGCAAGCAGGCGATCGACGACGACATGAACGCCACGGGGCAGATGCTGGCGGCGCTGCTGGGCTGGGGGCAGGGGACCTTCGCGAGCAAGGTGGAGGTGGCCGACGGCGTGGCCCGGGTCACGCGCGAGATCGATGGCGGGCTGGAGACGGTGTCGCTGAAGCTGCCGGCGGTGGTGACCACGGACCTGCGGCTGAACGAGCCGCGCTATGCCTCGCTGCCCAACATCATGAAGGCGCGCAAGAAGCCGATCGAGACGGTGAAGCCGTCGGATCTGGGGGTGGATGCGAGCCCGCGGCTGACGGTGCTGAAGGTGGAGGAGCCGGCGAAGCGCCAGGCGGGGGTGAAGGTGGGCTCGGTGGCCGAGCTGGTGGACAAGCTGCGCAACGAAGCAAAAGTCATTTGAGCGGGGGTGATCTGAGATGAGTATCCCGGTGAGCATCCTGGTCCTGGCCGACCATGACGGCAGCCACGTCAACCAGCCGACCCGCTCGGCGATCGCGGCGGCCCGGAAGCTGGCCCAGGCGGCGGGCGGCGAGGTGCACCTGCTGGTCTCGGGGGCGGCGGCGGTGGCGCAGTCCGCCACGGCAATCGCGGGCATCGCGAAGGTGCTGCATGCCGAGGGCGACGGGCACATGCTGGCCGAGCCGCTCTCGGCGCTGCTGGTGGAGCTTGCGCCGGGCTACACGCACCTGCTGGCCCCGGCCACGGCGGTGGGCAAGAACGTGATGCCGCGCGCGGCCGCGCTGCTGGACGTGCAGCCGGTCTCCGACATCTCGGACGTGGTGGATGCCGAAACCTTCGTGCGGCCGATCTATGCGGGCAACGCGCTGGCAACCGTGCGCTCGGCGGATGCGAAGAAGGTGGTGACGGTGCGGGCGGCCTCCTTCGACCCGGTGGCGGCCGAAGGCGGCACGGCGTCGGTGGAGAGCGTGGCGGCGGTGGCCGATCCGGGGGTGTCGTCCTTCGTGGGCGCCGAGATCGCCAAGAGCGAGCGTCCGGAGCTGACGGCGGCGCGGGTGGTGATCTCGGGCGGCCGGGCGATGGGGTCGGCGGAGAACTTCGCGATCCTGGACAAGCTGGCCGACCGGCTGGGGGCGGCGGTGGGGGCGAGCCGGGCCGCGGTGGATGCGGGCTATGCGCCCAACGACCACCAGGTGGGCCAGACCGGCAAGATCGTGGCGCCGGAGCTCTACATGGCCTTCGGCATCTCAGGGGCCATCCAGCACCTGGCGGGGATGAAGGACAGCAAGGTGATCGTGGCCGTCAACAAGGACGAGGAGGCGCCGATCTTCCAGGTCGCCGACTACGGCCTCGTCGGCGACCTCTTCTCCGTCGTCCCGGAACTTACCAGCGCGCTTGATAAGGCGGCCGCGCCCTGAAGCCGGAAAACCCGTAGGAGCCCGGCGATGCCCGGACGCGAGGCGATGGAATTCAACGCGCCGATCGTGGGCGCCGGCCCTACGCGGCTGGCGGCGGCGATCCGGCTGAAGCAGGCGACATTCGACGCGACGCTCTGCGTGGTGGAGAACGGCTCCGAGGCCGGCGCCCATATCGCAATGATGTTCACCCCGGCCGCACGCGGAAGCGAGCCGAAGAAGGAGGATCCAGATGAACGCCATCCCCGGCAGCGAGTCGAAGGCCAAGGCCCCCCGCCCCGTCTTTCATTGGGATGACGCGTTGCTGCTGGAGGAGCAGCTGAACGAGGAGGAGCGCATGATCCGCGACGCGGCGCGCGCCTTCTGCCAGGACCGGCTGATGCCCCGCGTGCTGGAGGCCAACCGGCGCGAGCATTTCGACCGCGAGATCATGAACGAGTTCGGCGAGCAGGGCTTCCTGGGCGCGACGCTGGAGGGCTATGGCTGCGCAGGCGTCGGCTATGTCTCCTACGGGCTGATCTCGCGCGAGGTGGAGCGGGTCGATTCCGGCTACCGCTCCGCCTTCTCGGTGCAGTCCTCGCTGGTGATGTACCCGATCCACGCCTTCGGCTCCGAGGCGCAGAAGGAGAAATACCTGCCGAAGCTGCGCAGCGGCGAATGGGTCGGCTGCTTCGGCCTGACCGAGCCCGATGCCGGCTCCGACCCCAACTCCATGCGGACGCGGGCGAGGAAGGCCGATGGCGGCTACCTCGTTTCCGGCTCCAAGACCTGGATCAGCAACTCGCCCATCGCCGACGTCTTCGTGGTCTGGGCCAAGGACGACGAGGGCACCTTGCGGGGCTTCATCCTGGAGAAGGGGATGAAGGGGCTCACCGCGCCCAAGATCGAGGGCAAGTTCAGCCTGCGCGCCTCGGTCACCGGCATGATCATGATGGACGAGGTCTTCGTGCCCGAGGAGAACCGGCTGCCGGGGGTGAAGAGCTTCGCCGGCCCCTTCTCCTGCCTCAACCGCGCCCGCTACGGCATCTCCTGGGGCGTGCTGGGGGCGGCCGAGGACTGCTGGCACCGCGCCCGCGACTACACCCTGAACCGCATCATGTTCGGCCGCCCCCTGGCGCAGACGCAGCTGATCCAGAAGAAGCTCGCCGACATGCAGACGGAGATCACGCTGGGGCTGCAGGCCTCGCTGCGCGTGGGGCGGCTGTTCGACGAGCACAAGGCGGCGCCGGAGATGATCTCCCTGGTCAAGCGCAACAACTGCGGCAAGGCGCTCGACATCGCCCGCATGGCCCGCGACATGCACGGCGGCAACGGCATCGTGGACGAGTACCACGTCATCCGCCACGCCATGAACCTGGAGACGGTGAACACCTACGAGGGCACCCACGACGTCCATGCCCTGATCCTGGGCCGCGCCCAGACCGGCCTCAACGCGTTCTGAAGGAGTGGGTTCCGAAATCTGGCGGAGCGGGTCATGGATTGAGCCCGGACGGTTCGTCCGTCCGAGCTTTGCGGATCGCCTCGCAGGATGTGAGGCCCCGTAGGGTCTTCAGCCTGCGGGCGAAATCATAGGCGGCGGCGAAGTCAGCGAGGCTCCGCCGGAGCCGACCAAAACGCTATGGCCGGCCGTCTGCCTTGCCACCGGGACCAGGGCAACAGCCCGCAGCCGGCCAGCGCCCGTTGGTCCATGGGATCGCCGAAGGCGGCCCAGCCGAGCAGCACCACCCATCCCATATAGGTGCAGGAACAGGCGGCCAGCCGGGCCACCGGCGCTCCGGGCCGGACGTCACTCGCCGCGCCCTTGAGCGGAATCATGGCGGGACGGGCTCCGTCATGGGCAAGCCAGCCCCGAAGGGCAGATCAGGCGCCTGACCGAGGTCCATCTCGCCGGCATGTTCGGGCCCGCCAGCTATCGCCGCCGTCATCGGCTGGCCCAAGCGCCGACAGTCTCCGGGGATCTTCCCGGGCCCCAGCAGCGCGCACGGCAACGTGGGGTTCCTCTTCCCGCAGGAACATGGCTAGGCTCAAGGTCGCAACAATTCCAGGAAGCGAGATTCCATGGCGATCAAGGTCGGCGAACCAGCTTGGGTGCGCGAATTCAAGACCTTCATTCAGCGGGGCAACGTCGTCGACCTGGCGGTCGGCGTGGTCATCGGCGCCGCCTTCACCACAATCGTCGGTAGCCTGGTCGAGGATATCATCAACCCGATCATCGGCCTCCTGGTCGGCGGGATCGATTTCTCGAACGTTTTCGTCGTTCTGTCCGGCGAAAGGCAGCCCTCGCTGGAGGCCACGCGCAACGGCGGGGCCGCGGTGCTCGCCGTCGGCCGGTTCATCAACGCCATCATCAAGTTCGGCATCGTGGCCCTGGCCATCTTCTTCCTGCTAAAGCTTCTGGCGCGCTTCCACTTCACCACCGCGCTGGAGGAGAAGGCGCCGGCTGGGCCGACGCCGACCGAGAAGCTGCTGACGGAGATCCGCGACGAACTGCGCCGGGATTCCCCGCCGACGGTTCAGCCGATCGCTCCCAGCACCCTCTGATGCGGCGTCCCGGGCCACTGGCTTTCCTGCTGCTGGCGCTGACCTGGGCGTCGCCAGGCAGCGCCCAGGCGCAGCCGGGCACGGCACCGGCGGCCCCCCCGCCGGGCTTCGCTGGCCGGGAACTGGTGATCGGCACCAAGGACGCGCCTCCCTTCGCGATGAAGGACGCGGAGGGACAGTGGCAGGGCATCAGCATCGACCTCTGGCGCCATGTCGCCGAGGGGATGAAGCTGCGCTACCGCTTCGAGGAGCTGCCGACCGTCCAGGCCCTGGTCGACGCGGTCGCGGCCGGGCGCGTCGATGCCGGCGTGGCCGCGATCACCGTCACCGCCGCCCGCAAGCGCGTCATCGACTTCACCCAGCCCTTCTATGCCACGGGCCTCGGGGTGGCCGTGCCCTCCGAGGGCGTGACGGCGTGGCTGCCGGTGCTGCGGACCTTCCTGTCCTTCAGCTTCCTGCAGGCCGTGCTGGCGCTGCTCGGCATCGCACTGGTGGTGGGCGTCCTGGTCTGGCTCTTCGAACGGCGACACAACAAACCCTATGGCGGTGGCGCCGTGCGGGGCCTGACGGCGGGGGTCTGGTGGTCCGCCGTGGCCATGACCCAGGCCGGTGCTGCGCAGGACGGGCCGGTGACCACGCCGGGCCGCATCCTGGCCACGGTCTGGATGATCGCCTCGGTGGTGACCATCGCGGTCTTCATCGCCGGCATCAGCTCCGCTCTGACCACCCAGCGCCTGCAAGGCCTGGTCCGCAACGTGAACGACTTGCGCGGCATGCGGGTCGGTGTGGTGGAGGGGTCCTCCGCCGCGGAGTTCCTGACAGCGCAGCGGGTGAGCTGGCGCGGCTTCTCCGGCCCCCGGGAAGGACTGGCGGCAGTGCAGAAGCACCAGGTCGATGCCTTCGTTTATGACCGTCCCCTGCTGAGTTGGATGATCCGGCAGGATTACTCCAGCCTGCAGCTTCTCGGTATCAATCTCGACGTGCAGAACTATGCCGTTGCCCTGCCCGAGGACAATGCGCTGCGCCGGTCCCTGGACGTAGCCCTGCTGGACTCGCTGCGGGGTGAATGGTGGCAACAGACTCTGTTCCGCTATCTCGGCTCGGCCGAAATGGAGAGCGCCGGGCGGTAGAGGGGACCGGCCGCCGCCGCTGGCCCTCATCCGCTCCAGGCAACCGTCTCTTTCCCGCCCTGGACTTCGGACGCACCTCCGCCCCAACGTGAGCGGGGGCCATGCCTGCATGGGCGGGGTGTTTTTCCGCAAGATGTCGGCGTTTTCACCGGCGATCCGGTCCGCTGCTCTGGTCAGGCCCAGGGCAATACGCGCCAGGGTTGCTGTGATGAATACATAGGCAGCCGAATATGGCTGGCGTCGATGAGAATATTGATATGAACACGCTGGAATTTTCGATATCTCTTCCTAGAATATTCATATCTAAGCGCACTAAATTATTGTTTTTTCTTTGCTGCCATGCAGCATTCATAGTACAATATTCGGAAATTCTATAATTTTATGCATTCAAATAAAAATTTAAAATATATTTCGTTTTATTTATCTACATGTGACGGAATTTATGCTGTTTACAAGAAAAATTTTCGCAGATTTTCTGATTTTCTTCAGATTTCTTCTCATTAGTGCTGATAATTTCTAGAATTATACTTTGGATTTGAGTAAGCTTTAGGTAAAAATTGCATCTTATGCACTGGAATAAAGTACAATTGACACGGAAAGAGCTCCGGAGACAACAGGACAAGAATCTCAAACTCACGAAGATGATATCATTAATGATACGACGGTACGATTTTTGATGTTGATTTTTGTCTCTTAACCATGCACATCCTTTTTCGAAACCCGCCCTGGCCCGGCACAACCGCCACCGGAGCCGAGACAACCCTAGGAACAACCTGGAGGCCACAAAGTCATGACCTCGCGCTTCGGCGTGCCTCTTTGCCATCCATCAAAGAGATGCGGCGAGAATGAGGCTGGCATGTCCAGTCTCCGGCTGAATTCGGCCTGGGGCACGAAGAATCCGGTCGCCGGCCCGCGCGGCAGCGCGGCCGATCGACTTTCCGTCCCGGCCCTCGGTCAAGGTCATGATTCCAGGTCCGCCGCCAACCGCTCCGAGTGGAAGAACGCCATGAGCCCCGTCCGCGCCATCCCGCGAGTCCCCGAGCGGGCCGCTCAATTGTTGGAATCGGCCCATCCAGTGGCCATTTGCCCGGAGATCGCCGCATGAACATGCTGCCGAGTTCCAACCATCCCCAGAACGTCCGCGCGGAGATCGTGCAGAACGCGCCGCGCGAGATGTCGATCGGCATGGTCCTCCAGTCCATCTGGCGCCACCGCTTCTTCATGCTGGTCTGGCTCGTCCTGGTGGTCGGCCTGTCCTCGCTGGTCATCTTCAACCTGCAGGCCAGCTACCGCTCCACCGCCCTGGTGGCCCTGGACACGCGCCAGATCCGCTTCACCGAGGTGAGCGCCACGCTCGCCAGCCCTTCGGCGCCGATGGATTCCAACGTCGTGCGCACCGAGGTGGAGATCCTGAACAGCGACGCCGTGGCGCGGGAGGTCGTGAAGGACCTGGATCTCGTCAACGATCCGGAATTCCTGCCGCAGCCTTCCCTGCTGACACGGATCACCTCGCGCATTCCCTTCCTGGCGACGGTCCTGCCGGCGGCCGAGGAGGAGAAGCCGGTGGATGCGGACACGCGCCTGGCACAGGTGGTGAACGCCTACCGGAACCGCCTCACCGTCTTCAATGACGGCCGGTCTTATGTGATCTCCGTCTCCTTCGAGGCCTCCACCCCGGCCGATGCCGCCCGCATCGCGAACCGCCATGCCGAGGTCTATATCGCGCGCCAGCGGGCGGTGAAGGACCAGGCCCTGGCCAGCGCCACGAGCTGGCTGGACCGCGAGGTCGCCACCCTGTCCGACCGGCTGAGCCAGTCCGAGCGGGCGATCCAGGCCTATCGCGAGCGCAACGGCCTGCTCAGCCTGGGCGGCGGCGCCGGCGGCGGCGGTCGCGCCGGTTCCACCCTGGCGCAGCAGCAGTTGGCCGACGTGGCCGCGCAGCTGGCCCAGGCCCGCGCCGACCTCGCCTCGCGGGAGGCGCGCCTGCGCCAGTCCCGTGACCCGAGCACGGCCGGCAGCGTGACCGAGGTGGTCAATTCCGACGCCCTGAGCCGTCTGCGCGACGCCGAGGTGCAGGCCCGTGCCCGGTTGGCCGAGGTCGCCGGCCAGGCCGGTGCGAACCACCCGACCGCCCAGCCGCTGCGCGCGCAGATCGCCGAGATCCAGCGCATGATCGGCTCCGAGCAGGCCCGCATCCAGCGCAGCCTGGCCAACGAGGCGACCATCGCCCGGACCCGCGTGGCCGAGCTGACGCAGACGGTGCAGAACCTGCAGTCGCAGCTCGCCACCAGCGAGCGCAGCGGCGCCGAGCTGATGGGGCTGGAGCGCGAGGCCTCGGCCACCCGCGCCCTGTATGAGAGCCTGCTGAGCCGCCAGAAGCAGGTGGCGACACAGGTCGGCATCCAGCAGGCCGATGCGATCCTCACCTCCCGCGCCACGCCGGCCCTGTTCCCCGCCTTCCCGAACAAGAAGATGTTCCTGGGCGTGGCGATCCTGGTGGCCGTGGCGACGGGCGCGATGATCACGTTGCTGCTCGACCGCCGCCGCAAGGGCTTCGAGACGGTGGAGGAGACGGAGGCCGAGATCGGCGTGCCGGTCCTGGCCGCCCTGCCCAAGCCCGCCCGCCGCAACATGACGCTGGCCAACGAGGTGGCCGACCACCCGCGCTCCATCGGCGCGGAGGCGGTGCGCACCCTGCGCAGCATGCTGGCCACGCGGGAGGGCGGCATCCCGCCGGTCCTCGCCGTGACCTCCTCGCTGCCCGCCGAAGGCAAGACCAGCGTCGCCCTTTCGCTGGCGCGCAGCCTGGCCAGCTCCGGCTTCCAGGTGCTGCTGATCGAGGCGGATTTCCGCCGCGGCAACCTGGCCCGGACGCTGTTCAAGAAGCCGGTCGATGTCGGCGCCATCGCGGTGCTGGAACAGCGCGTCTCCCTGGTGCAGGCGACGCGGGAGGACCCGTCCTCGCCGCTGCACGTGCTGGCCTCGGAGGGCACGAACGCCACGCCGCAGGACCTGCTGGAGCCCTCCCGCCTGCGTCCGCTGATCGTCGCGGCCCGGTCCACCTATGACTATGTCATCGTGGACACGCCGCCGGTCTCCGCCGTCTCCGACGCGCTGCTGATCGGCCGCTCGGTGGACGAGACGCTGCTGGTGGTGCGGGCTGGCTCCACGCCATCCGCGGCCGTGGCCGCCACGGTGAAGGCCTTCCGCACCGCGCGGCTGCCGATCGCGGGCTTCGTGCTCAACGCGACCGATCCGAAGCGGACCGGCCCCACCGGCTATCCGACCAACCAGCTCTCGCTTTCCTACCTGAACGGCTGAAGCAGAACGTCATGACCGCAGTGTCCCTGCCGAACTCCGCCATCGCGTCACGCCCGGAGCGTGACGCGGCATGAGCGGGCGGAGCGAAACCGGGGGCCGCCTGCTGGGCCTTCGCCAGGGTTCCACCCGGCTGGTCCGGGGCGTGCTGGGCGGGCGGGGCACCAGCTTCGCCTTCGCCCAGACGCTGCTGACGCAGTTCCTGGTGCTGGCGTTGAACGTGGGGACGGGCATCATCACCGCCCGCCTCCTCGGGCCGGAAGGGCGCGGCGCCTTCGGCGCCATCACCCTCTGGCCCACCTTCCTGTCCACCATGATCATCGGCGGTCTGCCGCTGGCGCAGGTCTACTACATGCGCAACGCGAAGCCCGAGGAGCAGGCGGAGGTGCTCGGCGCCTCCATCCTCCTCGCCTTCGTGCTGGGTGTCATCGGCGCCGTGGCGGCGGTGGTGGCGATCCCGATGGCCATGTCCGGCCATTACCCGGCGGAGGTGGTGGCGCTGGCGCCCTATGCCGCCGTGGTGACGGTGATGTCGCTCTTCGCCGTGTTGCTGAAGAACTCCTTCACCGCACTGGACCGCTTCGGCTCCTTCAACACGATGAGCTGGCTGGACCCGGCGCTGTATCTGGTCTTCCTGGTGGCCGCGGCGCTCGCCATCGGGCTGACACCGGCGGTGTCGGCCTTCGCGATGTGGACCTCGACCGCGGTCTGCCTCTGCGTCATCGCCTACAAGCTCTGGCGCATCCTGCCGCCGCGCTTCAGCCATCCGGGCCGCTGGCTGCCGGGGCTCCTGTCCTACACCGTGCGTGCGGTGGGCATCGGCACGCTGGGCAGCCTGACCTTCTATCTCGACCGGCTCTTCCTGGTGGCGGTGATCTCGCCGGAGGAATTCGGCCTCTATCTAGTGGCCTTCAGCCTGTCGCGCCTGTTGATGGTGCTGCAGACCGCGGCCAGCGCCGTGATGCTGCCCGCCATGGCCGGCAAGTCGCCCGAGGAGGCTAGCGCCCTGCATGACCGGACCTTCCGCCTGATGCTGGTGGCGGTGATCCTGGCCGGCATCGGCGTCTGGGTGCTGGGCGGCCCGGCGCTTTCCCTGCTCTACGGCAAGGAATTCGGCGCGGCGCATGCCCTCTTCCTGGTGCTGGTGATCGAGGAGGCCTTCTCCGCCCTCGCGCAGGTCACCAGCCAGCTCTACTTGGCCATGGGCCGCCCGGGCTATGTGTCGATCGCCCAGGTGGCGGCCTTCACCACCCTGGGGCTGGGGCTGTTCCTGCTGGTTCCCGTCATGGGTGCGATGGGCGCCGCGGTGGCGGCGACCATGTCCTCGCTGGTGCGCATGATCATGATGCTGGCCGGGATGCCACGCGTCCTCGATCTGCCCCGTCCCCGCCTTTCCGTGCTCCCGGCAGAACTGCTGGGCTACGCACGGAAGCTCGCCCGGTCCTGACCGGGCACAGAAACGAGGTCCGCTGGCGTGTCGATCACCTTCACTGCCGCAAGAAGCCGCTATTCCCGCCCGACGCTGGAAGACCGGCTGGCCGATCCGGGGCTGCTGAGCCTCGGCGCTTTCCTGTCGGTATCGGCGGCGCTGCTGATCCCGATCGTCCTTTATCTCGGTGGCGCGGCGCCGCTGGCCCGGATCCTCTATCCGGCCCTGGCGCTGTTCCTGGGCGGCTTCCTCTTCCTGAACCGCTCGCCCTGGTATGTCGGCTACACGATCCTGCTCTTCTGCTTCGCCTCGCTGGTGCGGCGGCTGGCCGACTACCAGGGTGGCTTCCAGGTCTCCAGCCTGATCCTGACCGCGCCCTACCTGATCTGCATGTTCGGTGCCTTCTCGGCCCTGCGTTACCTGGCACCGGGGCGCAACCCCTATACGGGCCCCTTCCTGGCCATCCTGTGCAGCATCGCCTATGGCGCGCTGCTCGCCGTGCTGCAGGACCGCTTCATGCTCGGCATGACCGACCTGCTGAAATGGGCCTCCGGGCCGCTGATCGCGCTCCATATCCTGTCGCAGTGGCAACGTGGCGCGGCCATGCGCCAGGTCATCACCTCCACGCTGCTGGTGGCGGCGCCCGTCATGGGCATCTACGGGCTGATGCAGTTCATCTATCCCACCCCCTGGGACGCGGAATGGGTGAACAACGTCCGGCTGCTGGGCTTCGATTCCGTCGGCGTGCCCGGCGCCTTCTCGCTGCGCGTCTTCTCCACCATGAACGCTCCCGGCTCCATGGCGGCCTATCTGATGGTCGCGCTGCTGATCGCGATGAGCCGCCGGTTCAGCATCTCGGTGCCGGTGATGATCACCTGCGCCCTCGGCCTCGCCCTGGCGCAGTACCGCACGCTCTGGGGAGCGACATCGCTCGGCCTGGCCCTGCTCCTTCTCTGGGGCACGCCGCAGGAAAAGATGCGGATCTCCCTCGGCGCCATCGTGCTGGTCTTCAGCGCGGGCTTCCTGGCCCTGATCCCGGAGATGCAGTTCGCCCTGGAGCAACGGTTGAATTCGCTGAGCAACCTCAATTCCGACGCGAGCGGCGCCGAGCGCATGACGCAGTACATCCGCTTCTTCGTGGACAACGACAACCTGCTGCTCGGCGACGGCTTCGGCCTGAACTACTACGCCAGCGTCAGCGGCTCGGCGAACGCGGTGGTGGACAGCGGCATCCTCGACAGCGTCCGCGCCCTGGGAATCTTCGGTGGCGCTTTCTACTTCGGCAGCCTGTTCATGCTGGTCCTGTCGACCTTCCAATCCGATCCGACGCCCGGCTCCAAGCTCTATCTGTACCGCGTGCTTGTGATCATCGCCTTCATCCAGATTCCGCTGGGCGCCGTGCATATCGCCGAGGTCGGCGTGCTGAACTGGATTATGCTCGCCACCGCCCTCACCTTCACGGCCAGTCGGATTAGGATGGCCTCATGACGGCCAATGGTCGCATGATGGGGCGCTGAAACGGGTGGGGGCTCCCTGGCCATGACGAACACGTTGCCCACAATGTCCCACCGGATCGAGTGGATCGAAGCCATGCGCGGCCTCGCGGCGGTGCTGGTCGTGCTGTTCCATGCGCAGGTCGTCGTGGGCCACAATCCAGTCGGCGGGGTCATGGGGAACATCCTCTCGAACGGCGCGCTCGGCGTGGACATCTTCTTCGTCCTGAGCGGCTTCATCATCACGCTCGTCCACCAGGCGGATCTCGGGCGTCCGGACCGATGCCCACGTTACCTGTGGCGACGCTTCTCGCGCATCTATCCCGCCGCCCTCATCATGAGCGCCCTGGCCCTGGCCACCTATCTGACGGGCGCGCATGCCAGCGAAACGCAGAAGCTGGATGGCTGGAGCGTGGTGGCGAGCTTCCTGCTGCTGCCCCAGGCCAACATCCCGCTGGTCAACGTGACCTGGACGCTGGTCTACGAGGTCTTCTTCTACGCGGTCTTCGCGCTGGCCATCCTGAATCTCCGCTTCGGCATGGGGCTGATCCTGTTCTGGCAGGTCCTCATCGTGCTCCTCTACCTGGCCGGCGTCGACCTGACCGCGCCCTGGGCCCAGTTCCTGCGGCCCCAGGCCCTGGAGTTCGGGATCGGCGTGCTCTGCGCCTGGCTGGCCCTGTCGCCGCGGCTCCGCGGCGCGCCCCTCCCCGGCATCCTCCTTCTGGCCCTGGGCTGCGGTGGCCTGTTCTGGCTGATCGTCCTGCGGGCACCCGAACCCACCGACACTTTCGACTTCCAAACCGCCGTCCTGGCCGGTGGCTTCTCCGGCGCGGCGCTGCTCGGCGGCGCGCTGGTGGAATGGCGTTGGAAGCTGCACATGCCGGCATTCCTGATCATGCTCGGCGCCATCTCCTATTCGGTCTATCTGGTGCATTTCAGCACGCTCGTGCTGATGGGCAAGTTCATCTGGAAGTACGGCCTCATGCCGGCGGGCTTCCAGGTCCCGGTGATCCTGGCCACCTCGGCCATCGCGATCCTGATCGGCTATGCGTTCCATCACCTCGTCGACATGCCGCTGCAGCAGGCGGCGCGCCGTTTCGGGCAGGCCTATTTCGGCACCCCGAAGGCGAAGCTCGCCTCTGCCTGGCCTGCCGCGGCGTCCGATACCTCCGACAGGCTGGGCTGAGCGATGCCTGCCTGGAATCCGCCCTTCCCGGGCGCCCCCTTCTTGCCAGGACCGGTCCGCTCCGGCCGATGGTCATCGCAGGCGCTGCCCGGGGCGGGCAGCGCTCATGGCCATGGGCGCCCCGGCGGAACCGCGACGTCAGTGAGGCACTGATCCATGACCACCCGGAAGCCCACCATCTTTATCGTGCATCCGTCCGATCTGCTGACGGATCACCGCCTCTACGGGGATGGACTCATCGCCTGCGGCTTCCTGCGCGAGCTCGCGAACCGGGGCTATCGCCTGCACGTCGCCTGCCAGGAGGTGGACCTGAAGGAGCCCATGCCGGGCAACGTGACCTTCCATCCGATCCGGCAGTCCTGGCCCGGCCCGCTGAAGCGCCTGGAGTACATGGTGCGGACGCGGCTTCTGCTGGAGAAGCTGCGCAAGGAAGAGACGATCGATCTCGTCCACCAGATGAATCCCGTCTTCGTCGGGCTCTCGCTCGGCATGGTGGGATGCGGCCTGCCCGTGCTGCTCGGCACCTATGTGGCGCGCTGGCCGGACCAGAATCGCGACAGCCTGAAGGTGCGGCTGGAGAGCGGCGTACGCTGGGCGATCTGCTTCCTGCAGCAATGGCAGGCGACGAGCCTGATGCTGACCACCCCGGCGGCCATGGACCGCATCGCCGCGCCGGGGATGGTGAAGGGCAAGATCGTCACCATGCATCACGGCATCGATGCCGATCTCTTCTCCCCCTCCGGCGCACCGCCCGAGAAGGGACCACTGAGCATCCTCTTCTACACAAGCGTCGCGCGCCGGAAGGGCATCTTCGACCTGCTCAAGGCTTTCGAGATCGTCGCCCGTGAGGTGCCCGAGGCCACGCTCAGCATCATCGGGCGGGGTGATCACTGGGAAGAGGTGAACGCGCTGATCGCGACGCTTCCCTGCCGCGACCGGATCCACACCAAGGGCCATGTCCCCCGCGACAGCTCGGTGGAATTCTTCCGCCAGCACGCGATCTACGTCCTGCCCTCGCATGGCGAGCCCCTCGGCACGACGGCGATCGAGGGCATGGCCTGTGGCAAGCCGCTGGTGGTGACGGACACGGGCGGCCTGCCCTATCTCCTCCCGCCCGACGGTTCCGGTGGCTTCATCGTGCCACAGCAGAATCCGGAGGCCATGGCGGAGGCGCTTCTCAAGCTGCTGCGCTCGCCGGAGATGCAGCAGCGCATGGGGGCCGCCAACCGCAGCTATGTCGAGAAGCACTATGCCTGGACGAAGGTGGTGGACAGGCTGGAGGAGGTCTATGCCGGGCTGGTGACGGAACGCCATTCCGGCGCGCCGCTGCCGCTGGCTTCCTGATCGCCCGCAGCGGCGGTCTGGCCAGGGCCGGGTGCTCGTTGGAGCGTCACCGGCATGGCCTCTGGCGCGGTCCACGGGGCTCGGCCTCTGGATGGCCTCTTTCCGGCCCCGGTCAGGCCGGGACTACCCAGTCTGCCTCAGGACGGCTTCTCGGCCGCCAGCGCCGCTTCCCAGTCCAGGGCGCTGCGGATGATGAAGTCCAGGGCCTCATAGCGCGGCCGCCAGTCGAGCGTCCGCTGCAGCCGGTCAACAGCGGCGACGAGCGATGGCGGATCGCCTGCGCGGCGCGGCGATTCGACGACCGGCAGGGGCGCGCCATTCACGCGCTCCACCGCCGTCAGCACCTCCCGCACCGAATAGCCCCAGCCATAGCCACAGTTCATGGTGAGGTTCACCCGGTTGCGCAGGATATGGCGCAGCGCCGCGACATGGGCATCGGCGAGATCCGAGACATGCACATAGTCGCGCACGCCGGTCCCGTCCGGCGTCGGATAATCCGTGCCGAAGATCTCGACCTTGTCGCGCTTCCCGGTCGCCACCTCGCAGGCCACCTTGATCAGATGCGTCGCCTGATGCGAACGCTGCCCCGCCCGCCCGGCCGGATCGGCGCCCGCGACGTTGAAGTAGCGCAGCGTCACGGTGGAAAGCCCGAAGGCCCGCGCGACATCGAGGATCATCCGCTCCGCCGCGTGCTTGCTGGAGCCATAGGGGGTGATCGGCTCACAGGGTGCATCCTCGGGCACCGGCAGCGTCTCGGGGATGCCATAGACCGCTGCGGTGGAGGAGAAGACGAGGTGCCGGACACCGCTGCGCAGGCAGGCGCCCAGAGTGGCCGCGACCCCACCCACGTTGTTGCGCCAGTATTCCAGCGGTTGCTCGACGCTTTCCGGCACGATCTGGAAGGCGGCGAAATGCATCACCGCCGAGACGCGATGGCGCAGCATCGTCTCCGCCAGCAGATCTTCATCGCCGACGGAGCCCTGGACGAAGGGGACATCCGCCGGCACCGCCTGGCGGAAGCCGGTGGACAGGTCATCCAGCACCACGGGCGCGAAGCCGGCATCGCGCAGGGCCAGCACGGCATGGCTGCCGATATAGCCGGCGCCGCCGGTCACCAGGATGCTGCCCATCTCTTCCCGATCCTTCATTGGGAGATCCGCCCCGCGCCTTCCGCCGGAAAGGACGGAAACGTCATATCCCGGAGCACGACACCCTGGCCCTCGCCGTGATAGCGGGAAAGCCGTTTCGCGGAAGGCAGGGGAATTGGACGGAGTCTCATATTTCTCATAAAAGGACAATTCATGTGCTGACCCGGAATGCTGCACGCCGCCGGGCCCCCGTCGCGATGCGGGTTCCTCGACATCCCAGCCTGGCAGCCGATGGCCTGCCCCTTATCGCCGGAGTTCTTCCATGACAGGAATGTCTCTCCAACGCCGTTCTGGCATGCAGCAAATCCCCAGCCCCCGGACAAAGGCGTAGCACGCCCGTGACACAGCGCATCTTCCAGGTCGGCAGCGGCTGGTTCCCGGAACACAAGGGCGGCGCCGAGAACGTCTTCTACAACCTCTATCTCGGCCTGGAAAAACTGGGCTTCGAATCCCGCGGCATCGTTCCCGGCAAGGGACAGGCGGAGATCGACACGCAAGGCCGTTTCCGCAGCTTTCCCGCCGATGCCTCGATGCTGAGCCGCGCCCGCGCGATCCGTGCGGCGGCCGGTGAGTTGCTGCAAGCCCGCCCCGTGCTCGCGACCTCCCATTTCGCACTCTACACCCTGCCCATCCTCGACAAGCTGCGCGCCCTGCCGCTGGTGGTGCATTTCCACGGCCCCTGGGCGCTGGAAAGCGCGGCGGAAGGGGCCAGCAGCCATTCGGTGCGCGTGAAGAAGCTGATCGAGACGGCGGTCTATCGCCGGGCACAGCGTGTGATCGTGCTGTCGGAGGCCTTCGGCCGCATCGCGCAGGAGCATTACGGCGTGCGGGATTCCGCGCTGCGGCTGGTGCAGGGCGGTGCCGATCTCGCCACCTTCACCGCGCAGGGCAGCCGCACGGAGGCGCAGGCCAGGATGGGTTGGGTGCAGGACCGGCCCGTGCTGCTCGCCGTGCGTCGTCTGGTGCGTCGCATGGGGCTCGACCGGCTGATCGAGGCCATGGCGGCCCTGCGGCAGAAGCAGGTGGACGCCGTGCTCTACATCGTCGGCAAGGGACCGGAACGGCTCGCGCTGGAGGAGCTGGTGCGTCGGCACGGGCTGGAGGATACGGTCCGCTTCGCCGGCTTCGTGCCCGACGAGCTGCTGCCGGTCGCCTACCGGGCCGCGGACCTCGTCGTCGTCCCCACCGCGGCGCTGGAAGGCTTCGGCCTGATCGCGGTCGAGGCCCTGGCCTCGGGCACGCCGGTCCTGGTGACGCCGGTCGGCGGCCTGCCGGAAGTGGTCTCCGGCCTTTCGCCCGATCTCGTGCTGCCTGGAAGCGATGCGGACAGCATCGCGTCCGGACTGGCAGCGGCACTGACCACGCGGGATCGCCTGCCGGACGAGGCCGCCTGCCGCCGCTACGCCGAGGACAATTTCGCCTGGCCGGTAATCAGCGAGAAGATCGCGGCCGTCTATCGCGAGCTGATCTGACGCGGCTGCTCCGCGCGGCCCGGTACGGGCGACGGTTTTTCCTGGCCCTTTGCGCGTCTTTCGTTTCACGATTTGGGGGCAGGGCTCCGCCTCGCCCCCAAACCCCCACTCCGCCAGGACGCTGCGCGCCCTGGACCCGGTTCGTTGGCGCAGGCTGACACCAGATCGCGCCGGGAAGCGTGGCTTCCCAACGAATGCAGACGTCACCAGCACAAGTGGGGTGTCTTTTTCGGGGGCTTGCTGATCCACCTGCCCCCAGGGAGTGGGAGCTGGGGAGTACCGTTCCCTCAGCAGCGAAAGGACCAGCGCGGGCGGAGCCTCCTTGGGGCTGCAGGCATCCGCTGCGATGCACAAAATGCCGGGCGGCGATATCCGCGCGAGATCAGCGCCTTAACGTTTTCTCAACCGCCATCGCCCATGATCCACGCCAAGGGCATCTGCCGCAGCCCCACAGCCGTTGCCAGGTTGGAAGTTTTTCCGGCCAAGTCTTGAGACTTTTATATCACTTCCTATAGTTGTATTTGCCCTTTACGAATTCGCGTGCTGGCGATTAAATCCAACAAGCCCCGTGTCGGAGACACCCATCGTGACGGACGCATTGGATCTGTCACCCCGCGCCCCAAGCCAGCCGGAACAACTCCGGCGACCCTTGTCGCGCAACTCGACCTATCCCTTTCCTTGGCCCACGCCACGGCAAAGCGAGGTCCCCGTTGCCATCCCTGACGGTGAACAGAGTGGGTCGCTATGGCGGGGTTTGGCCTGGGCGTCCGCGCTGGGGGCAGTCTTCTGGCTTCTGGTCGGCCTCCTGGCTTACCAGATGTTCTGACAAAAAATCCCCCTTCCTGGGCAGGAAGGGGGATCGGTAGGTCGGGCGGGAACCAGGCACTGATCGTGCCTGGTTATGTCTGGCGAAGTCATAGCGCGGAAAGGCGGGCTCTCCCCGTCGCAGGGCCGGTCCGTCGCGGGGTCAGTCGGCCTTCAGTGTCGCGAAGCCGCCGAACACGGTCTTGAAGATGATCTTCAGGTCCAGGGTGATCGACCAGTTGTTGATGTACCAGAGATCGAGATCCACGCGGCGATAGGCCTTGTCCAGCGTATCCACCTCGCCACGGGAACCGTTGACCTGGGCCCAGCCGGTCAGCCCGGGCTTCACGCGGTGGCGCAGGCGATAATGCTCCACGGCCTCGAAGTAGTAGTTGCCCTCGACCTTCATATGCGTCGCATGCGGCCGGGGCCCGACCAGCGACATGTCGCCCCGCAGCACGTTCAGCAGCTGCGGCAGCTCGTCGATGCTGGTGCGGCGGAGGATGCGGCCGACCCGGGTCACACGCGAATCCCGGGCCGTGGTACGGGCCTCGCCGGTGGTGTCACCCCTGTCCGTGTACATGCTACGGAACTTCAGGATCTGCACGGGCTGCGTGCCGAGGCCAAAGCGCCACTGGCGGAAGAAGACCGGGCCGGGCGAGTCCAACTTGATGGCAATGGCGGCCATGATCAGCACCGGTGCGATCAGCGGCAACGAGGCCATCACCAGGGCAATGTCGAGGCCCCGCTTCACCGAATCGCGCCAGTCGTCGAACTGGCCCGGCAGCAGGCGGAGCAGGACCGGATCGTCCAGGTGGCTGGAGCCGCGGGCCGCGCGCTCCAGCGCCACCGCGTCGAAGCCGACGCAGATGTGCACGGGGCGATCGCCGAACTCCTCGCAGATGGCCTGGATGCCTTCGGCGTCCATGCCGGCCAGGGCGATGATGTCCAACTCGCCCTGCTCGATCAGCTGGTCGAGCATGACCATGTTCTCGGGCATGTCGTCCTGCAGCACCGCCAGCACCTGACGATGGCCGCGGCTGCGCTCGGTCAGGATGCGCGCCAGGGCGCCGGCCTGGGGCGAAGGGCCGAGGACCACGATATTGGTGGTCAGGCTCTCCGGCCCGGCGATCAGCCGCGTGCCCACCAGTCGCAGCGCCGCGGCCAGCGCGGTGGAGACGATGCCCCAGCTCAGCAGCAGCAGCAGGTCGCCGCCCAGGCCGGTGGTGGAACCCAGCAGCACCCGTCCCAGGCCGATGCCGCCGAAGGCGATCATCACCGCCGCCGCGCTGCGCACGGAGGAGACATAGGTCGAGCCGACATGATGAGCGCTGGTGCGCCGCAGGCCGCGCCGCACGAACAGCGCCAGCGTCGCCGCCAGGAGGCCGATGCCCGCCACGCGGCCGGGGCTCAGGTTCAGGTCCGGCGCCGGGACGGCCTGGAAGACGAGGCAGAGAGCCAGGCCCACCGCCAGAACCTGCGCATAGTCGCCAATCGCCATGAACAGCCGGAGCGTACCCCGGCGGGGTCGTTGGCGCCGCTGCGGACGGAAGGCTGCCGGTTGGGACAGCATCTTCCGGATCGCCGGATTGGTCTTAATGCGTCTTGGGTCGCCCATGTTGTATCCCTCAACACCATACCGGTCAGTTGCACGCGAACCGGATGTCCGACTTCTCAATGGTCGTGCTGTCACGGTTCGTGGGGTCGCCCTATCTTTTGCACTGCAATATAGGCAAAAGCGAGTAAAATTTTTCGAACAATCTTGATAAAGATACTCGGATCAATTTCCGAAAACAACTCTTACTTTGAGTTGAAGTAATTTTACTTCATTCAACCATAAGTTGTTCATGACTGGCCCGTTTGGATGGATGAAAGATGCGGGACAGCGAAATTGCCCATCTTCGGGCCAGCCCGGGAACGTCCTATGGAATGCGAACAAGCCGCGTGACCGCCACCAACAGGAAACCGACAATGCGCATAGCCCTCGTGAGCGACTCGATTTCTGCCTATGGCGGCGCGGAGCGGGTGATCGAGCAGATCCTGTCGCTCTATCCGCAGGCGGACATCTTCGCCGTGGTGGACGTGGTGCCACCCGACCAGCGGGGCTTCCTTGGCGGACGGCCGGTGCGGACGTCGTTTTTGCAGAAGATCCCCAAGATCGAGCGACTGTATCGCTCATTGCTCCCGCTCTGGCCGCTGGCCGTCGAACAATTCGACGTGACCGGATACGACCTCGTGATCACGAGCCACCACAGCGTCGCCTATGGCGTGCTCACCCGCCCCGACCAGCCGCATGTGTCCTACGTGCATTCGCCGATGCGCTATGCCTGGGACCTCCAGCACGAATACCTGCGCGAGGCGAAGATGGAGCGCGGGCCGAAGAGCTGGCTGGCCCGGCGCATGCTGCATTCCGCCCGGATCTGGGATTTCTGCGCGGCGCAGCGGCCCGAAACGATGGTGGCCAATTCCGCCTTCGTCGCCAACCGGCTGCGCCGGACGCACCGGCGGGAGGCCGGGGTGGTGCATCCTCCGGTCTATGTGGACACGCTGCCGCCGCTCGGCTCGGTGGAGAAGGAGGACTACTATCTCTCCGTCTGCAGGCTCGTGCCCTACAAGCGCGTGGAGCTCCTGGCCCGCGCCTTCGCCCGCATGCCGGAGAAGCGCCTGAAGATCGTCGGCAACGGACCGGAGCTGAAGCGCCTGCGGGAGATGAAGGTGCCGAATGTCGAGGTCCTGGGCCGCGTGCCGACACCGGAGGTGCATCGCCTCCTGGCCGGGGCGCAGGCCTTCCTGTTCGCCGGCATCGAGGATTTCGGCATCACCGCGGTGGAGGCCCAGGCCGCTGGCACGCCGGTGATCGCCTATGGCGCCGGCGGGCTGGCGGAAACCGTGTTGGGTCCCGACCATGACGCCCCGACCGGCCTCTTCTTCGCCGAGCAGACGGAGGATGCGGTGATCGCGGCCGTCCATGCCTTCGAGGGCAGCAAGGCGCGCTTCACGCCGGAGAACTGCCTGGCCAATGCGCAGCACTTCTCCACCGAGCGTTTCCGCAGCCGCTTCAAGGCCGTCGTGGACGATGCGCTGGAACGCGCGCGGGCCCAGGCACCCGCCGGGCTGCATGGGTGCGCGGTCCCTCGCGGCCTGGAGGCCGGGGCGAAGCCGGTGCTGGCGGAGGCGCCCCCTCGGTCGGCCCCTCAGCCAGCCCCAAAGCCAACTCCGGAGCCGGCCCGCTCGTGACGGTGCGGCGCGACATTCCCGGCCTGACCCGGCGTCGGTTCGGGGCTGGCCTGCTGTCCGCCTCGGCCATGGCTTCGGCGGGGTGGATCGCCCCGGCCGGCGCCGCATCCGGCGGAGCGGAGGGCCAGGGCGCGCAGGCCATGGCCGCCGACTCGCTCGTGGACAGCATCGGCGTCAACATCCATTGCTGGCCCGGCAACAGCTACATCGAGGGCGACCGCTGGGAGAAGGTGATCCTGCCGGCCCTGCGGGACCTGCGCATCCGCCACGCGCGCGACGGCATCGGCCTGGACCGCGGGGTCCTCACCCGGCTGCGGCAGGTGGCGCAGGCCGGCATCCGGCTGACCCTGCTCAGCGGCCCGGAGGCGACCTCCTCGGTGGAGCTGTCCCGGGCGCTGGACGAGGTCGGCCGCGAGAACATCGCCATGCTGGAGGGCGTGAACGAGCCCGATGGCTGGTGGGGCGGCCGCCCGGGGCACACGCCGGAGATGGCGATCGACCACCAGCGCATCCTGTCCGGGATCGGCCGGGCGCGGGACATTCCGGTGATTGCCTCGGCGCTGATCCAGGCGGGCAACCGGGCGCGCTTCGCCCGGCAGGCACCCTATGCCCAGTACGGCAACGTCCACCCCTATCCGGCCGGCCGCATGCCGGAGACCGGGGGCTGGGGCGACAACGGCTATGGCAGCCTGCGCTGGGCGCGCGACCTGCTGGTCACGCCGCTGCTGGGTGCCAAGGCACCCTTCGTCGCCACGGAGGTCGGCTACCACAACGCGATCACGCAGAAGGCGCGGAGCACCAACCCGCATTCCGGCTGCCCGGAATCCGTTTCCGCCGCCTATGAGCCACGTCTTTTCCTGTACTACCGCCGCTTCGGCGTGGCGCGCAGCTTCAAGTACGAGCTCTTCGACCAGGGCACGGACAAGGACGATCCGGAGCAGAATTTCGGCTGGCTGCGGCATGACGGGTCGCGCAAGCCGGGTTTCCACGCCATGCGCAACCTGATCGCCGCCTTCTCCGACCCCGGCCCCGCCTTCGCCCCCGCCCGGCTGCCGGTCAACCTGTCCGGCGAAACGGAGGGACTGGAGACCGCCCTGTTCCAGAAGCGCGACGGCAACTTCCTCCTGGCCCTCTGGCTGGCGAAGTCGCTCTGGGACGTGCACAGCTTCACCGAGACGCCGGTGCCGCCGCAGCAGGTGCGGATCTCCCCCGGTGACCGCATCAGCCGGGCCGCCGTGAACCGGCCCAACGAAGATGCGCGTTTCCAGGAGGCCAGCCTCGCCGGCGGCAGCATCACCCTGCCGGTGACGGCCCAGGTCACGCTGCTGCGCCTCACCCCGCGCTGAACATCCCCCTGCAACCCCCGTCCGCGCCCGATCCGGCGCGGGCCAGAACCGGATAGGGCACTGGACACGGCATGGACGGCCACGACCTCCCCTCGGCGACCGCCTCGGACGCCCGCCCCGCGACGGCAGGCGTCGCCACGACGCCGCGCGTGCTCTTCGTCAACCATTCCAGCCGCACCGGCGGGGCGGAGTTCATCCTGCTCGCCAACCTGCGCGCCTTCGGGGCCGAATCCTCCGTCTGGCTGTTCGAGGACGGGCCGCTGAAAACCGCCCTGGCCGATTATCCGCTGCGGGTGCTGATGCCCTCCCGCCCCTCCGGCTTCACGGACATCAAGCGCGACCAGGGCATGGCGCGCGCCGCGCTGCCGATGCTCGGCGGCATGCTGCGCATGGTGCGCGAGATCGCCACCGCGGCGCGGCGGCACGACATGGTCTATGCCAATTCGCAGAAGGCCTTCGTGCTTTCCGCCCTGGCGGCGAAGCTGGCCGGGCGGCCACTGGTCTGGCACCTGCACGACATCCTCACCCCGGCGCATTTCGGCGGCGGGCAGCTCAGGCTGCTGCGCACGCTGGCGCCGCTCGCCACGCGGGTGATCGTGCCCTCCCAGGCCGCGGCAGACGCCTTCACCGCGCTCTGCGGCCGGGCCGACCGGGTGCGGGTGGTGCCCAATGGCGTGACCCTGCCGCCCGATCCGATGGCCGGCGTCGGCATGGCGGAACGCCGCGCCGCGCTGGGCCTGCCGGTGGAGGGCTTCCTGGCCGGCGTGTTCAGCCGCCTTTCTCCCTGGAAGGGGCAGGCCGTGCTGCTGCGCGCCGTGGCGAAGGTGCCGGGGGCGGTGGGCATCATCACCGGCGACGCCCTGTTCGGCGAGGATGACTACGCCGCCGGCCTGCGGCGACTGGCGGAGGAGCTGGGCATCGCCGACCGTGTCCGCTTTCTCGGCCACCGTCATGACGTGCCGGCACTGATGCGGGCCATGGATGTGGTGGTGCATCCCTCCACCGATCCGGAGCCCTTCGGCCGCACCCTGGTCGAAGCCATGCTCTGCCGCACGCCCCTCGTCGCCGCCTCGGCCGGTGCCATCCCCGAGATCGCCGGGGACAACGAGGCCGGGCTGCTGGTGCCGCCCGGCGACGATTCGGCCCTGGCGGCGGCACTGCTGCGGGTCCGGGACGACCGCGCGGCCACCCTGGCCCGAATCGAGGCCGGCGAGCGCCGCGCCCTCGCCCTGTTCAGCGAGGACCGCATGCGGGAAGGTGTGCTGTCCGTGGTGCGGGAAGTCCCCCGGCGGCAGGGGAGCTGAAACCCGCTACCTGCGCGTGTCGGCGTGGAATCTGTGACCCGAAAGCCATAACCGGCACCGCAGAACGTTACGACTCTATTATTCCTCCGGATTTCGTCCCCTCGGAGCAGCATATGCTATAAGCTGTGTCTCTCCGGATGAAACGAATCGTGGATCGTGGGATGTTTTTGAGGGGCGGAAGCGGGACTCGGCGCAGTCGGGCGGACAGGAATCGGGGCGGAGCCCGGCTTGCGATGCCCGGTAAGACCGCCCGGCAGGATGGTGCCGGCCCTGCCCCGGGCATGTCGGCCCCCAGCATGACAGCCCCAGGCACGATGGCCCCAGGCACGATGGCGCTGGGCGCGGCCACCCTGACGACCGCCCTGGGCGCCACCGTCCTGGGCGCGGCCACGCTTCTCTGCCCCGCCCCCGCTCGCGCCCAGTTGCTCGACCAGTACCTGCCCAACAATTACTACTCGCGCTTCTCGCTGGAAGCCTTCCCCGAGAACGTGCGGCCCGAGGACATGGACGTCACCCAGCGTCCGCGCCCGGAGGTGCAGCCGCTTGGCGTCCGCCTTGGCGGTTTCACCCTCCGCCCCAGCCTGGGCGAGGCCATGGGCGTTGATACCAACCCGATGGGCACCAGCCGGGGCGATACGATCGGGACCCTCAGCACCGACGCCGCGCTGGACCTGCGCTCGAACTGGGCGCGCAACAGCCTCTACGCCACCGCCGGCGTGGATGACCGCCGCGTGACCGGGCGCAATGCGGAAACGCCCGACCCCAGCCGCACCAATTTCAACACCACCATCGGCGGCTCCTACGACATCGGCCGCGACACGCTGTCGGCCAGCGCCTCCTATTTCCGCATGCATGAGGAAGCGACGGCCTTCGACGCCCAGACGGTGGTCGAGCCGCGCGCCTTCAACGCCTATGACCTCCGCGCGGCCTACCGCGCGGCCTTCAGCAGCGTCTCCATCACCCCGGACTTCATCTTCCGCGCCTTCCGCTTCGTGGACGCCTTCGACGGCGGCAGCACCTTCAACCAGAAACTGCGTGACCGGAACGTCTATGACGGCGGCATCACCGCGCGCTACGCCGTGGCGCCCCGGCGCGACCTGGTCTTCGTGGCACGCGGCGGCCGTTCCGACTACGTGAACTACGACCCCACCTACGGCAAGCTGGGCTCCAACACGGTGCTCGCCCTGGCCGGCTTCGACGACAGCAGCGGCGCCGTGTTCCGCTACCGCGCCCTCGTCGGCTACCAGGTCCGCTTCTTCGACGCGACGGGCGCGAAGGACCGCTCCTCGCCGATCTTCGAGGCGGCGGTCGCCTGGTCGCCGACACGGCTGACCACGATCAGCGGCCTCGCCTCCCGCCGGATCGAGGACACTTCCACCGACACGCTGCAGGGCTATACCTACAACCAGGCCCAGATCGCGGTGGACCACGAGCTGCTGCGCAACGTGCTGATCGGCGCGCGGGCCGACTACCTGCATGCCAAGTTCACCGGCGGCGGCGACAGCACCGTGATCGGCACCGGCGCCTATGCCACCTGGCTCATGAACCGCAACATCTCGCTGCGCCTCAGCTACGACTTCACCAACCGCGACGGCAACGGCAGCGGCGCCAATTACGACCGCCACCTCGCGCTGTTGCGGGTGGGGTTCGGCCTGTGAGGATCGGACAGCGTCCCCCCCGGCGCACCGGCAACCCTCACCCATGCTCCCCACCGGCCGCCCCTGGCCGGTCCGGGCCGGGGAGCCTTCCTGCCCTCAACCCCTCGGAGGAACCACTGTCCGTGCCGCACTCTTCCCCCTCTTCCACCACGCGAGCGCGGCCCCGCCGGCCCTTCCGCATGGCCACCGCCGCCGTGCTCGGGCTGAGCCTGATGGCCAGCGCCTGCGCCCCGGGGCGTGACCTGCAGCCGCTGGCCGAGGCTCAGCCCGCCGCCTACCGCCTCGGCGTCGGCGACGAGATCCGCGTGACCACCTTCGGCGAGGATCAGCTTGGCGGTGAGTTCAGGGTGAACGACGCCGGCAACATCGCCTTCCCGCTGCTCGGCAGCGTCAAGGCCGCGGGGCTGACCTCCTCGGAGCTCTCGACCCAACTCGCCGCCGAGATGAAGCGCCGCCAGTTGCTGCGCGACCCGAACGTGGTGGCCCAGGTGCAGACCTACCGCCCCGTCTTCGTGCTGGGCGAGGTGGCCAGGCCCGGTGAGTACCCCTACCGCCCCGGCATGACCATGCTGACCGCCGTGGCGGTGGCCGGCGGCTTCACCTACCGCGCCGTGACCGACCGCGCCTCCGTGGTGCGCATCACCGACGGCAAGGGTCAGGAGGGCCTCGTCGCCCGCCAGAGCCTGATCCAGCCGGGCGACGTGATCAACGTCTTCGAGCGCCGCTTCTGACCCGAAGGGCGGCTCCTGCCGCCCTCCGCGCGTGACGGCAATCGTCCCGCATCCCGGGGGAAAGGCTCCGCCTTTCGCCCCGGACCCCCTATCCGCCAGGACCCTGCGGGCCCTGGACCCCATTCGCTGGCACTCGCTGACGCCGGATTGCGCCGGAGAGCCGTGCTCTCCGGCGGACTGCCGGTGACACCAGCGCGGACAAGGCGCTTTCCTTCTTTTCGGAGCCCCGCCGATCCACCTGCTCCCCGGGATCGGGCCGCAGGCTGACGGCCGCCACCAGCGCCCACGAAAGCCCGGGGTCCGGGGACCGGCTTCGGTCCCCGGCGGAGAGGGTGTGGGAGAGGCGGCGCCTCTCCCACGGCGGGGGCAGCCACCAGGGTCCAGGCCGAACCACTCAGGACAGGCCGCCGCCCGCCCCGTTCCCACCCGCGAGAAAGCGCCGCAGCCGTTCCGAGCGTCCGGCACCGAAGATCTCCGCCGGCGTGCCTTCCTCCTCGACCAGCCCCTGGTGCAGGAAGACGACGCGCGAGGAGACGTCGCGGGCGAAGCCCATTTCGTGCGTCACCACCAGCATGGTGCGTCCTTCCTCCGCCAGGGAACGCATGACGCGCAGGACCTCGCCCACCAGCTCCGGATCGAGGGCCGAGGTCGGCTCGTCGAAGAGCATCACCTCCGGCCGCTGCGCCAGGGCGCGGGCGATGGCGGCGCGCTGCTGCTGCCCGCCGGACAGATGCGCCGGATAGTGGTCGCGCTTGTCGGCGATGCCGACGCGTTCCAGCAGCGCCTCCGCCTCGGCGACGCATTCCGCGCGCGGCCGCCTCTGCACATGCACCGGCACCTCGATCAGGTTCTCCAGCACCGTGCGGTGGGACCAGAGGTTGAAGCCCTGGAAGACCATGCCGATGCGCGTGCGCAGGCGGTTCACCTGCCGCATGTCGGCAGGGCGCGTGCCATGCCGCGTGTGGCGCAGCGCGATGGCCTCGCCCCCGATGCTGACCTCGCCGCTGTCAGGCACCTCCAGCATGTTGATGCAGCGGAGCATGGTGGACTTGCCGGAACCGGAGGAGCCGAGGATCGAAAGCACCTCGCCCCGCCTCGCCTCCAGCGAGATGCCCTTCAGCACCTCCAGCGGGCCGAAGCTCTTGCGCAACTCCCGCAGCCGGATGACGGGCACCTCGCTCATGCGGTCCCTCCCTTCCCGATGGTGACCGCCAGGGATGCGGGCCGCCCGGGATTCAGCCGGCGCTCCAGCGCATGCACGAGGCGCGTCAGCACGAAGTTGATGGCGAGGTAGATCGCTCCCGCCACGGCGAAGACCTCGATGGTGCGATAGCTCTGCGCGATCAGCTTCGCCGCGATGCCGGTGATCTCCATCAGCGTGATGATCGAAGCGAGCGAGGTGGCCTTCACCATCAGGATCAGCTCGTTGCCATAGGCCGGCAGAGCCTGGCGCAGCGCCAGCGGCATCACCACGCGCCGCAACAGCAGCCATTGCCCCATCCCGGCGGCGCGCGCGGCCTCCACCTGCCCCCGCGGCACAGAGGCGAGGCCGCCGCGGATGATCTCCCCGCCATAGGCGGCGGTGTTCAGGGTCAGCGCGATCACCGCGCACCAGTACGGGTCGCGCAGCACGGGCCAGAGGAAGGTCGAGCGGATCTCCCGGAACTGGCTGAGGCCGTAATAGATGAGGAAAAGCTGCACCAGCAGCGGCGTGCCGCGGAAGACGAAAATGTAGAAGCGCGCCGGCCAGTCCAGCCAGAGCAGGCCGGACCGCCGCATCGCCGCCAGCAGCAGCGCCAGCACGGCGCCGAGGGCGACCGAGCTGGCCGCCAGTCGCAGCGTCAGCGGCACCCCGGCCAGCAGGCGCAGGAAAGTGTCGGCGAGGAAGGGAAGGTCGAGGGGCAGGTCCATCAGCCTCTCCGCAGCCCGCGCAGGGCATGCCGTTCGGCGCGCCGCAGCCCCCAGCCGGACAGCGAGGAGATGACGAGATAGAGGATCGCCGCCCCCAGGAAGAAGCTGAAGGGCTGGCGCGTCGAGCCCGCACCGATCTGCGCCTGTCGCATCAGCTCCACCACGCCGGTGACGGAGATCAGGGCGGTGTCCTTCAGCACGATCTGCCAGACATTCCCCAGCCCCGGCAGGGCATGGCGCAGCACCAGCGGCGCGACGATGCGGCGCAGGCGCAGCAGGCGGGGCATGCCGGCGGCCAGCGCGGCCTCGATCTCGCCGGCCGGCACGGCGCGGAAGGCACCGCGCAGCACCTCGGTGTGATAGGCGCCGCAGACCACCCCCACCGCCAGCGTGCCGGCGAGGAAGCCGGGCAGGCTGAAGAAGCCCCCGGCACCCAGGAGATGGGCGAGCGGTGTCAGCACGGCGGAGGAACCGAAATAGAAGAGGTAGATCACCAGCAGCTCGGGAATGCCGCGCAGCACCGTCGTATAGGCATCCGCCAGCGCCCGCAGCAGCCTTCCGCCACCAAGCTTGGCCCAGGCGCCCAGCGCCCCGATCGCCAGCCCCACCAGGAAGCCGGACAGGGCGACCGCGAGTGTTACCAGCGCGGCCAGCAGCATGGCGGCGCCCCAGCCCTGCGGGCCGAATCCCATCAGATCGTGGAAGCCCGGCGGGTTCATGCGGCTCCTGTTCCCTTGCGGCCATGCCGCAGCAAGGACCATGCCGCCGGGGAGCGGACGGGCCGCCCATCCGCTCCGGCTGCGCTCAGGCGATCCGCTCCAGATCCTCCCGCCGCACCGGATGCAGCGGTGCCTCCCCGGCCAGGAAGCGCTCGATCTCGGTGAGGCCCAGGGCGGTCATGCGCCAGAGCTCGTTGCCCTCGGCGCCGGCCATATGCGGCGTGATCACCACGTTCGGCATGTCGTAGAGCGGGCTTTCCGGCGGCAGCGGCTCGGGCAGCACCGTGTCGAGGAAGGCGTTGAGCCTCCGCCCGGCGCATTCCTCGGCCAGCGCCTCGTGGTCCAGCAACCAGCCGCGCGCGGTGTTGATCAGCCAGGCGCCGTCGCGCATCGCCGCGAGTTGCTCCCGGCCTATCATGTGCCGCGTGGCCGGCAGGGCGGGCGCGTGCAGCGAGACCGTGTCGGCCCAGGCGAGCAGCTCCATCAGCGGCATCCGGCGCACGCCCAGCCGTTCCGCCCCAGCCTCCGTGAGATAGGGATCGTGGACCCGCACCTCCATGTCGAAGTGCTTCAGGTGCCCGATCACCAGCCGGCCGATATGTGAGGCACCGACGATGCCGATGCGCTTGCCGAAATTGCCGATCGCCGGATTGTCCCAGCTCGCCTTGCTGTCGAGCCCCTGGGCACCACGCGTGGCACGCAGCCGGTCGCGGAAGCGGAAGGTGTCCTTCTGGCAGAACAGGATGGCGGCCAGGGTGAATTCCGCCACCGGCACCGCCATGGCCGCGACGGCGGAGGTCACCAGGATGCCACGCGCCCAGACCGCCTCCGTGACCACCGGCTTCACCGAGGCGGCGACATAGGCGATCATCTTCAGATGCGGGGCCGCTTCCAGCACCGCCTCCGTCACCGGCGGGCAGTTCCAGCAGGCCAGCAGGATCTCCGCTTCCGCGAGGAGCGCCTGCGCCTCCTCTGTCTCGAAGCTGGTCAGCGCCCGGCGCGACGGCAACTCGGCCACGGCTTCGAGCCGTGCCCAGAGCGCGTCGGTGAACAGTCCCGCAGGCAGTTCTTCCCGCATCGCCAGCACGACGCGGGGCTTGCGGGCCGGGAAAGGAGCCGTGTCCGTCACCACCAACGCCTCCGCTCCGCGGTCTCCAGGGCCGTTTCCAGATCCGGCAGGTCCCTGTGCCAGAGGCGTTCCCATTCCAGGCTCAGCAGCCCGGCATAGCCATCCGCGCGCAGGGCGGCCATCAGCGCCTCCATGGGGAATTCCCCCTCCCCCGGCAGGACGTAGCTGTAGTCGAAGCGTTCGCTGGGCCGCGAGACGCTGTCCTTCACATGGATATGCGCGACATGCGGGCGCAGCAGCCGCCACATCTCGACCGGATGCGCTCCGCCCTTGCGCCAGGTGTGATGCGAATCCCAGAGGATCGGGCAGCCGGGCTCCATCTCCAGGAAGCGGCGCAGCACCGCGGGATCGGCCAGCGCGTCATGCGTCTCGACGGCGATCTCCACCCGCCAGCCCCGTTCCCGCCGCAGGTGCCGCCACCAGGCCAGCGTTTCCCGTGCCTCGTCCAGCCCCGCCGCATCCCCGATGCGGCCGCCATCGAAGACGCGCAGGCTGTCCACGCCCATCGCCTCGGCCCAGGGCAGGAAGCGCAGGAAGGTCTCGCGGTCCTCCGGCCCGTTGCCGATCAGGCGCAGCGAGGTGCCGATCGCCGCCACCCGTGCCGGCGCGTCCGTCAGCCATGCCGCGAGGCGCTCCGGGCTGCCGTAGCGCCGCCCGAACAAAGCGGGCAGGTCCACCGTGCCTTCCAGCGCCCGCAGTTCCACGCAGGGAATCCCGTGCCGCGCGGCGAGGGCCAGAACGTCCTCCAGCGCCAGTTCCGCGCAGCCCAGCGTGGAGAAGGCACGCCGCATCGCGGCTTTTCCGGATTCCACCATGCTCAGAACAGCGCCCTGCCTTCGTCCACCAGGCGTTTCGCCCCATCCGCCGTGGAGAGCTTGCCGAAGGCGACCGCCTGGGCCGTCGGCCGCAGCACGCGCTTGTCGAACTCGGCGCTGCCGGCGGGCCAGAGCATGTAGGGCGCTGTCTTCCCTTCCAGGGCGTTGAGGTAATCGACGGTCATCCGCTCGCTCTCGTTCAGCACCGGCATCACCGCTACGCGCATGGACGGCAGGACCGGCACGCCGCGCTCCACGCCCGACAGCCTCGCGGCCTCCGGATCGGTCATGAAGAAGCTGATGAAACGCGCCGCGGCCTCGGGATTCTTCGATCGGGCATAGACGGACCAGATCAGCGCCGGGCGGAAGCACAGGCCCGGCTGCGCCCCCGGCCCGCCGGAAGGCAGGGCGGTGAGCGCGAGCGGCGCCTTGACCAGGTTCTGGAAGGGCACGAGGAAGTTGGAATAGCTGAGATACATCATCGACTTGCGCGCCACGAGCGTGCTCGTCTGCACGAAGCCCTCGTCCACCGCCTGGACATCCGCCGGCACGCAGCCGCCGCGCCGGCGCAGATCGGCCCAGTAGTCGAACCATTCGCGTGCGTCATCGGCGCCAAAGCCCAGCCCTGTCGTGGTGAAGCGCCCCTTGCCGCGCTGCCGCAGCCAGGCATCGAGCGCGAAGTTGCGGCCCGATGCATCATTGGCCGCCCAGACGCCGGGCCGTCCGGCCGCCCTGGTCAACTCCACGCAGAGATCGGCGAAGTCCTTCCAACTCGTCCCGAAGCCGGGCGGCGGCAGCTTCGCCTGCGCGAAGGCATCGCTCTCATAGACCAGCGCATAGGCGTTCAGCCCCTGTGCCACGCCCAGCGTGCGGCCATCCACCTGGCCGAGCTTCAGCATCTCCGGCTCCAGCCCCGGCAGGTCGAGCGGGCTGGGCATCAGCGGGTCCAGCGGCCTCGCCGCGCGGGCATAGGAGGACAGCGACAGCGCATCGAGCTGGAACAGGTCGGCCAGGTTGCCACCGACCATCTGCGTCGCGATCTTGCTCCAGTAGTCGTTGGTGCCGAACTCCCCGGTGATGCCGATCTCCGGATGCTTCCGCTGGAAGAGCTCGAAGATGGCGGCGGTGCGCTGGAAGCGTTCCTGCGACCCCCACCAGAAGGCACGCAGATGCACCGGGCCGGATGGCGCCGCCAGGGCGGAAGGCAGGCCGGCGCCGAGAGCCAGGGACGCGGACAGCAGCCCGCGCCGGGTGATGCAGGATGCCTGCATGACGTTCTCCCTCGCGGTTCTGGCCGTCTTTTGCCCGGGCCGATGCCCGGCGCGGCCGTTTCCGCCGAGGTAACCGTAGAGTTACCTTCCGGCCCGGTCAATGAAACCCGGCCTGTGACGCCTGGCACTCCCGTCCCCGGCGGTCCGCGCCGGCTCCGCGAGGGATTACAGCGGGTGGTGACCGCCCCCGCCCTATCCCGGCCGGAACTGCACCAGCAGCCGCCCATGCAGGGCCGAGACCTCCACCTGCGCCCGCACGCCGAAGACCGCCTCGATGCGCTCCTCGGTCAGCACCGCCTCCGGCGTTCCGGCGGCCACCACGCGTCCGTCCTGCAGCAGCGCCACCTCGTCGCAGTACATGGCGGCGAGGTTCAGGTCGTGCAGCGCCACGACGCTCGTCACCGGCAGCCGCGCCACCAGCCGTAGCAGGTCGAGCTGGTGCCGGATGTCCAGATGGTTGGTCGGTTCGTCCAGCAGCAGCTCGGTCGGGGTCTGGGCCAGGGCGCGGGCGATCTGGGCACGCTGGCGCTCGCCACCGGACAAGGTCTGCCAATGCTGCTCGCGCAGTGCCTCCAGCCCCACCTGTCGCAGCGCGGCATTCACTGCCGCCTCGTCGGCCTCCGTCCAGCCGGACAGCGGGCCGCGATGCGGCACGCGGCCGAGCCGTACCACGTCGAGCACGGTGACGGGCGCCTCGGTCACCGCATGCTGCTCCACGAAGGCGGCACGCCGGGCGATAGCGGCGCGCGGCAGGCGGGCGATATCCTCGCCGCCCAGCGTCACCACCCCGCTCGCCGTGCGGCGCAGCCCGGCCAGCAGGCGCAGCAGGCTCGACTTGCCGGAGCCGTTGGGACCGAGCAGCCCCAGCATCCGCCCCGGCCGGGCAGCCAGCGTCACGCCATCCACGATCATGCGCCGCCCGCTGCCCCAGGACACGCGCTCCGCCGCGATGCTCATCGGCGGGGCATCCGTGTCAGGCCCCGGGGGAGGCTCCGCCTCGCCCCTGTCCCCCTCCGCCGGGGGGATGGTATCCCCCCGGACCCCGCCTTGGGTTGGTGCCGGGTGGCAAGGTCGGCCTGACGCCCGATTCCACGGAGCGGGTGGATCGGCGGAGCTCCCGGAAAAGAAGAATCGTCCCTACCCACGCCGACGGCATCCACAATCGCCGGAGAGCCAGGCAGGAGCCGGCGCATCGGGTCCAGGACACGAAGAGCCCTGACGGACACCGACGGCACAGCAGGAGCGGAGGAAGCGGACATCGGAACCCATCCTTGCGATGCGGGCTCCAGGGCCCAGGGCAGCGCACGGTCATCCCCTGCTCGCCACGCCAGTCCAGCAAACCGGCGCGGCTCCCTCAAGATACAAGGCAGCGCCTCTTCCCAGGAACGGTGCATCGGCAGGGGGCCCGTCAGCGCAGGAGGTAGCGGGTGGGCTGGAGCGGCGCGGGCAGGTCCGTTTCGCCCAGGGCTTCCAGAAGGTCTGTCTCGATCACACGCACCATGGCGTCGAGGGCGAGGTCGTTGGCCTCGTCGCCGAAGGGGTCCTCCAGCTCGTCGCCCAGGGCATCGAGGCCGAAGAGCGTATAGGCCAGGATGGCCACCACGACGGGTGTGCCGAAGCCGAGCGTGCCGACGAAGCCGAAGGGCATCAGCAGGCAGAAGAGCCAGGCCGAGCGGTGCAGCAGCAGCGAATAGGCATAGGGCAGCGGCGTGTTGTGGATACGCTCGCAGCCCGCCTGGATGCCGGTCATCTCGGCCAGCGGGGCGGAAAGCTGCGTGTGCAGGATGTCGGTCAGGGCACCGGCGCGAAGCAGCCCGGCCAGTTCCGCCGATTGCGCGCGCAGCACGGCATCCGGACGGTTGCGCCGCGTGGCGAGGGCGGCGGCCTCCTCGGCCGGAAGCCAGGGGCGGGCACGTTCCAGCCCGTCCCGCCCACGCAGTTGCATGGCCAGCAGATGCGCGAAGCCCGCCACCCGCCGCAGCAGGCGCGCGCGGGAATCGTCTTCCGGCAGCAGCGCGATGGCCAGCCGGGCGAAGACGCGGTTCTCGGTGATCAGCCTTCCCCAGAGCTGCCGCCCCTCCCACCAGCGCGCGTGGCAGGCGTTGTTGCGGAAGCTGAGGAAGATGGAGAGCGTCAGGCCCAGCACGGTGAAGGGCGCGGCGCTGAATTCGGGGAAGATGCCGGGATAGCGCTGGTCCAGCAGGGCCAGCATCAGGGCGATGCCGGTCACCAGCAGCACGCGCGGCGCCACCAGCGGCACCACGGAGCCGCGCAGGGCGAAGAGGAGATCCAGCGTGTTGGGACGGGGGCGTACGATCATGGCGCCTCAGCCCGCCGTCACATCGGCCCGCCCGGCACGGCGCTGGCACAGAGCGCCGGGTGCCGTCGGGCATCGAAGAGCTGGTAGTGCCACCATTCCAGCGCATAGTGGTCCCAGCCGGCCGCCGTCATGATGCCCAGCAGGATGGCGCGGTTGCGCTGGTCCTCCACGGGGATGTCCAGGCTGCCATGGGCGGAGGCTTCCTCCACCGCGTCGAAGCCGGTGCCCATCGGCAATTCGGCGCCGCTCGCCGCCTCCACCAGCGTCAGGTCCACCGCCGCGCCGCGCGGATGCACGCCGCCCCGGCGCGGGTCGGACACGAAGCGCTTGTCCTCCACCGCATGCCACAGCGCCCATTGCGCCTCGACGGGGCGGAAGGCGTCGAACACCTTGATCCGCAGGCCCAGCGCCAGCGCCAGCGCATTGGCCCGCAGCAGGCGCTCGCGCGCCTCCGGCAGCAGCAGCGCCACCGGGCGCGTATAGATCGGACGGCCCGTCAGGTTGTCGGCGGTGGCGTAGCGGATATCGAGGAGGAAGCCGTCTTCCTCGTGGATCGGGATCAGCATGGAGCGGTTATAGTCATGCCCGTGGTGGGCCGCTGCCCGGCTCCGGAACCGCGGGACGCAACCCAGACCTGCTCCGCTGCGTTCGCGGCTCTCCGACGAAGAGGGAATTCGACCGATGCGCGGCACCGCTTTCACCCTGGCCCCCACCTTAGCCCTGGCCCTGATCGCTACGCCGCTCTGGGTTCAGGACCTGCGGGCACAGGATGTCGGCCAGGGCAATGGCCGCGGGGGCGTGACCAGCGGTTCCCCCGCCGGAGGCTCCAGCGAAGCGCCCGACCTCGCCAGCTATGAAAAGCTGTTGCAGGACAGCCTCGGCAAGCTGCGTGCCGCCGCCAACCAGCCAGGGGTGAAGGACGAGTTCAGCAAGGACGAATCCGTGGGCACCGCGCGGCGGGAGGTGCTGACCGTGCTGCAGGACAGCCTCGGCATCGTCCGGCGCGCGCCCGCTTCCTACAAGGAGCGGCCCGTCTACAAGCAGGCCGAGAGCCAGATCGAGGCGGCCAGCCACAAGGTCCAGGGCCAGCAGCAGGACGCCGCCCTGGCCGGCCCGATGCGTGATGCCGTCCAGGCGGTGGAGACCCTGGTGCGCGATGTTGGCGCCTCGCATGGGCGGGGCTGAGGATCAGAGGACAACCAACCGGCGGCTGTTCCTGGCCGCCCTTGCAGGGCACTCGATGACCGGCCCCGGAGGAGAGGCCTGCCTTCCTGCCTCAGCATTCCTCCGCAGGCCCTGCCGAAACCGCGGCCCCGGGCGCGGCGTGCCGCGCCCGGAACGGGGGCCCGGTCCTCCCGGGGCGGCACGGTCCCCGGGCGGTCAGCCCGGCAGGAAATCCGGCACCGACAGGTAGCGCTCTCCCGTGTCGTAGTTGAAGCCCAGCACGCGCGACCCCGTTGGCAGTTCCTTCAGCTTGCCCGCGATCGCCGCCAGCGTGGCGCCGGAGGAGATCCCCACCAGCAGCCCTTCCACGCTGGCCGAGCGCCGCGCGTAGTCCTTCGCCTCATCCGCCGAGACCTGGATCACACCGTCCAGCAGGTCGGTGTGCAGGTTCTTCGGCACGAAGCCCGCGCCGATGCCCTGGATCGGGTGCGGGGCCGGCGCGCCGCCCGAGATGACCGGCGAGGCCGAGGGCTCTACCGCGAAGACCTTCAGCCCCGGCCATGCCTTCTTCAGCACCTCGGCACAGCCGGTGATGTGGCCGCCCGTGCCGACGCCGGTGATCAGCGCGTCCAGCCCTTCCGGGAAGTCCGCCAGGATCTCGCGCGCCGTGGTGCGCAGATGCACGTCGATATTCGCCGGGTTCTCGAACTGCTGCGGCATCCAGGCGCCGGGCGTCTGCGTCACCAGCTCCTCTGCCCGCGCGATCGCGCCCTTCATGCCCTTCTCGCGCGGCGTGAGGTCGAAGCTCGCGCCATAGGCCTGCATCAGCCGCCGCCGCTCCACCGACATGGATTCCGGCATCACCAGGACCAGCTTGTAGCCCTTCACCGCCGCGACCATCGCCAGCCCGATGCCGGTGTTCCCCGAGGTCGGCTCGATGATCACCCCGCCCGGCTTCAGCTTGCCCTCGGCCTCCGCGGCCTCGACCATGGACAGCGCGATACGGTCCTTGATCGACCCGCCCGGATTGCTGCGCTCCGACTTCACCCAGACCTCGGCCTGCGGAAACAGCCGCGCGAGGCGGATATGCGGCGTGTTGCCGATGGTCTGCAGCACATTCTCGGCCTTCATGGGCCCTTCTCCTCGGCTTTCCGGCCACAGGGCAGCGCGTCCGGCGCGGTTTCGCCGGACATCCCGGTGGCGGGGGCGGCGGAACCGGGGCCGGACCCGTTCCGGCGCCTGTTCCGATACCCTGTTCTGGCGTCGCGTCCGATCATGGCGGCGGCGGGCGGGAATTCAACCGGAACAGCGGGCGGCCATCGCGAAATCCGGCTTTCCCTGCATTCCGATGCGACAATAGAGCCGGATCCCGTCCGCCCTCAGTGCCGCATGGCGCCCCCGTGCGGAGCCGGCAGCGGCCCTCCCCCGGGCTCCAGGATCTCCAGCCGCGCCAGGTCGCGCACGCTGCGCCCACCCCGCACCTCGCTCGGCACGGCGAGGCGAAGGGCCGCCGGGTCCAGCGCCCGCCCGTCCATCCGCAGCGCCAGCAGCACCGGCCGCCCCGCGAAATCCGGCGCGATCTCGCCCAGCGCCAGCACGGCCACATAGCCGTCGCGTCCCGTGGCCAGGACCACGCGCCGCACCTGCTCGCGCGGCTGCCCAGGGTCCACCGCGCCCGCCTCAGCCAGCACCGACCAGAGCGAGGGCCCCTCCAGCACCACAGGCGCCGGGGCGGGAGAACCTGCCTGGCCGGCATGGCCCGGCAGTTCCACCCGGAGCTGCGGCAGCCGCGCCAGCATCTCCGGCGTCAGCAGCCGCATCGCCCCGCCCCGTGGCCCGACCAGCACGCCTCCGGAATCGGCCTCCGGCGGAACGGCGGTGGGTGCCGCCGCCCCGGCCTGGACGCGGATCACCGGGCTCGCGGCCTCCTGGGGCCGCGCCACCGCTTCCCCGGCCCCCGCCGGCATGGCCAGGACCGCGACCAGGATCCCGAACGCGATCCCGGCCATCCCAGGACCCGGCCGCATCATCCGGACCATGCCGCGCATGGCCTATTTCCCGACCATCACGTCGGAGGCCTTGATCACCGCCACGGCCTCGTCCCCCACGGCGAGCGCGAGGTCGTCGATGGCCTCGTTGGTGATGGAGGAGGTGATCACCACGCCGCCGCCGATATCGATCCGCACATGGCCGGTGGTCTGCCCCTTCTCGACCGACACCACCTTGCCCTTGATCTGGTTCCTGGCACTCAGCTTGATCATCGCGGACATCCTCTTCTATCCGGCCCGGAAGGGGCCGGCCACATGCGCCATGTTGGAGCGCATACAACGCCCTGCCCACCGCTCCGCGCGTGACATTCGCGTGCCCCGGTTGCCGGCCGGGAGGAAAGGTGGGTGGAAGCAAGGACAGCCGCCCGATCCGCCGTCAGCGGCCATGGTCCATTGCTCTGGCCCATTGCCCTGACCGGACGCCGGCCGTCCCTACAGCAGCGCCATCTGCACCGGCCTGTCCCCGGCCTCCGTCTCCGCTCCCTCCAGCCCCGAAAGCGTCACCCCCAGCAGTCGGATCCCCCGCTCAGGCGGCAGCAGCCCGCGCAGCAGCCCCAGCGCGCTGTCCTCCAGCGCCGCCAGCTCCGGCACCACGCGCGCGAAGCTCTGGCTGCGCGTCACCTGGCGGAAGTCGCTGAACTTCGCCTTCAGCGTCACCGTCCGCCCGCGCGTGCCGTGGCGCGCGCAGTGCTCCCACACCTTCGCCGCCAGCGGCCGCAGCGCCGCCACCAGCTCCGCCTCCTCGTGCAGGTCGCGCGCGAAGGTCGTCTCCGCCCCCACGGATTTCCGGATGCGGTCCGCCCGAACCGGCCGGTCGTCCTCGGCCCGGCTGATCGCGTGGTAATAGGCCCCGGCCTTGCCGAAATGCGCCTGCAGGAATTCCAGGCTCTGCGCCCGCAGGTCGCGCCCGGTGCGGATGCCCATCCCCTCCATCCGCGCCGCCGTCTTCGGCCCGATGCCATGGAAGCGCCCCACCGGCAGCTCCTCGACGAAGCCCGGCCCCATGCGCGGCGTGATGACGAAGAGCCCGTCCGGCTTGCGCTGGTCGGAGGCGAGCTTGGCCAGGAACTTGTTGTAGGACACCCCCGCGGAGGCGGTGAGCCCGGTCCGCGCCCGGATCTCCGCCCGGATGCGCTCCGCGATCTCGGTCGCCGAGCCGATGCCCCGCAGCCTTCCTTCCTGGAGGCTCCCCTGGAGGCTCCCGGTCACGTCGAGATAGGCCTCGTCCAGCGACAGCGGCTCGATCACCGGCGTGTACTCCGCGAAGACCGCGCGGATCTCCTGCGACACCGCCCGGTACACCTCGAAGCGCGGCTTCACGAAGACCAGCTCCGGGCATTTCCGCCGCGCCACCACGGAGGGCATGGCCGAGCGCACGCCGAAGCGCCGCGCCTCATAGCTCGCCGCCGCCACCACGCCCCGCTCCCGCGCGCCGCCCACCGCCACCGGCAGCCCGCGCAGCGCTGGGTCGTCGCGCTGCTCCACCGAGGCATAGAAGGCGTCCATGTCGATATGGATGATCTTGCGCACCGCCGCCCGGCCGGCCTGCCCGTCGCCATGGCCGATGCCAGGGCAGTCACCAGGGCGGCCGCCGGGACGTTCCTCGGGGCACTCCCCCTGGGCCGCTTCCGGCCCCGCCGCTTCCGGCACGATGTCCGGCACCGCGCTCCTCCACCCGCCCGTTCCCGCCGCGCCGGCAGAAGGGGCGGCGGCACGAACAATCCGGGAACGAGCATAGGCCAGAGCGGGGGTCGCCGCCAATCGCAACCGTCCCGGCCAGCGCCGGGAGATCCCGCCCGTGGCGCCCGTGCCCTCAGTAGCGTTCCGGCACGTAGAGTTCCGGCGGCAGGGTCCGGCGCTCGTAGTTCGGGTCGAAGACGCGCTCGGGCAGGACCACCGGCTCGTGCGGCACTTCCTCGTAGGGGATGAGGGAGAGCAGATGCGCGATGACGTTCAGACGGGCGCGCTTCTTGTCGTTGCCCTCGACGATGTACCAGGGCGCCTCGGGGATGTTCGTGCGCTCGAACATCTCCTCCTTGGCCTTGGTGTACTGCTCCCAGCGCACCCGCGACTGCAGGTCCATGGGCGAGAGCTTCCACTGCTTGATCGGGTCGTGGATGCGCATCAGGAACCGGAGCTGCTGCTCCTCGTCGGTGATGGAGAACCAGTACTTCACCACGATGATGCCGGAACGGACGAGCATCCGCTCGAACTCCGGCACGTCGCGGAAGAAGTCCTCCACCTGCGCCTCGCCGGCGAAGCCCATCACGCGCTCCACGCCGGCGCGGTTGTACCAGCTCCGGTCGAACAGCACGATCTCGCCCGCGGCGGGCAGATGCGCGACATAGCGCTGGAAGTACCACTGCGTCCGCTCGCGGTCCGAGGGCGCGGGCAGGGCGACGACGCGGCAGGTGCGCGGGTTGACGCGCTGGGTGATGCGCTTGATGGCACCACCCTTGCCGGCGCTGTCGCGTCCCTCGAACAGCACGACGACCTTCAGCCCGTTCCGCGCGACCCAGTCCTGCAGCTTGACCAGTTCGCTTTGCAGGCGCAGCAACTCGCGGAAATAGAGCTGCCGGTCGATCGTCGCCGTCTTCCGCTCGCGCCGGATCTGCCGCAGCGCCTCGGGCAGACGCTGGTCGTCCAGCTCCATCTCGAGCTCTTCGTCCAGGTCGTCCTGCATCTCCAGCCGCAGCCAGGATGGCTGCCGCTCCTCGTCCTCACCCGCCATTCCGCCTGCCGCCCCTCGATGATAGCCCCCGGGGGAATCCTCGAAACCCGGGAATGGGCGGCTATAGACAGGCCATGCGGCGGCGCATGCGACGGATCCGTGACGATTTCATGACCCCCATGCCATGGCCCCGGCTGGAACACCGCTCCAGCCGGGGCCCGGGGCCAGGCGATCGCGCCCGCCTCAGAGCGAGGCCGAGGCGGCCCGTCCGGAGGACAGGTCGGTCGCCTGCACCTGCGCGCCGCTGAGGCCGGACAGGTTCACCTTGATCCGGTCGCTGATATGGCCGACCTCGTTCACGGCCACGGTGTGCTCGCCCGTCTGATGCGTGGTGGGCCCGCCCCCGGCGAAGAGGTCATAGGCCACCTTGGCGCTCTGCCGGCCGGTGAAGTTGTCGCCCTGGACATCGATGAAGCGTCCGCCATCGCTGATGGCACGCAGCGTGATCCGCGGCGGCGGGGTGAAGGCGCCGTTGTGCTGCTGCGCCCCGCCAGCCGGGGTCCAGGTGAAGTAGCCGCCCTGGAAGCGTTGCAGCCGCCCGACCCCCGCCTCGTCATGCTCCGCCTCCACCGGATAGCGGCTGCTGCCCCGCTCCCAGCCCAGACGCGCCCACTTGTCCCGGATCGCGCCATAGACCTCGTGCGCGCCCGACGCGGGCGACCAGTAGATCGACGCCTCCGGCTTCCCCTGGAGCTGCACCGCCCGGAAGTGGTTGAACCGCCCCACCCCGTCCGGGCAGCCGGACTCGTCGTTGATGGGATAACCGAAGCGCTCGCGCCCGATCTCTCGCCAGCGCGCGCCAATCGAGCCGTAGACCAGGTGCGCCCCGGTATCCGGATGCCAGGAGATCGTGCGACCCGACTGGAAATCCTGGTAGCGCCCAACCCCGTCGAAGGTGGGGGTCTCGTTGTTCAGGGGTGCGCCCAGCGCGCCGCCCAGCCCGCCCAGGCTCAGCCATTTCGCCTCGATGGCCCCGAAGACCACCAGATTACCGACCTTGGTAGGCATGTCGTCTCTCCCCGGAACCATGTCCGTGGAAATGACCGTGTCCGAAACGACTACCTGCCTTCGTCCACCGGATGGTGGAGACGATGATGACATTTCCGTCATGCCCGCCCGGTCCGCGCGACGGACTTCCAGGACCTGCCCGGCCTCCCATGGGCCGGAACAGGACTGCGGACCCAGCTCTGGCACCGTGCGGCGTCCTGGCGGGCATACCGCCTGGGTCCGCCGCCGGAACGGGTTGAAGGAGATGTCACCCGCCCCGGATCGGCGTTGCCATCACGAAACGGTGCGCCACCGGCCGGGTGGGGACAGGTGCCGGGGCCTCACCCCGCCGCCCGCATCTCCACCCCCAGCCGACCCAGATCCCGCCAGAAATCCGGATAGGTCTTCGCCACGCAACCCGGATCGAGGATCGTCATCCCCGGCACCATCAGCCCGGCCAGCGCCATGCTCATGGCGATCCGGTGGTCGCCATAGGTCTCGATCCGCGCCGCCCGGAACCCCTCCGGTGCCGCCGGGGTGACGACCAGGTCGTCCCCGTCCTCCACCGCCAGCCCGGGCGAGAGGCGCGACAGCTCCGTCGCCATGGCATGCACCCGGTCGCATTCCTTCACGCGCAGGTTGGCGATCCCCGTGAAACGCACCGGCGCGGCGCCAAAGGCCGCCACCGCCGCCAGGGTCGGCACTGCATCCTGCATCTGCGACCCGTCGATCACCGGCGGCATGGCCCGGAAATCCCGGATCAGGGGATAGGCCGCCGCATCGGGCTGGGTGAAATCCGCCGCCGCCACGCCCAGGTCGATCGCCCCGCCGGTCAGCGCCTCCGCCGCCCAGAGATAGGTCGCCGCCGAGGCATCCGGCTCCACATGCAGCTCCGCCGCCCGGTAGCCGCCCGGTCGCACCACCCAGGCCGAGCCGCCCTCCGGCTCCACCACCGCGCCGAAACGCCGCATCGCCGCCACGGTCAGGTCGATATAGCCCCGCGCCCCGATGGCGTCGCCGCGCAGCGCCACCCGCACCGGATGCGCTCCGCAGGCGGCCAGCATCAGCAGCGCGGAGACATACTGGCTCGACAGCCCGGCATCGACGGTCACCTCGCGTCCCTCGAACCCGCCGCGCCCATGCACCGTGACCGGCGGGCAGCCCGTCGGCGCCTCCGCCTCCACCCCCAGGCTCCGCATCGCCTCCACCAGCGGCGCGATCGGGCGCTTCTGCATATGCGCGTCGCCGGTCAGCACCACCCTGCCCTCCGCCAGCGCCGCCGCCGCCGTCAGGAAGCGCACCGCCGTTCCGGCATTGCCCAGGAAGAGCGGCTCGGCCGGCGCCCGCAGTCGCCCGCTGCCCCGCACCACGAAGCCAGTCTCCTCCGGCTCCTCCACCCCCACCCTCATGGCGCGCAGCGCATTCGCCATGTGTCGCGTGTCGTCGCTTTTCAGCGCGCCCGTCAGCCGGCTTTCCCCGTTCGCCAGCCCGGCCAGCAGCAGCGCCCGGTTGGTGATGGATTTCGACCCCGGCGGCGAGACCCGGCCCCGCAAGGGGGCCTGGGGCGGGATGATGGTCAGGGCATCGGTCATGCGGGGGCCGCTCCGGTCGGTGGCGCGAAGGACAGGGGATGGGGCCTATAGCATTCCCACACCATCCTGGCGCCGCCGGGGCCTATGGCCTGGGCTTTCCGCGGCACCAGCCCAGCTTGTGGGCGCGGTCGACGTTGCAGCGGCGGCAGGCGACGGCGAGGTTGCAGGGGCGGTTCCCGCCACCCTGCTTGCGCGGCAGGATGTGCTCGAAGCTCGGCCGGTCGTCCGGGTCCGGCGCATCGGCCTCCATCCGCTTGCCGCAATGGCAGCAGCGGTGGTTCTGCTCCGCCGAAAGCCGCTCGCGCAATCTCGGCGAGTTCCAGTCCACGAAGCCGTGCAGCCGCGCCTCCTCCGACAGCAAGGCCCGGTGATAGGCCTCCCAGTCGTTCACCGCGCTGCTCGTCGGATAGCACTCCCCACGATGCCGCGCCCAGGCCGCTTCGCACTCACGCTCCCGCCGCAGCCGCTCGGCCGCGGAAACGGCGTGGGGATCGGTCGTGTCAGGAAGGAGGTCGGGAAGCTCTCGCATCGGTCGGGCGGTGGCAGGGACAGGGGTCAGGCCGAGCATGGCACACCCGGCATCCCCTTCACATGGTGTTGTGCCGCCCCTTCCGCCACCCGCCTCCGACACGCCATGGCCTCCGGGCATCCTCCGGCGCCCCAGCGCAAGGGAGGATGCCGCGGAAGCCGGTCCGCCAGCCCGTCAGCCGGCTTCCTCCTCCTCCGCCTTCTCTCCGTCCTTCTCCTCATTCTTCGGCAGTCCCATCACCGGCCGCTCCGTCAGCCCACGCAGGGCCCGCAGCGTCTGCCGCAGCGCGATGGAATCCCCATCCTCCGGCTCCAGCGCGAAGAGCAGGGCCGAGCGCCCGGTCACCAGATACTCCTGTCCGGAATCGAAGCTCTCGATCTCCACTCCCTCAGGAAGGTTCGTGTCCATCAGGCAGTGCCAGGTCGTGCCCCCCACCACGTCCGGCAGGCTGAAGCTCACCACGTCATGATGCGCGTTGACGACCAGCAGCGCCGTGATGTCCATCGTCGGCCGGTGCAGCCCCGTGGCCCGCGCCCGCCCGTCCAGCAGCATCCCCAGGCACTTGGCGCTGGCATCCTCCCACTCATGATCCTCCATGGGCTTGCCGGTGGGGGAGATCCAGGCGACGTCCTTGACGTCCAGCTCCTCGTTCACCCGCCCGGTAAGGAACCGTCCGCGCCGCAGGATCGGCAGCGACTTGCGCAGCGTGAGCAGCTTCCGGGTGAAGTTGATCAGGTTCTCGCCATTCTCGCCGATCCCCTCCCAGTTCACCCAGTTCAGCTCGTTGTCCTGGCAGTAGGTGTTGTTGTTCCCCTCCTGCGACCGCCCCATCTCGTCGCCCGCCAGGATCATCGGCGTGCCCTGGCTCAGCAGCAGCGTGGACAGGAAATTCCGCTTCTGCCGCTCGCGCAGCGCGTTGATCTCCGGGTCGTCGGTCGGCCCCTCGGCGCCGCAGTTCCAGCTCTTGTTGTCGGAATGCCCGTCGCGCCCGTCCTCGCCATTCGCCTCGTTGTGCTTCTCGTTATAGGAAACGAGGTCGTGCAGGCAGAAGCCGTCATGCGCGGTGACGAAGTTCACCGAGGACCACGGCCGCCGCCCGCGCTTGTTGAAGGCATCGCCCGAGGCCGTCAGCCGCGTCGCCATGTCCGGCAGCTTGCCCTCGTCGCCCTTCCAGTACTCGCGCACCGTGTCGCGGAACTTGTCGTTCCACTCCGCCCAGCCCGGCGGGAAGCCGCCGACCTGATAGCCACCCGGCCCGATATCCCAGGGCTCGGCGATCAGCTTGACGGAGGACAGGATCGGGTCCTGCCGGCAGGAATCCAGGAAGCCGCCGCCCTCGTCGAAGCCATAGGGCTCGCGCCCCAGGATCGTGGCGAGGTCGAAGCGGAACCCGTCCACATGCATCTCCTGCACCCAGTAGCGCAGGCTGTCCGTCACCATCTGCAGCACGCGCGGATGCGACAGGTTCACCGTGTTCCCGGTGCCCGTCTCGTTGATGTAGTAGCGCTTCTGGTCCGGGATCAGGCGATAGTAGGAGGCGTTGTCGATCCCCTTGAACGACAGCGTCGGCCCCCGCTCGTTGCCCTCGGCGGTGTGGTTGTACACCACGTCCAGGATGACCTCGAGCCCGGCATCGTGCAGCCGCGCTACCATCTCCTTGAACTCGGCCAGCGAGCCGCTCGCGGAATAGCGCAACTCCGGCGCGAAGAAGCCGATCGTGTTGTAGCCCCAGTAGTTCGCCAGTCCCTTGTCCGTCAGGTGCTGGTCCTGCACGAAGGCATGGACCGGCAGCAGCTCCACCGAGGTGACGCCGAGCGACTTGATGTAGTTGACGATCTCCGGCTGCCCCATCCCCGCATAGGTGCCGCGCAGCTCCTCCGGCAGCGCCGGATGCAGCTTCGTGAAGCCCTTCACATGCGTCTCGTAGAAGATCGTGTCCGCCCAGGCGATATTGGGACGGCGGTCCTGCCCCCAGGTGAAGGCCGGGTCCACCACGCGGCTCTTGGGCATGAAGGGCGCGCTGTCGCGCTCGTCGAAGCTCAGGTCGTCGCCGCTCTCCATCTGGTAGCCGAAATGCGACGGGTCCCACTTCAGCGCGCCCACCAGCCCCTTCGCATAGGGGTCGAGCAGCAGCTTGTTCGGGTTGAAGCGGTGCCCGTTCTCCGGCTCATACGGCCCATGCACGCGATAGCCATAGACCGTCCCCGGCCGCGCATCCGGCAGGTAGCAGTGGAACACCTCGTCCGTGTATTCCGGCATCACGATCCGCTCCAGCTCCCGCTCGCCCTTGGCGTCGAAGAGGCAGAGCTCGACCTTGGTCGCATGGGCGGAGAACAGCGCGAAGTTCACCCCCAGCCCGTCCCATGTCGCCCCCAACGGGAAGGGACGCCCTTCCCGAAGCCGCATCTCGCGTTGGATCGCAGCCGCTGCGAATTTCGCGTGGCCAGAAGCGGGCGGAACGTCGGACATGCGTGGGGCGGACCTGCTTTCGGGGAAAGGAAACGGCCGGGGGTGCCGGCAGCCCCTCCAGAACCTCCTTCCGGCCCGGGAAGTTTCAGCCCGCCCCCTTCCGCCCGCCTCCTGTGGCACCGCAGCACCAGCCCCGCCCGGCTGCGCTTCAACCCTGCCGTCCCTGCACCCCTCCGGCGGCCACCGCGCGGAACCGGCGAAAGCCCCGCCCGATCAGTGGGCGCCCCCCGGCTGGCGTCAGCCGCGCCCGGCGCCGGCCAGGGCGCGCGCGGGTTCCGGGGCGGCGGGCCGCGGGGCCGGGCCACGGCCGGCCATGCGGGCCAGGGTTCCGTCGCGCCAGAGGAAGCGATGGAGTAGCACCATGGCAACATGCCCGGCGATCAGGGCCAGCAGCGTCCAGGCCAGGAGGCCATGCGCCGCGTTGGCGGGGGCGACCAGCGCCTCGACCCGCTCGCCGGAGGCCGGCCAGAGCGGGATGCCGAACGGGGCGAAGGCGCGCCCGGAACCGTATTGCCGCAGCAGTGCCAGGGTGGGGACGACCAGCATCAGCCCGTAGAGCGCCAGATGGCCGAGGCGCGCGGCAAGGCCCAGCAGGCCGGGCTCGTGCGGTGGGCGGCGGCGGAGGCTGTACAGGCCCCAGGCGCCGCGCAGCAGGATCAGCAGGAAGAGCAGGGCGCCGACACTGCCATGGGTGCCGACCAGGAAGGCGGTGAGCGGTGAGCGGCCGACCGTGACCTTCACCACCATGCCGGCGAACTGCCAAGCGAAGAGCAGGGCCATGCCCCAGTGCAGGAAGCGGCTGACGAGGCCATAGCGGTCCGGCGTATCGCGCCAGGGCAGGGATGGCATGAGGCTTCTCCGGTCGATCGGGGCGGCTCGCCGGCCGGCGGGATGGCTGGATTACATCCCGTACATGTATCGCTCCGCCCTTCCGCGCAAGCGGGATTTCGCGTCTGCGAGGAAAGGGGGCCGGTCAGCGGCGCGCGGCGAAGAAATCCCGCAGCAGCGCCGCGCATTCGGTCTCGCGCAGACCACCGACGACCTCCGGCGCATGGTGGCAGGAGGCGGCGGCGTAGATCCGGGCGCCGTGCTCCACCCCGCCGCCCTTGGTGTCATAGGCGCCGAAGGCCACCCGTCTCACGCGGAACAGCGAGGCGGCCTGGGCGCACATGGGGCAGGGTTCCAGCGTCACCGTCAGGGTGCAGTCCGCCAGCCACTTCCAGCCGCGCCGCACAGCGGCCTCGCGCAGGGCCAGGATCTCGGCATGGGCGGAAGGGTCCTGGCGGGCCTCCACCTCGTTGCCCGCGCGGGCCAGGACGAGCCCGCGCGGATCGGTGACCACCGCGCCCACCGGCACCTCCCCCCGCAGGCCGGCGGCGCGTGCCTCGGCCAGGGCGAGCTCGATGGGCGAGGGCATGCCGGTCAGGCCCCTAGTCCCGGACGGGGGCCGCGGGGATGACCGGCGCGGCGCGGCTCAGGCGCGGGCCGCACGGGCCGCCGTCTCGGCCTCCAGCCCGGCCAGCAGCACGCAGAGGGCGATGCCCTCGGAGGCGAGGCGCACATTCTCCAGGCTGGGGAAGGTAGGGGCGAGGCGGAGGTTGCTGTCCTGCGGGTCCACCCCGCCCGGCCAGGTGGAACCGGCGGGGGTCAGCGCCAGGCCAGCCTCCTTCGCCAGCGCCACGACGCGCTTCGCCGTACCGGGGCGGGCATCGAGGCTGATGAAATAGCCGCCCTCCGGCTTCGTCCAGCGCGCCACGCCCGTGCCGGCGAGGCGGCTCTCCAGCGCCTCCAGCACCGCGGCGAATTTCGGCGCGATCAGCGCGCGGTGGCGCTCCATATGCGCGGCGATGCCGGACTGGTCGCGCAGGAAGCGGACATGGCGGATCTGGTTCAGCTTGTCCGGGCCGATGGTGCGCTTCTCGGCGGAGCGGAGGAACCAGGCGACATTGGCGGGGGAGGAGGCGAAGAAGGCAAGCCCCGCCCCGGCCAGCGTGACCTTGGAGGTCGAGGCGAAGACGAAGGCGCGGTCGGGGTTCCCGGCCTCGGCGCAGAGCTCGACGATGTTGGCGATGGCGTGCCGCGTGTCGGTCAGGTGGTGGACGGCGTAGGCGTCGTCCCAGAACAGGCGGAAATCCGGCGCGCCGGTCTTCATGGCGGCGAGGCGGCGGGCCACCGCCTCGGAATAGACCTCGCCGCTGGGGTTCGAATACTTGGGCACGCACCACATGCCCTTGACCGCGGGATCGGCCACGAGGCGCTCGACCTCGTCCATGTCCGGCCCCTCGCCGGTCAGCGGCACGGGGATCAGGCGGATGCCGTATTCCTCGCAGATCACGAAATGCCGGTCATAGCCGGGGACGGGGCAGAGGAAGGCGACGTCCTCCTCCTTCCCCCAGGGCCGCTCGCCGCCGGGGACGCCCTTCACCATCGACCACAGCACCGTGTCGTGCATCAGGGCGAGGGAGGAGTTGTCGCCGACCACGACCTGGGCCGGCGGCACGCCCAGGACGGGGGCATACAGGGCGCGGGCCTCGGCGATGCCCTGGAGGCCGCCATAGTTGCGGGCATCCTCGCCGGCCTCGGTGGTGGTGTCGCCATTGCCGGGCAGGGCCAGCATCGCCTCGGCGAGGGAAAGCTGTTCCGGCGCCGGCTTGCCGCGCGTCATGTCCAGCTTCAGGCCACGCGCCTTGAAGGCGTCGTAGCCGGCCTGGATGCGGGTGCGCAGGGCCTCAAGCTCGGCGTCACTCAGCTCGGCGATGGCGGGCATGTCCGGTTCCCTCTGGGCTTCGCGCCGGTCGGGCCGGCCGCAGGGCGCCTCATTAGCCAGTCGCGGGCATGGCGGTGAAGCGCGGCCTCGTGGATTCCGTCATGCGCCCTCGTGCCGCGCCGGGCCGCAAGGGCGCCGCAAGGGCATGGACGCTTCAACCCGCCCCGATCCTGGTCTAGAGCAGGGGGCAAGGTCGCGGCCCGCCTGATGCGCCGGACCCGGCTCGCGGGCGCACCCTCCGGAGCCTCTGTCTGTACCGGCTTCTGGCGCCCTCCAAGGACTTCCCATGACCACACGCCCCTTCATCGGCCTGACCCTGGATGCGGAGGAGGCCGGCGGCTGGTCCAACCTGCCCTGGTACGCCATCCGCCAGAACTACCTTTCCGCCGTGGCCGAGGCCGGCGGCCTGCCCGTCGCGCTGCCGCATCTGCCGGAACTGGCGGAGGCCTATCTCGACCAGCTCGACGGGCTCGTGGTCACGGGCGGGGCCTTCGACGTGGACCCGGCGCTCTATGGCGCCACGGAGCGGCACGGGACGGTGACGCTGAAGGAGATGCGGACCGCCTTCGAGCTGGCGGTGCTGCGCGGCGCCCTGGCGCGGGACATCCCGGTGCTGGGCATCTGCGGCGGCGAGCAGCTCCTCGCCGTGGCGCTGGGCGGCACGCTGATCCAGCACATCCCGGACGCCGTCGCCGATGCGCTGCCGCACGAGCAGCCGAACCCGCGCGACGAGCCGGGGCACGAGGTCGCGGTGGCGCCGGGCTCCCTGCTGGCGCGCGTCACCGGCGGCGCGGGGCGGCTCGCGGTGAACAGCTCGCACCATCAGGCGGTGGATTTCGCCGGGCCGGGCGTGGTGGTCAGCGGCACGGCGCCGGACGGGGTGGTGGAGGCGATCGAGCATCCCGGCTACCGCTTCTGCCTCGGCGTGCAGTGGCATCCGGAATATGCGGTGGACCCGCGCGACCTCGACATCTTCCGCGCCTTCGTGGCGGCCTGCCGCGAGGCGGCCCGCCAGCGCGCCGGGGCGGAGCGGGTGCCGGCATGACCGGGGAGGATCTGCCCGGCGGCGATTCGCCGGAAGCCGGCGGCGACGGGGAGCGCGGCGAGCGCATCGCGCGCTTCCTGGCCCGGGCCGGGATCGCCAGCCGCCGCGCCGCGGAAACGCTGATCGCGGAGGGCCGGGTGAAGCTCGGCGGCCGCGTGGTGGAGACGCCGGCCACCTTCGTCTCGCCCGGCGATGCGGTGTCGGTGGACGGGCGGGTGGTCGCGGCGCCGGAGCACACGCGGCTGTTCCGCCACCACAAGCCCGACGGGCTGGTGACGACGCACAAGGACCCGCAGGGGCGGCCCACGGTCTTCGAGAAGCTCCCCATCGGCCTGCCGCGCCTGATCTCGGTCGGGCGGCTGGACCTGAACAGCGAGGGGCTGCTGCTGCTGACCAATGACGGCGCCCTGGCC